>JAFAXQ010000245.1 GCA_019240835.1 Ktedonobacteraceae bacterium
GCAGAGGTTTGGATACGTATTGATCCATCGGTGATACTGGTCATATGTACCTCCTTGAGAGAATGGATTGCTTTTCCTCTCTCAAAGAGGCACATTTCTATCTTTGCTTGCTACAGCTTAGCTGCTCGTTGCGCATCCCGTGGGCAAAACCACCCTGCTAGCCCAATGGCTTGCTCAAGACGGTCCACCCGTAGCTTGGTTGTCACTGGATGCGCAGGACAATGACCCCAGCCGTTTTCTCTCCTACGTAATTGCTGCGCTGCAGAGGCTTGACCCCCGCATCGGCACCAGCACAGTAGCATTGTTACACACTCCCCAGCCCATCCCAGCCGAGACCGTGCTAGCGATGCTCATCAACGACATAGTCAGCCGTGAACTGGGCAACTTCGCTCTGGTATTGGATGACTACCACCTCATCGAAGCTGAATCTATTCACCAGGCGATCGCCTTTCTGTTGGAGCACCTGCCCCCTCAGATGCATCTAGTCCTGTCCGCACGTGCCGACCCCCCGTTGCCACTAGCACGGTTGCGAGCGCGAGGCCAACTCAGTGAACTGCGTGCCGCCCAGTTACGCTTCGATGCCTCGGAAGTCAGTGCGTTTCTGCGTACTGCGATCGGACTAGAGCTTGCGGCCCAGGACATTGCGACCTTGCAGAGCCAGACAGAGGGCTGGGTGGCAGGACTGCAGTTCGCCGCGCTCTCCTTGCGCCAGCGGAGCGATGTCGCTGGGTTTGTGGCAGGCTTCAGCGGCAGTCACCGCTTCGTGCTAGACTATCTGTGTCAAGAGGTGCTCTCACGGCAGTCAGCGGAGGTACAGTCATTTCTGTTGCACACCTGCATCCTAGAGCGACTATGCGGGGCGCTCTGTGATGCAGTGACTAGAGGCCAGCAGAGCGAGGGGGAATATGGCCAAGCCATGTTGGAAGCCTTAGAGCGTGCGAATGTGTTCGTGGTCTCCCTGGACGACGAGCGAGACTGGTACCGCTACCATCATTTGTTTGCCGAAGTATTGCGCAACCGCCTGCATCAGACAGAGCCTGGCCTGATTCCCGAACTACACGGTCGGGCGAGCCTGTGGTATGAGCAGCAGGGACTCGTCGTCGAGGCGGTGCAGCATGCACTGGCATCTTCCAATAGTGAACGTGCTGCCGATTTGATCGAACAACATGCCCTAGTAGTGTTAGGTTGGGGGCAGATTCACACGGTACTTGGCTGGCTGAAGAGCCTGCCTGATGCTTTAGTGCGCATACGTCCTCTCCTCTGTATCATCCATGCTCTCCCCCTGGTAGCCAGCCATCAATTAGAGGCAGCCGAAGCTCGCCTGCAGGATGTCGAACACGGTCTTGGGGCCGATACCCCTGTTGAGCAGGTTCGGACCATCCAAGGTCAAGTAGCCACAGTCCGTTCATACATCGCCCTCTACTTCGGTGATCTCGTGACCAGTGTCGCCCTCTCGCACCAGGCGCTTGCCTTGCTGCCAGAAACGGCGGTGCTTTCACGTGCAGCCACCATGGTGTCCGTGGCCCAGGGCTATCAGGTGAGTGGAGATGTCTCTCCCGAGAGTGAAGGCTTGCTTGCAGCAACCGTTGCTCCTGCACACACTTTGGGCAACTTGTTTCTGCTCCTGAGAAGTCTCACTCTGCTAGCCCGGCTGCAAGGTCTGCAAGGTCGACTTCACCGAGCCGCAGACACCTATAAGCAGGCAGTACAGGTGATCGGAGGACAAGAGTTTCTCCAGGTTCTGACTGGTGGCCCAGGTTACTACTTCAGCTTAGCAGACCTGCTACGCGAGTGGAACGATCTAGATGCCGCTGAAGGCCATCTAGCACAAGGCATGGGGCTGATGGAAGGGACGCTGGCGGTAGATGCCGATATGGTCACGTTGGGCTATATAACTCTAGCACGCCTACAACAGGCACGCGGCGACTACAGCAGGGCACTGGCCACCCTGGACGCCTTCATGCAGACGGCTCATCAGCGTCACTTCGTTCCCTGGCTCGTCGCCTGTGGGCTGGCGATACGAGCGCAGGTGGAGTTAGCTCGTGGCAACCTAGCCGCAGCCAGCCGATGGGCAGAGCAGTGTGATCTCTCTCTGCAAGATGATGAGCCGAACTATCTACGTGAGCAGGAGTACCTGACTCTGGTACGGGTGTATATTGCCCAGGAGCGAGAATTGCCAACACGTCAAGCCAGTAGCAGAACGCAGGGCTTGCTAGCTCAGGTGCTGGAGTTCCTGGAGCGGTTGCGTGAGCAGGCAGAGCGCAAGGCACGCATGAGTAGTGTCATTGAACTGCTCATCCTGCAAGCGCTGGCCTTGCAGGTACAAGGGGAGCACACGAGGGCATTGATGGCACTGGAACGTGCGCTCCTGCTTGCCGAACCGGAGGGCTATATGCGCATCTTTCTCGATGAAGGTACGCCACTAGTCGCGTTGCTGAGACGTGCTTCTGCTCAGGGCATAGCGCCGAGTTATCTGGCGAGGCTGCTGGGGGCCTTGGGTGAACAGACAGAGGCGGGTGGCTATCAGCAGGATGTGCGCTCCGACCAGCTCATAGAACCGCTCACCCCTCGCGAGCGCGAGGTGCTGCGCCTGCTGACGCAGGGAGCATCCAACCGCCAGATAGCTCAGCGTTTGGTGCTCAGTGTGGGCACAATCAAAAAGTACGTGTATGACATCTGTGGCAAATTGGGGGTGCAGAGCCGTACTCAGGCGGTCATCAAAGCTAGGACGCTCAACCTGTTGTAGCTGGCCCAGTCCCCACTCTGGTTTCCTTGGCCCATTGCCCTCTACCTCATCCTGCTAGCCAGTATCACGCTCATCTGCACCTATGTAGCTAGCCAGACTCGCAAAGTTGCACAGCGGCAAGTATTGGCCGCAGGGACAGCAGGAAGCTAAACAGCTCTCTGGAGCACCGCACCATTTTCTTCTCGATCCTGCAACAGCCCCAGTAGGTTGTCTCTCTTGTGTGATTTATGTCCACAAGGTATACTAAAGAACATACAGCGATGTTGGGTACACTCCTGTTGAGGGCGAACGCGTTGGAGTAGTTCACCAGGGAGGTCTGATGCCGAAAGTCCCCACCTACACCCTTGCCTGGTCTGGCACGACCCAGGCCTACACGCTTTCTGAGAGCCGTGACAGCGGTCCGCTAAATATTGTACCGGACAGTCCTGACTGGTTTGTCTGGCTCGATCACGTCTGCTCGTTTGCCTTCTGGGGTCGGGCGGGCCATTACATCGCACGCAAGGAAGCCAAGCAGCGTGGGGACCGCTACTGGTATGCCTGCCTCGCTGTGGGTGACAAGCGCAGCAAGACGTATCTGGGCAAGACCGCTGCCCTCAGCTTGGCTCGGCTTGAACAGGTGGCACAGCTACTTCAGGCACGCTCTGCTGAGCACCAAGCGCAGATGCATAGCAGCCAGCAGGGACCAGAGGAACTAACGGTGGCCCAGTTGTCCAGACCCCCTATTCTGGCGAGCACACTTGCACACCTCCAGGTCGACACTGTCGTGCCCACGAATCCTCAGCAGCAAGGTGAACTTCTACTGAGCACCAAGCTCTACGTGCCGCGTCCGCGCCAGCAGCTCGTCTCCCGCCCCCACCTGACCGAGCGACTCAGCCAAGCTATGGAGCATGCCTTGATCCTCATCTCAGCACCCGCTGGCTTTGGCAAAACCACCCTGCTAACCCAATGGTTCGCCCAAGGCGGGCCACCGGTGGCCTGGCTGTCTGTGGATGAGCAGGATAATGACCCCAGCCGCTTTCTGCGCTACGTGATTGCCGCCCTGCAGAGGCTTGACCCCCACATTGGCACTACTGCACTGGCACTACTGCACGTCTCGCACCCCGTCCCTGCGGAGAGTGTGCTGACGAAACTCATCAACGACGTGGCAAGTCGGAAGCTCGACGACTTCGCTCTGGTGTTGGATGACTACCATCTCATTGAGGCTGAGTTCATTCATCACGCGCTCACTTTTCTGTTGGAGCACCTGCCCCCTCAGATGCATGTGATCCTCTCCACGCGCACTGACCCCCCGCTACCACTGGCGCGACTACGAGCGCGGGGGCAACTCAGCGAACTGCGTGCCGCCCAGTTACGCTTCGACACCTGGGAGGTCAGTGCATTTCTGTGTACCGTGCCCGGATTAGAGTTGGCCGAGGAGGACACTATGGCCTTGCAGAGCCAGACAGAGGGCTGGGTGGCAGGACTGCAGTTCGCCGCGCTCTCCTTGCAACAGCGTCCTGATGTCGCTGGGTTTGTGGCGGGCTTCAGCGGCAGTCATCGCTTCGTGCTAGACTATCTGTGCCAAGAGGTGCTCGCCCAGCAATCTGAAGCTGTGCAATCATTTCTGCTGCACACCTGTATCCTAGAGCGCCTCTGCGGCCCGCTCTGTGAGGCAGTGACGGGGGACCAGCAGGGCGAGGGGGGATATGGTCAGGCTGTGTTGGAAGCCCTGGACCGCGCCAATCTGTTCGTGGTCTCGTTGGACGACGAGCGCGGCTGGTACCGCTACCACCATCTGTTTGCTCAAGTGTTGCGCAACCGCCTGCAGCAAACAGAGCCTGAACTGCTGCCCGCATTACACTGTCGAGCCAGCATCTGGTACCAGCGGCAGGGACTCCTCGTCGAAGCAGTGCAGCATGCGCTGGCAGCCCCCGATCTGGAGCGTGCTACCAATTTGATCGAACAACATGGCCTGGTAGTGTCAGGTTGGGGGCAAGCTCACACGGTGCTCGGCTGGCTGAAGAGTCTGCCTGAGATACTGGTGCGCACACGTCCCCGCCTCTGTACCATCTATGCCTGCATGCTGGTGGTCACCCATCAGTTAGAGGGAGCCCAAGCCCGCTTGCAGGATGCCGAGCGCAGCCTTGAGTCCAACACACCTGTTGAGCAGGTTCGGACCATTCAGGGCCAGATGGCGCTGGTCCGCGGCAACATTATCCGCCATACGGGTGATCCAGCACGTCATGTCGCCTTCGCATACCAGGCATTGGACCTGCTGCCAGAGACGGAGAGGCTCTGGCGTTCGATTGCTCTAGCGTCTGCGGCTCAGGCCTACCTAGTCAGCGGGGATGTCACACCCCGGAGTGAAGGCTTGCTCGTGGCGACTGTTGCCCCCGCGCATAGCTCGGGCCATCTGTGTATGCAACTGAGAAGCCTCACCCTGCTGGCCCGACTACACATGCTCCAGGGTCGGCTTAGGGAGGCTGCTAGCACCTATAGGCAAACAGTGCAGGTGATCGGAGGACAAGAGGTCCTCGCGATCCTGCCCGGTAGCCCTGCCTACTGCTTCGGCCTGGGTGACCTCCTGCGTGAGTGGAACCGCCTGGAAGAGGCCGAACGCCTTCTGTCGCGGGGGATGGGACTGCACAGCGGCCCGCTGATGGCGTTCGCAGATGATGTGCTGCTGGGCTGCACGGCTCTGGCCCGCCTGCAGCAGGCACGCGGCGACAACAGTGGTGCATTGTCCACCCTGGACGCCTTCATCCAAGTGGCCCATCAGCGTCACTTTGTTCCCTGGCTCGTCGCCTGTGTGCTGGCGGTACGAGCGCAAGTAGAGTTAGCTCGTGGCAACTTATCAGCGGCCAGCCAGTGGGCAGAGCAGTGTGGTCTCTCTCTCGAAGATGAGGACCTTGCCTATCTGCATGAGCGAGAGTACCTAACCTTGGTGCGGGTATACATTGCTCGAGGGCGGGAACTACAAACACGTCAAGGCGCTCGTCAGACTCAACCTTTGTTGACTCAGGTACGGGACTTGATAAAGCGGTTGCGTGAACAAGCGGAGAGTAGCGCCCGCATGAGCAGTGTCATTGAACTGCTCATCTTGCAAGCGCTGACCTTGGAGCTACAAAGGGAGCACACCAGCGCACTGAGGGCGCTAGAACGAGCGCTGGTGCTGGCAGAACCGCAGGGCTACATGCGTCTATTCCTCGATGAAGGTGCGCCACTGGTCGCATTGCTACGGCGAGCTTCTGCACAAGGCATCGCGCCGAACTACTTGCCGAAGCTACTAGCGGCCTATAGTGAACAGGCAGGTGACTATCAGCAGACCATACGTCCTGAGCCGCTGCTAAAGCCACTCACCCGACGCGAGCGTGAGGTGCTGCGCCTGCTGACGCAAGGGGAATCCAATCACCAGATGGCTCAGCGTTTGGTGCTCAGTGTGGGCACGATCAAAAAGTACGTGTATGGCATCTGTGGCAAGTTGGGGGTACAGAGCCGTACTCAGGCGGTCATCAAAGCTAGGACGCTCAACCTGTTGTAGCCGGCCTAGTCCTCACTCTGGTTTCCTTGGCCCATTGCCCTCTACCTCATCCTGCTAGCCAGTATCACGCTCATCTGCACCTGTCTGGCTGGCCAGACTCGCAAAGTTGCACTTTTATTTCTAAAGAGAGGTTCTCCTGCAACTCGCTCGGCGCTATGAAACCGTTGCAGCACTGAAAACGTGCAAGGGGCATACGTAAGGCTAGGCGGGTGGGAGCAAAGGTGGGAATCGGATGCTGCCGACCACATTGGCGGCACGGAAGTCTGCATTGATGGTGGTGCCTCGCTTGTACAAGGCTAGTACTATAAGGCTGCCAATCAGATGTTCACAACAGGAAGAGCGCTCTTCTCTTCCTCGTATGAGTTGCAATAGAAGAGCATAACATCGTATGATGAGTTTTGCTTAGGCAAACACTACAAAAGGGAAAAGCAAGATGCTGGCCATCAGAGCATTCGTTTGCGGATGCGTTCTATGTATTATGCTTGCTGGGTGTAGCGATCCATCGCTGACCCAACCTGTCAAGATCACACCATTAGCCTTGCCACCCAGCACCGCGACTCCCCAGGTTAGCGCAAGTGCCGATTGGACTACGTATCATTACAATAATGCCCGCGACGGCTACGTGGCAGCAACACCCGATCCAGGGCGTCTTACGGGCCTGTGGAGTAAACAGCTTGACGGTCCTGTCTATGCCGAACCACTCCTTGTTGGCGGACACGTCCTTGTTGCTACTGAGAACGATGCACTCTACTCCCTTGATGCACATAACGGGCAGGTGCAATGGCGTACTTCCCTCGGCACACCTGTGCCATTGTCAGAATTGCCTTGTGGTAATATTGATCCCCTGGGCATTACTGGCACACCTGTTTATGATGCGCAGACGGGGTTGGTCTTTGCCGTGGCAGAAGTTACGGGACCTGGGCACATCCTGTTTGGCGTCGACGCCAGGACAGGGCAGATCAGGGTACGTCGCTCCGTTGACCCGGCGGGGATGAATCCACAAGTTCATCAGCAGCGTGCAGCTCTTGCTCTCTTTGGAGGTAGAGTCTACGTGGCCTACGGAGGTCTGGATGGCGACTGTGGTAATTATCATGGCTGGGTAGTTGCCTCGCGTACAGATGGGCGGGGATCGTTGCTCTCCTACCAGGTTCCGACTGCACGTGAGGGGGGTATTTGGGCTGCGTCAGGACCAGCAGTGGATAGTGCAGGACACGTCTACGTAGCAGTCGGCAATGGAGAAGCCGTTCAGGGCAATTGGGATCACAGTGATTCTGTCCTACGCCTCTCAACAATGCTGCAGCTTGCAGATGGCTTTGCATCACAAAATTGGCAAAGCGAGAATGCGACAGACTCCGACTTGGGTTCGATGGGACCATTGCTGCTACCCGGCGGCATGATTTTTGCTGATGGCAAAGCGGGCCAGGGCTATTTGCTGCGTGCAAACACTCTAGGGGGGGTAGGTGGGCAAGCTCAAGCCATTTCCCTGTGTAGTGCCTTCGGCGGAGCCGCTGCGCTTGGTCTGTCTGTGTTTGTTCCCTGCATCGATGGACTACGGCAGGTACAGGTTAGACCCGGCACGAGCCTCACACCTGGCTGGCACGCGCCATCACAAGTTACTGGTTCCCCTGTCGTGGGAGGACATACCGTCTATAGCCTTGATCCACCAAATGGTATGCTCTATGCGTTCGATGCCGCAACAGGCAAGGTGCGGGCCACGTTCTCTGTTGGCACAACATCGCGCTTCGCCACCCCCACACTCTCCCAGAGAGACATCTTTATTGGTACCATGACGGGCATCGTCGCAGTGGCGATTGCATGAGGAGGACTATATATGCCGCGAGCTATCGATTTTCACGTCCATCTTCCCACCACCGAGTTTATACAGATCGCGCTCGGCCCCTACGCCAAAGCCGCTGAGCGCTTCTTCCGTACAGAAGTGAAGCTGAAAGATATTGAGCAATTCGCCGCCGACTATGCCGCACTTGATATAGTTGGCGTGCTGCTTGCGTGGGATGCCGAGACAGCAACGGGCCTACCTCCGTTGAGCAACGATTATGTCGCGGCTATTGTGGAGCGCTATCCACAACAATTCATTGGCTTTGCTAGTGTTGATCCACACAAGGGCAAGGCAGCAGTGAAAGAAATTGAGCGGGCTATTAAGGATTTAGGGCTGGCAGGCGCTAAGTTCCATCCAGGAGCACAGGCGTTCTACCCCAATGATGCTACTTTTTACCCCCTCATGCACAAGATTCAAGAACTGGGAGTACCTGCACTTTTCCATACTGGAACGAATGGATTGGGTGCGGGAACGCCAGGGGGCATGGGTATTAAGCTGGATTATACGCGCCCTATCTACCTGGACGCGCTAGCTGCAGATTTCCCAGGGCTTACCATCATCGGTGCTCATCCCTCATGGCCATGGCATGAGGAGATGCTGGCCGCTATGCAGCACAAGAGCAATATTTACAACGACTTATCCGGCTGGTCTCCCAAATATATTCCAGAGATTCTGCTGCGGGAGGCTGCAACACGACTGCAGGATCACTTCCTCTTTGGCTCCGACTATCCCTTTATTACACCACAGCGCTGGCTTCAGGATTTTGAGCGCTTCGACTACTTCAAACCAGAAGTACGCGAGAAACTCTTCTGGCGCAATGGGCAGAAGTTGCTCTCGCATACGAGTGTGGCAAGGATGCAATTCACTAGCACAATCTAACGCCGTCCGTTTCCACTTACCGGTCATATTTGGATGGATACTATGTTGAGCCGCAATCTGTCCCACCTGTGTCCAATTCTTGGTTCTGTTGTAGGCAAGCCACTGAGTAACCTCAAAGGGTGATGACGATTGAAACGGAGCAATATGTTTGACCGTGTAACAGGTGGGATAGGAGAAGAGTTTTTCTTGCTTGCTCCTCTGGGCGAAGCAAGGTGAACAGACAGCTATGACATCCCTTGAGAAGTAGGCGTACGAGTTAATTATGTTTGTTGATCCCATAGCTCCTGTTGAAGGAACAGGAAGGTGACGTCGGAGTCCTCATCGACTCGGTCAGTATGCTAGCTTGTTAAAAATGCATCTCATGAAGGGAGAAAAGACTTACCGATGCCTGTTGTCGTAACAAACTGGGGTGAAGCAATCTTCACGGCGTTCACCAACGCCTTAAATCTCCTGCTCACCTTTATTCCGAGATTTCTTGGTTTTCTGGTCATCCTGCTAGTTGGCTGGATCATCGCCAGTGTTGTCAGCCGAGTCCTGACCTTACTGCTACGCAAGGTCGGCTTTGATCGCTTATCAGACCGCATTGGCCTGGCACGTTTGGAACAACAGATAGGCGTACGCACCGATACTGCGGGAATCTTAGGCAAGATTGTCTACTGGTTCATCTTCCTGATCTTCCTAGTGCCTGCCACTGATGCGCTGGGTATCCCGACGGTGAGTGCCGTCCTGAGCGGATTAGTGGCCTACATTCCCAACGTGTTTGTGGCTATCCTGGTACTGTTCTTGGGCACGCTGGCAGCGACATTTGTCGCTGACATTGTCCGTGGTGCGACGGCGACGGCTCGTATCGGCAACTCACTCATTTTTGCCGGAATCGCTCGTTGGGCCATTATTGGCTTTGCACTACTCATCGCCCTTGAGCAATTACAGATCGCCCCAGCCCTGATCAATGTCCTGTTTACAGCTATTGTAGGAGCGGTCGCCCTTGCGTTCGGTCTGGCTTTTGGGCTTGGAGGCCGCGAGACGGCGCAACGCTGGCTTGCGCGGACGGAAATTGCCGTCAGTAGTGCTGTCGACCAGAATAGGGTGCAGCAGATGATGGATCAAGCTCAGACGACCGCTCAGATACAAACGGATCAGATTCGTCCCAACAGTGGGACCCGTTAGCGTGATTTGTCTGAATTCTTAGTTCTTCCGCTGTTTCTCTTTCCTACCCAGTGCAGGGCCAGATGTATATGAGCAAGGCTCATGCACATCTCTGGCTCTGTTCTGTTTGAAAGCCTTTATTGGAATGCTGGTGGCACTGGGGGCGAAGGCGGTGGAGAGGGTGCTAGAATTATTCCGTTTTGAGAGTGAGCCGACTGTGTAGAGGCCATTACTACCCCCGTTTCCTCCATGATGACACGTAGTTGCTTGGCGTCAATCGTTTCATGACGGCGCAGTTGCTCAGCGATGCGGTCCAGTGTGGGACGATGGCTGGTGAGCAATTCGATGGCTTGTGCGTAGCAAGTACGCACTATGCGATCGACCTCCTCATCGATCAGCTCTGCTGTCTCTTCGCTGTAAGTGTTTGGTGCTCCCGTGTCGCCTCCGTTGAGAAATGGGCTTTGGCGCTCGCTAAACGAGACTGTGCCCAAGCGTTCACTCATGCCCCAGCGTGTGACCATCTGGCGCGCTATCATGGTCACGCGCTGTAAGTCGTTTTCCGCCCCAGTGGTGATGCGATCAAAGACTGCCTGCTCGGCAGCGCGGCCTCCTAGGGCAGTGACGATTTGGGCCAACAGATACTCCTTCGAGTAGTTGTAACGATCATCTAGCGGCGTGTACATCGTCACGCCGAGCGCCTGCCCACGTGGTACTATACTGACCTTAGTCACAGGATCTGTGCCCTCTAAGAGCAGCCCAGTCAAAGCATGCCCACCCTCGTGATAGGCGGTTATGTTGCGGTCCTCTTCGCTGAGCACCAGTGGACGCTCGGCACCCAGAAGAATCTTATCCAAAGCTTCGTTGAAGCAGCGCTGGGTGACCTTATCCAGGTCACGTCGTGCCGCCAGCAGCGAGGCTTCGTTCACCAGATTTGCTAAATCTGCACCGACCATGCCTGTGGTGGAACGAGCCACACCAACCAAATCCACGTCGGGAGCCAGTGGGACGTTGCGCGTATGGATTTTGAGAATAGCCAGACGCCCGTTCCAGTCGGGACGATCTACCGTCACGCGTCTATCAAAGCGCCCTGGTCGTAGCAATGCCTGATCGAGTCCATCGGGGCGGTTGGTAGCGCCGATGACAACCACCGCCTGACGTGTATCGAAGCCGTCCATCTCAACGAGCAACTGGTTGAGTGTCTGTTCACGTTCATCATTGGTGTTAATGCTGGCACCGCGCTGGCGAGCCACAGCGTCAATTTCGTCGATAAAGATGATGCTAGGTGCTGCCTTCTTGGCTTGGTCGAAGAGGTCACGCACACGGCTGGCACCTACGCCGACGAGCACTTCCACGAATTCCGAGCCGGACATAGAGTAGAAGGGCACACTTGCCTCGCCCGCTACTGCTCGCGCTAGCAGCGTCTTACCCGTTCCCGGGGGACCTACGAGCAGCACACCACGTGGAATCTTGCCACCCAGGCGCTGGAACTTCTGCGGTGTCTTCAGGAACTCGACAACCTCTTGCAGCTCGTACTTGGACTCATCCACTCCGGCAACGTCAGCAAAGGTGGTGCTGGGGCGATCTTCGAGAATCAGTTTTGCCCGACTCTTGCCAAAGCTGAAAATACCCTGCTGGCCCTGTGTCGCCCGGCGGCTGAAGAAGAAGAATACGCCGATGAAGAACGCCCAGGGGAGGATGCCGATGAGCAAGTTGACCCAGAAGCTGTTATCTGTTGGTGGTTGGTATGCAACAACCGCTCCATTTTTAATGAGTAACTGGGGTAGTTGTGGATCTCCGTTGGGGAGTTGCACAACATGATACATAGTCAAACCTTTAATGGGCGCTTTTAGTTCGCCCTGGATATCGGTCTGCCCAATAAAAGTGGCCGACTTGATATTTTTTGCGTTGATTTGATTGTAGAAATCGCTATAAGTCAGTTCAATACGTTGTGGAGTACTATTGTTCGGATTCACGTTGTTGAAGTAGTTGTAGATGTAGATAACTAGGAAAACGGCAGCAATCACCAATAGCCAGCGGTTAAGGTTAGATGGGCGTCCGGTTTGTGGCGACCCATTTGGCGTTGCACGCTCAGCAAGCCCTCGGTTCTTCTGCTGTTTGTCGTTGTTGTTTTGTAGCCACCGCATGTTAAACGGTTTTCTCTCCATATCCATTCTCTGCTTTCCAGGCCTCGCCATGCGGTATCTCTGACTGACGGAAAGATATCAATATGTGGGCCTCCATATAGGAACGATTTTATTATATCTTATTAGCCATCAGAATGCACACATGAGATTAATGGCCAAGGCTATTCTAAAGTCCTTTCTCTCTTGCTTTTTCACAGGAGGATGCCTATACTGTAAAATATCAAACTACTGTGCAGTAGCTTGACGCAATCTTCAGCGCATCATCTCAACGAATTGGGAATCATGGCATGGAGGACAATCCAGATCAAGGAGCGAGGGCGCAGAAGCAACATAGCCAGCCAGACGGACTAGAAAGTGAGGAGAGACAGTCTGTGCAAGGATACATTGCGATCAAGGGCACGCGTAATGGACTACTGTTGACTCTAGAGCCGAATACCTCTTTTAGCGAGTTGTTACAGGCATTGGCCGAGCGGTTGGCAGAGGCTCCCGCTTTTTTCCGTGGTGCATCCCTCTCTGTTGACACGAGTCGTCGGTCGCTACGTGTGAGAGAACGCATACAGTTGGAGGGCCTACTCGCACACTATCAGATGTCGATAGCGGCTTCTGAACAAGTCAGTACGCACAGGGAAGTCAGGACGGTTACTCTCTCCCCCGCGGATATTTCCTCAACCGATGACACAGCTTCGATTAGCGAACCAGCAAGGCACGACTCACGGGAATCGGCAGATACGCTCTTCCTGCGCCGCACGGTACGCTCGGGACAAGCCATTCAACATCATAGTAATATCGTCATTATGGGAGATGTCAATCCGGGCGCAGAAATCATTGCTAGTGGGGATGTCATCGTCTGGGGGGTGTTGCGCGGCATGGTTCACGCAGGCTACCCTGACAACGAGCAGGCCCTGGTCTGTTCGCTGCAACTGGCTCCCGTGCAACTACGCATCGCTCATCTTCTTTCGCGTCCACCAGAAGGGTTTGAGGCGCAACCGCGACCAGAAATTGCCATGATTCGGCAAGGACGCATTGTGGTCGAAGCATGGACGAACGGGCGGGTGCTGCGTCGCTAGGATTTATGCTATACTATTTTCCAAATACGTGTCTGATGAGTTTTTAATGGAGCACTCTTATGGACGGTAGTCGGATCATCACCATCACTTCTGGTAAGGGAGGCGTCGGCAAAACGACAACAACAGCCAATCTCGGTACTGCTCTGGCTATGCAAGGCAAGAAAGTTGCTGTGCTCGATGCCGACATTGGGCTACGTAACCTCGATGCTGTGATGGGCCTGGAGAACCGCATCGTCTACGATCTCGTGGATGTGGTAGAGGGTCAGTGCCGTCTCAAGCAGGCTTTGATTAAAGATAAACGTCAACCAGAACTGTACCTACTACCAGCCGCTCAAACACGTGATAAGAACGCAGTCAATAGTGTACAAATGGAGCAGCTCTGTCAGGAACTGCGCCAGGATTTTGATTTTGTTATCATCGATTCTCCTGCGGGCATTGAGCAGGGCTTCCGTAATGCTATTGTAGGTGCCGACGAGATCATTATCGTGGCTAACCCTGAGATGGCATCAGTACGTGATGCAGACCGCATCATTGGCCTTGTAGAGGCGGCTGGTAAGACGGAGCCACGCCTGATTCTTAATCGTCTTCGTGCAGAGATGGTGAAACGCGGTGATATGATGGCTATCACCGATGTGTTGGAGGTATTGAACGTTGACCTGATCGGCATTGTGCCGGAGGATGAAAGCATCATTATTGCCACCAACAAGGGAGAGCCTGCCGTCTATGACAAGCGTTCACGCGCCGGGCGGGCTTATCTTGATACCGCGCAACGCCTATTGGGGGAAGAAGTTCCTCTCGGCGAACTGCTAGATGCTCCATCACTTTTGGAAAGGCTACGTCGCCTGATTAGATTTGGTCCCGCTCTGTCTGAGAAGTCTGAGCACTCTCAGTCGTCCTAAGGGGGCATGAAGGTATGGGTGTCTTTGAGTTTATGGTTGGACGTAAGAAACCGACGCCAGGCGAGTTGGCGAAAGAACGCTTGAAGGTCGTGCTTGTACACGACCGCCTGAAGGTATCCCCGGAGTTGCTGGAACTTATTAAGTCAGAACTTCTCAGCGTGCTTTCACGCCGCCTGGACATCGATGAACAACATATGCAGATCACTATGACTCGCGAGGGAGGCTTGGATACACTGCTGGCCAATGCCCCTATCAAGCGGCAGAAGGTAACCTTTGAATGGGATCCTCCCTCAAAGGATGTAATACGCGGCAAGATCCACGTTGAAGAAGACGAGCAGTAAACCATTACTTTCTGGTCATTCAGTTGACTTGTCTTTAATGGCTGCGTTAGGATGATAGCTGTGTAGCATATGATTTGAAATTGTACCGTGCTGGCTATCAGGAGGCATTGTGAGCGATCAACAGATTCAGAGAGTCAAAGTGAAGCGGTTGGCACATGTGGGCTTATGGGCAACCGATGTAGTAGCTCAAGCTAACTTCTATCGTCAGGTGATGGGCTTTGATGTGCGTACAGTCGTAGCCAAGCAGAATGTCTCTCTAGACGAGGCAAATGTATTTCTTTCTCTAGGTGATACCCAGCATAGCCTAGCTATTTTTAGCGATACCCAGGCTAATCCAAGCAATGGCTACAAGCCATCCTCCCGCTCACAACTTCAACATCTCTCCTTTGAGGTTGATACTGACGTCGAGCTTGCGGCATTGGCAGCGCGACTGAATATGGCTAACGTTGAGGTGACGCTGGCAACCCGCGACGGCGATCCAGAACTAGGTGATACCCTCTGGTTCAACGATCCAGACGGTAATCGTATTGAAATCGCTGCGCCACCGGATATGATGTCCGCACACTTGTTGGCAGCAGGAGGTCAGCGCCTTTGCTTCCGTCCCTATGCCTTGCAACATGTTGCGTTGGAGACGGAGAACTTGGAGGCGATGGTTGCTTTCTATACAGAGACACTCGGCTTCGATATCTCTGACTGGCTGCTGCGCGAGTGTGTCTGGTTGCGTTGCAATAGCAATCATCGTACGCTCATTCTCATACAGGGTAAGCAGGGTGTAGATCACGTCGGCTATACTATCTCTGATGGCCCCGAGCTGCTCCGCTGGGCTGATCATCTCAGCCTCAAGCAGACGCCTATCCTCTGGGGACCGGGACGCCACGGGACGGGCAATGACCTGTTCTTGCGCTTTGCCGATGCTGAGGGAATACATATCGAACTGTCAGCCGAATTGCAGCAATATTATGACCGCGATGTCACTACGCCTCCGCGCCTCTGGCATACACGCTCTTCCGCTTACAATCTCTGGGCTGCGTTACCTAACTGGATGCGCGAGGAGATCCTGATATAAGAGCCTGCTTCATGGTGTTGCGCAGCATGCCAATGCCTGTGACCTCGGCCTCCACTATATCATTAGGCTTAAGGAATTCGGCAGGAGTGCGTGAAAAGCCGACGCCACTCGGGGTGCCGGTAGCGATGATGTCTCCTGGCTCCAGTGTCATGCCCAGTGAGAGGATAGCAATGATCTGGTTAATCGAGAAGATCATCATACTCGTATTCGAGTTTTGCTTGGTCACGCCGTTGACACGCAGGTTGAGCGCCAAATTATGCGGGTTAGCAATTTCATCGGCGGTGACAATGCAGGGTCCCATGGGGCAGAACCCGTCCAGACTCTTGCCCTTAAAATATTGTTTGTGACGCGCCTGCACGTCGCGGGCAGTAACGTCATTGATGACTGTGTAGCCGAAGACGTGTGAGGGGGCATCCTCTTCGCCTATATTTTTGCCTCGCTTACCAATAATGACACCCAATTCAACTTCCCAGTCAATCTCTGTAGAAACCGCAGGATCAATCTCTATCTCACCATAGGGGCCGTTAACGCTAGTCGTAGACTTGGTGAAGAAGACAGGTACTGTCGGTGCATCGGCGCTACGTCCGCGTACTTGGGCTGTCTCCCTAGCGTGTTCACTATAATTGAGGGCCATGCATATAATATTCTTACGTGGCTGCGGAATAGGTGCAGCGAGCTGTACCTCACTCAACTTGTGTGCCGCCCCAATATCAGTAAAAGTCTTTACTTCGCTAAAGCGTCGGTTCCCGACCTTCTCCAGAATGGTCTCTATATCCTGCTTGCCCTTCTCGTAGTTTTCAATCAGCCCAAGCATCTGGTCAGAGGTAATAAGCTTGAGTGTGCGACCAGCCAAGTCGACATCGAGGACTTCGTCATCTCGCACGATACCAAGATGCGGTGTGGGGATTTCGGTGGTAGAGAAACTTACAAATCTCATGAAAGAGATCTCCTTATTGTTTAATATAACGCCGTCCGCATAACATCAAGCGGTGCCTCTTTCCCCGTCCACAGCGTGAATGAAAGCGCCCCCTGGTGCAAGAGCATAGAGAGGCCATTAGCGGCGCGTAGACTTCTGGCGCGGGCCTGGCGTAGCAGGCTCGTTTCAGCAGGGTTGTAGATCATATCATAGATAAACGTATCGGGTGCAAAGCGGCTCAGTACTTCTGTCGGTAGTGGACTACTATCCTCGTGTAGCCCTACGGGCGTAGCGTTGATGATAATGGAGGCGGGATATGCAGCCAGCAAGCTGGGGTCATCTAAGCACAGCACGATACCGGCGTAGTCCTGTTGTACCTCCACTGCTAGCAGTTGTGCGCGATCAAGATGCCGATTAACGAACAGAAGGCGCTCGACGCCTGCTCCTGCCAATGCGAAGGCTGCCCCGCGTGCCGCGCCACCAGCGCCGAGGAGAATAGCGGTATAACCCTGGAGCGAAGTTGCCTTATTATTTCCCTCACCAACACTGTGCTCTTGCAGTGCCAGTAGCAGACCTGGCGCATCGGTATTGTATCCCCAGAGTAGCCCGGCTCTTTGTACTATTGTGTTGACAGCTCCAATATGTGCCGCCAACGGATCAATATGATCAAGCAGCGGTAAAACAGCCTTCTTGTGTGGGATAGTGACGTTTGCGCCGAAGCAGTCTACATTGCGTAGGGATTGCACACGCATGGGAAGTTGCACGCCTGACGTCTGCCACAGTTCATAGTATGCTGCAATGCCCAGTGCGTCGAACGCAGCCTGTTGAAGGCGTGGAGAATAAGAGTGCGCGACGGGGTCGCCAATGAGCCCAACGCGTCGTTTGTCACTTATCATTTCTTAATCCGTCTGTCTGAAGTCGGGAGTACTACGCTTCACACTCTCATGGTAGAATGAGAGTGTGAATAAGTCAAGCTATTGAGAGGAGACCCATTTTGTCTCGTTGTAATCATAAATTCTACCTCGGCGACGACTGTAGTCTTCATCATTTCCATAGTCCTCTACCAAGGGCACGCTCTTTTGAATTGCCTGGCGACCATGAACAATATGCACCTGACCGCCCTGCCGATGTCAAACATGTCAAGCTGGTCATCACGCTCGATTTTGAGCGAGAGACAATCAGTGGTACTGCATATACGACATTCTCTGCCCTTTATGATGAGCTTACAACTATTGCCTTTGACACAGTAGAGTTGCACGTTGAAAGTGTCACGCTTGAAGGTGGCCAACAGCTAGCATATACCACTACTGACAGAAAGCTAACGGTGACGCTGGATCGGCCATATCACTACGATGAAGGGTTCACGATAGCTATCGTGTATCACGCTAAACCACGCTCAGGACTCTTCTTTGTCAAACCTGCGCCCGAGGATGCGGCCCGGCCTACGCAGGCGTGGACGTTTGGGCAGCCACGCTATCATAGCGCTTGGTTCCCCTGCCATGATGCTCCCAATGACCGAACTACGACCGAGCTTATTGTTACCGTCCCTGCTCAGTTTCTCACAGTTTCCAATGGTAAGCTGCTTGCTGTCATCGACAATGGCACAACGAAAACGCACCACTGGCGTCAAGATGTCCCTCATGCCACCTACCTGGTCTCGCTCGTCGTGGGCGACTTCGCCGTCATCGAAGATTCCTACAATAGCAAGCCTGTCAACTATTATGTGCGCAAAGACCGCAAGAACGATGCTCACTTCTACTTGGGCAAGACGCCGCAGATGATGCGCTTCTTCTCCGACTACACCGGGGTCGAGTATCCCTACGATACCTATGCGCAGACGGTGGTTGAACTTTACACAGGAGCTATGGAGCATACCACTGCCACTACGCATAGCTTTATGCTGTTGCTCGATGAGCGTGCTGCGCTCGACTTGGACTACGTACCAGTAGTGGCGCACGAGTTGGCACATCAGTGGTTCGGCGACCTCGTTACCTGTCGCGATTGGCCGAACGCTTGGCTCAACGAAGGCTTTGCTACCTACTTTGAAGAACTGTGGAATGAACATGACCTTGGCACCGATTGGTTCAAAGTTTCGATGAAATCTCTGAAGGAGGGCTACCTAGGCGAGGATAGCCGCTATCGGCGTCCTGTCGTCTACAATGTCTACTACGATCAGGGCATGGAGCTGTTCGACGCGCATATATATAACAAAGGCGCATGGGTGTTGCATATGCTGCGCCATCAGCTTGGTGAAACTGCCTTCAGGCGCGCAATCCAGGTGTATCTTAAGCGTTACCGCGAGAAAGAGGTAATTACCGCCGACCTGGAGCGCACACTTGAAGAGGTGACTGGCCGCAGCTTGGCGCGTTTCTTCCAGCAGTGGGTTTACAGTGGTGGCTACCCAGCCTTTGAGGTGCAGTATGCATGGGACAATGAGCATCGCATGGCGAGGGTCAAGATCAAGCAGACACAAAAGATTGACGAGCTGACGCCCTGTTTTGTAACGCGCGTTGATCTCGCCTTTAGTGTACTTCTCTCAGATGAAGCGACTTACGATACTCAGATACGGGTGGTGCCCATGCGTGTCGTTGTGGGTGAAGATGGACAGGTCGAGCAGAATTTCTACTTTCCCCTTGAGAGTGAACCGCTTATGGTGCGCTTCGACCCTGACGGTTGGCTGCTCAAAACACTCAAATTCGAGCGCCCTACCAAAATGTTACGCTTTCAACTCGCTCATGATCCCGATGTGTTGGGACGTATCGAAGCAGCAGAGGCATTAGGCGAAAAGAGTGATGACGAGAGCTTTGAGGCGCTTAGGACAGCCCTAGAGCGCGATCCCTTCTGGGGGGTCCGTGCTGCAGTCGCCTCGGCGCTTGCCAAGAGAGGCGGCGAGAAGGCCCAAGCTGTGCTGATACAGACGCTGGAGGTCCTCGATCCTACAGAGTTCTCCCGTGTGCGTGCTGCTGTTGCTCAAGCCTTGGGCACATTCCAGGCACCCCAGCAGGCCGAGATGGCGCGGCGTTCAGCCCAGGCTTTAAGCGCGCTACTTGAGAAGGGCGACGTTAGCTATAAAGTAGAGTCAACCGCTGCGGAGGCAATGGGTAAGACACGCGTCGAGGCAAGCATTGAACTGCTAACACGCCTGCTGGAACGTCCAACGTGGATGTACTACGTGGAGCGTGGTATCTTTGCTGGGTTGGGCGAGACGGGCGAGAATCGCGTAGTGGACGTCATGACGCAGTACCTCAACAATCCGACACGCCATCCACTGCTGCGTGCGATGGCCGCTAGAGGATTACGTGTTGTCGGAGCCAAACGTTATCTCTACAGCGAAGAGGCGCAGCAGCGAGCCGTCACAGCATTATGTAATGCCGTCGAGCACGACACCTGGAACGTGGTGCGCGGCATTTGCGCCTCAGCGCTAGAAGGCTTTGGCGAGAGGCGTGCCATTGGAGTATTAGAGCGTCTAGCCAGTCGCGAACTCGACTCTGGCACACAGCACTCTATGCGTGCTGCCGCTCATGGACTACGCTCCAGTGGAAAGGATGAAGAACAGCTTAGGAGCTTGCGCAAAGATCTTGACGAACTGCGCGAAGAAAACCGTAAATTAAAAGAGCAAGTGGGAGTACTGGAAGCAAAAGTAAAATAATAGTAAACAATGAAAAGAAAAATTGCCTAGACGATTTTTCTCTTCATTGTTTTTAGCGCTTGAGGATAAGCACTTTAAAATTGCCCATACTTGCTGGATCAGTAAGCGTTGCCGCACGTTGGCGTAGATCATACCACTTGAGCAGCGCTATTTGGCCCTGATTGGAGGAGCGCTGTGTCTCTGCCATAGCAAAGTCGTGCGTACGCAACCGCTCCAACTCGTCGTCCATACCCATACTCTCCAGCCAGAGGCGTTGCGTCGTGAACTTGTGCAGGCGCAAACCCTGCTTGCGCCCCTCTCCGATAAGAGCACTGAAGTTGACGTGTGCAGTAATATCCTGTTCACCCGGACGCACCAGAGGTCGCTCGGTTAATTGATGCTGAAAGTAGCTGACCAGTGTTCCCCGTGGCCGATGGCGCGTGTAGAGTAGACGTGCTCTATCACCGTAGTCGATGGTGAGGATAAAACCGTGCCTCTTGCGTCGTGGCGACGAACCTAGTAGTAGGCGGGCCGTACATTTCATCCAGCGCAGCGCAGCTAGATTGACCTCGGCGCGCCACCCATCGTTGAAAGAGAGCCAGGGAATATGGTAGCTATCCAGATAGTCCGCCACCTCTGGACTACTCGGCTCGTCTAGCACCTCGCTCAGGCGATCTTGCTGCACATGCACATATACTTCATAGAGCCGGGCATTACGTTTCTCCAAGACATGCACAGGAAAGGCGTCAACAAGTTCATTTGAGAGGATAACATGTGGCTGAGCTGTAGCATCGCTAGGTTCATTCTCCGCTACAGCATCCTGCCCCATACGTAGATCCCCAATGCGATAATCGAGAGCCGCTACGAAGTCGTCTTCTCTACTATGGTGGTTAGCCCAGCAGCGCACCCCTTCTGCAAGATGGCCGCGCCCGGCACCCTGTTCCAGGACTACAAAGGGACTCGGGCGTTTTAATTGCTCCCACATCTGGTAGAGTTGCCGTCCCATGCAATTAGCGAAGAGTGGTGAAACGTCAGTGCTGGTGTAGTAGTCGCCTTGCCAGCCCATTCTTGTCGGTCCCGTAACGTAGTAGCCATAGTCAGGCATATAAAGCGCCATACGCATAAACTCGGCAAAAGTAATCGGCCCGTTGCGCTGGATGCGTTCGATGATGAGTTGTTGTAGCGGTGTAGGTGGCATTATAGTAATTGCTCTATACTATCTCAACGAAGTGACGACGGTTGACCTGCGCTAACTGCAATTTTAACCAATGCTTGTCGAGGATCTGATTCATGGTATAATGAAGCATGACTATGACATCAAGGATCTCATCTGAGACGACTAAAAAGACTGATTTACTTGCCCTTACGCTCCCCCAACTGCAACAGTGGCTAAAAGAGCAGGGTGAGCCATCTTTTCGCGCCAAACAAATCTATAATTGGCTCTATACCCACTTGGTCACAGATTTTGCAGAGATGACTAGTCTATCGCAGGCTCTGCGTAGTCGCTTAGCCCAACAGGCATGTATTGGGCCAATTGTGGTGCGTAGGGAACTGCGTTCTAAGGATGACCGCACGCGCAAAATTTTACTAGAATTGCCTGACGGCAAGCTGGTTGAATCGGTATTGATGCTGTATCCACCTCTAGGTGAGAGTGGCGCACGGGCTACTGTCTGCGTCTCCTCCCAGGCGGGGTGTGCCTTTGGCTGCACCTTCTGTGCGACTGGACAGATGGGATTTGACCGCCATCTGAGCGCGGGAGAGATCGTAGCACAAGTGCTGTACTTTGCGCGTGAGCTACGCAAAGCTCCCTGGACAGCGGTAGGCTTACCCAACAGCAAACCTATCGATCATATCACCAATATCGTACTTATGGGCATGGGTGAGCCGTTGCATAACTACGACAATGTATTACGAGCGCTACACATTCTAAATAGTGCCGATGGCTTTAATCTTGGCGCACGGCACATGACTGTCTCAACCGTGGGACTCGTCCCAGCTATTCGCAAGTTGAGTCAGGAGCCTCTGCAAGTGAACTTGGCAATTTCGCTGCATGCTCCCACCGACGAATTGCGCGGTCAAACCATGCCAGTTAATCGTAAGTATCCTCTAGCAGAACTGCTAGCCGCCTGCAAGGACTATATAGTGACTACGGGGCGTCAGGTTACATTCGAGTACGTGTTGCTTGCAGGAGTAAATGACACTCCGACACACGCACACCAACTGGGCGATCTGCTTGCTCCACTGGCCCAGTTTGCCCATGTAAACTGCATCCCGGTCAATGCCACAGCGGCTGGGTATCGACCACCCGCGCCAGATGCTATGCGTACATTTCGCGCTATCCTCTTTAAGCATGGCGTGAGCAGTAGTATACGCGCCGAACGCGGCGACGACATCGCTGCTGCCTGTGGCCAATTGCGCACACGCTTTGGAAAACTGTGACAGCCTTGCGGAAAAAGTTCAGGCCAGCTTTGCTGGCCTGAAGCTTTAACGCACCTTTGGCAACTTCATCATAGTGCGTAGACAGCGTGTGCAGATATTCACTGTACGGGGAACACCATTAATTTCGAGGCGACGACGCTGTACATTTAATACGAAGCGGCGACGCGTACGATGCTGCGAGTGGGGCACGTTATTGCCGTACATTGGCTTACGTTCGCAAATGTCACAACGACCTGCTGCCATATCTATTTTCCTCCCTAGCCTCTCGGTGGAATGAAATTGTCCTTGATTATCCCTGGAGCCTTTGGTATACTGCATCAATGAAAATTGCATCCGCTGGCCCCGGCACGCTATACCAGTATAACCGATATGGGTCAATTTGGCAAGACCGATCTCGACGTGGCAGGTCTATTTGAAAGTTACCCATCTGCCAAGCGAGCCTCTAAAGGGAATTGTGAAAGTTATGAAGCAACAAGCATCTCGTATAGCCGGTGTACAGCAACGCCTACGCCGTATAAGCGTCTTCGACGGTCAAGACCTCAAGAAGGCAATTCTCGCAGGCGCTGCATGGTTGGAGGAGCATCGCGAAGCTATTAATGCTCTCAACGTCTTTCCCGTTCCCGATGGCGACACCGGATCAAATATGTCAGCCACCATGCAGGCAGCAATCCGTGACATCATCGATAGCACCGAAACCTCCGCTAGCGTCATCGCTGAGAAGATTGCGCATGGTGCCCTGCTCGGGGCTCGGGGCAATTCCGGCGTCATTCTTTCGCAGACACTACGCGGCCTAGCTCAGGGACTCGACAAGAAGCAGACCTTTAGCGCCACTGACCTTGCTAACGCTCTGCAAGAAGCTTCGCGTCTGGCCTATCGTGCAGTGCTTAAACCCGTGGAGGGAACGATTCTGACTGTTGTGCGTGAGACAGCAGAGGCGGCCAGCAAGAGTGCAGAGCGAGGTGATGACCTCGTTGGCTTAATACAGGAGGCCGTTATTGCTGCTCGCCAAGCAGTAGCGTGTACACCTGAGTTGCTTCCTGCTCTCAAACAGGCTGGTGTTGTTGATTCTGGTGGACAAGGTTTCTGCACAATTTTAGAGGGAGTATGGCGCTATGTGAGAGGTGGAACAGGAACACTTCCTACTCCTAGCGTGACGTCTTCTTCTAGAGAGACGCCCGTAAAAAAAGGGCGAGTCAGCGTTGAGGAGGAGTTTGGCTACGAGGTCGTATTTCTACTACGCGGCAGTGATCTGGATGTTGACGCTATTCGTCAAATGATTATCGACATGGGCGGTGTCTCCACTGTGGTTGCGGGCGATGAGAAGATGCTCAAAGTGCATACTCACACCTTAACTCCTGGCAAAATTCTTGACTATGGAGTGAGCCTAGGTAGCTTACTAGATATTAACGTCGAAAATCTGCAAGAGCAGAGCCTTACCTATGCAGCCGAGAGTCAGGCAGAGCATGCAGCAGAAACTTCTACTGCGACTGGACATATTGCCACTGTGGCGGTCGTCTCAGGGGCGGGTTTAGAGAAAGTTTTCCGGAGTTTAGGAGTTAACGCCATCGTTGCAGGTGGGCAAACCATGAACCCCAGTATTGAGGAGATGTTAGCAGCCGTCAATACCGTATCGGCTGGTAAAGTGATTATTCTGCCTAACAACGGCAATGTGATCTTGAGCGCTCGGCAGGTTGTTACTCTGACAAACAAAGAAGTCTACGTTGTGCCAAGTAACACGATACCTCAAGGTATTGCTGCATTGTTAAGCTTCAACTTTGAAGCCGATTTCGCCACGAACTGTCAGGCAATGACACAGGCTATTCAACACGTTCAGACAGCAGAGATTACTATGGCAGTGCGCTCAGTACAGATCGGCGCAGTGAGTGTTCGTGAAGGGGACTATATCGGCCTTATTAACGGAAACCTGACGGTTGCAGGGCAGAACATGGATCAAGTTATTAGTGACACACTGCAACGCATGGAGTTAGAAAATTATGAAGTTGTCACGCTCTATTATGGAGAAAATGTCACGGCTGCACAGGCACAAGAGATAGTCCATCGCATCAAACAGCAGTACTCGCACCTTGAGGTCGAGGTGGTAGACGGAGGGCAAGCGTACTACCCCTACATTATCTCCGCTGAATGAACTGGAGTGTATCATGGCTGTTCGTATTGTTACAGATAGCACTGCGGATATTCCGCTAGCGCAGGCGCAGGCATTAGCTATTACCATCGTCCCACTCACCGTTTTCTTCGGTGAACAAGCCTTTCTTGATGGAGTAGAACTGGATAACGCGGGTTTCTATAGAAAGCTGCGGGAAAGTAAATCCTTGCCGCGTACCTCACAACCTCCGCCGGCCGCATTTCAAGAAGCCTACAAGAATCTCATCAGTGAGGGTGCAGATGGTATTCTCTCCGTTCATCTCTCCTCAAAATTGAGTGGTACCTATCAGTCGGCATGTACAGCTCGTGATACGCTCCCCGAAAGTATGAAAAAGGTGCCCATCGCTATCCTTGATTCGTGCTCTATCAGTGTGGGTATGTCTCAACCTATAATGCACGTAGCACAAGGGGCTAAGCAGGGACTGAGTCTGGAAGAAATCAAGGTACACGTCATCAATGAACTTTCCCGCACACACGTTCTAGCGGTGTTGGACACGCTGGAGTTCTTGAAACGCGGAGGACGCATTGGCAGCGCTCGGGCGATGCTGGGCAACATGCTCAATGTCAAACCAATTCTGGCGCTTAAAGATGGTGAAGCGATACCACTAGAGCGCCCACGCACTCGCAGCAAGGCATACGCACGTATAGCACAATTAGTGAGTGAAATGGGAAAAATAGAAAGCCTATGCATTGCCGAAGCCAGTGAAGAAGTGGGACAGCAGCTCGCGCAGGCAATACGAGAGGTGTACAAGGGGGACATCCCTTTTTACAAGCTCGGAGCTGTATTAGGTACACATACTGGTCCTGGCACGGCTGCAGTTGCTGTGATCACAGCACAGTAGGTAATTGTCGTTGCGTGAAACATGTGCCTGTCCCCATTGACTAAAGCCAAACTGTCACGTACAATATTAGTAATGAAATCTGTTCAAAACGCGTTTCGCACGCCATATTAGAGATTCGAGTAACAGATCGCCGACATAAAACGTGTCCTACAAAGAGGACATCTGCATTGCTTTACAGGACACCACTTTTTTGTACTATGTAGTTCATTGATTGTGTGAAGGCAACCTATGCGGTAGCCTCTACAAGTGTTCGTCGGAAAATGCCACTTATGTGGCGTAGACTACGAAGGAGGAACGACTGTGGGAATGTTACGAGTAATGTCACGGCGCGGCGATGATCGTGTCGTATGGGACGTGCAGAAAGCATTGACAGGTGACCCCGAGGCTATGGCAGCGATCCGCGAGGCAGAGCGCATTTTTGCACAAGAGCGTGCGAAGGGTGCCACACCATTCCGCGTTGAGCCAGGCAAACCAGTGGAGCGTATTGATCAGTTCGATGTTACTGCAGAGCAGATAGTGATGGTCCCGCGAGTTGTCGGCGGATGACTCCCGTTACTCAGGTGCTTGGCGTCCTGGGTTGGGTTGTTATTACTCTCGCAGTTTTGCAAACAATATGGCTAATTTTCCAGCCATGTTTCAAGAGGTGCTCGCGTGCTGAGCGGCGAGCTACTGATCTTCTGCGCGATACACTTACACCGCAGCAATTTCGCCAACTAACGTGGCGGGGCTACCTGGAAATTCCCAGTCCTACGGAGCCACAACGAGTGTACCGTGTACCGCGCTCGAAGGGCTATGTCCAAGTTATAGAAAATGGCCATATGATTATGCGCCTTTGTCTACAACCTGTTGAGTTGTTGCCCGACCCTGATATCGTCGTGATGCATAAGCTGATGATAGAGGCAAACGAGGAGTTGTACCTTCAGAAGGCCAACAAATATTTGTGTATTGATTAACGCAAAGGTTGTTCTACAGCATAAATAATGACGGGCGCAGTTTCCTGCACCCGTCATTATTTATGCTGTTTGTGTTGGGAATAGTACATTAGGGTATGAGTATCCTCTTATCTGTTTCAATGCTATATCCAAATACGTCGAATAAGTAAGAATGTTGTGATCTTCTTTACTTATGATTGTGTCTAAGCAGAGGAATGTGAGCATGGTTTTCAACAACGATGCAGGTCGTAATGGAGCAGTAGGTCAGGTGCAACGCTCACCGGGTTCAGCAGAACAAGAAGTGAGTTGGCGAGACGTTGTTCCGCGTACTCCAGCATCACGCCTTAAGCGTCGTGGTATCTTTACTCTTGTCAGTATTATCCTACTGGTCACAATTATTTTTTCTGCGTTACGTGTAAGTATGGTTGCCGGCGGCAACAATGACCAGCTTGAAGTGCGTATCGGTGCCCAGCAGCCTGCGCAGGTCGATTTAAGGCAGAGTTTACCAATAAGTACACACCTCTTCGGGGTAAATGTCTTTCCTAAAGCTGGTACCAGTTCGCTAGATCACATCTCTGCTGGCTTTATGAATTACACGCCTGTTGTCATCAATGGCTTGCAGGATATGTCTATTAAGTTCTTGCGTTACCCTGGCGGTGAGTGGGGCGAGCAGCATGTTCTCACGCTCGGTCAACTGAGCGATTTTAGTACATTGCTCACACAGACAAACAGTGATGGCATGATTCAAGCGCATCTTTCTGGCCCGGTCAAGGACGAGCAAGGCAATTTCAAACCTCTCGACCTGAACACAGATTTAAATGTAAGGGCCAACTTGGCAGGTCGCTGGGTCGATTATATGAATAACCCACACAGCGATCAGCGTAAGGCACTACACGCGCACGATCCTTTCCACCCGGTGAAGCTGTGGACAGTAGGCAACGAGCCAGATCAGCCAACGTTGATCAACCCGTTAACCAACCAGCCATATACGGTAGCGGATTATGTGACTGCATTTATCCAGTTCTCCAAGGCTATGCATCAGAATGATCCGACCATTAAGGTGTTCGGTCCAGAGTTAAGCAGTTTCTATGGTGTGGGTGCTGGTCCCTTCGACGCAGGTGGCCATCCCTGGATGGACGATTTCCTAAAAGGTATAGGTAGCTACGAACAGGCTAATCATGTTACACTTCTTGATGGCATTTCGTTCCACTATTTCCCTTTCGAGAATGCGCAGCAGGCTCCTGCATTGCTTATGAGTAGTAGCAATGCCTTAAACTATCTGTTACCTCCACTACGCGAGTTGATAAGGCGAGATCTTGGACGCGATGTACCCATCGCTATTACTGAGGTCAATACCAATCCTAGTCAGGGCATCAATCCTTCTCACGGACAGGCCGCTATCTGGTGGGCCGATACGTTGGGAATGCTGCTGAATCAGCAGGTCGAATATGCAGCCTTCTTCTCAGCGTCGGATGTCGACTCGCCCTACCCCTTATTTATTGGCAACGGTTTGCGTGAAACAGCAATGGCGCGTGTAATGCAGTTGTTCGCGCATGTGCAATCAAACCAGGTTCCTGTAGCGGTAGAGCATACCCCTATCAGTATGTATGCTACTCAGGACGACTCGCACCAGGCGGTAAGCCTGCTGTTCGTCAATAAGTCTCCGACGCCACAGCTTATCCAAATTCGTCCTGTCGATCAGTTTCTAATAGTAAGTTTATGGCCTAGTCTGGATGTAAGTATTGCCGGCAATAGTATTGTTGTGCTTACATTACATCGCAGCAGTACAACTCAGCTCAGTGGTGCTGAAGCGTATAGCTACATTGTGCCGGCCAAAGACGACCCGACTGCCGCACCACTGAGCTATACCGTATGTGGCCATAAGAGTGACGCGTTGGCTAATGATGTGCCTTGTTAGATAGAGAGGAGGAGTGCTGCTTTTGACCATTTTCATTGCGTTTTTAGAATTCCTATACTTGCTGATCATTTTTGCGATGACCGCCCAGGCCATCTTTAATATCCGTTTAATCCTCTTCACTTGGGAGACACCGGAACACGCATGGCTTAATCACGCGCCGACCGTGTATCGCGACCCCTGTCTCTCTGTTACTATTATGCTACCGGCGCGCCATGAAGAGGATGTCTACCGTGAGACGATTCAGAAAGTCTATGACTTGAACTATCCAAAAGAATTGATGCAGATCCTAGCGATTTGTAGTGACGATGATCCCGGTACCATTGCTGAGGCACAGGCCAAGATTGACGAGCTAGGGGATCCCAATGTTCAACTTGTCGTCTACGACAGTAAACCCAAAACCAGCAAGCCGCGTGGACTTAATTATGCACTTCAAGTGGCTCGAGGCGATGTAGTAACCATTTTCGATGCAGAAGATGAGCCTCATCCTGATATTCTCAACATTATCAATACGACTATGCTTGATGAAGGTGTGGACGTAGTACAAAGTGGCGTACAGTTGATGAATTATAATACGAAGTGGTTTTGTTTCCTCAATGTGCTAGAATACTTCTTCTGGTTTAAGTCGTCGCTGCATTTCTTTGCGCGTATTGGCATGACGCCACTGGGTGGCAACACTGTCTTTGTTCGGCGTGAACTGATGGAACAGCTTGGCGGCTGGGACGAGACCTGTTTAACAGAGGATGCTGATCTTGGTATTCGCTTGTGCCTCTCCCATGCGCGTCTGCGCATCATCTATGACGATGAATTTGTGACACGCGAGGAGACGCCTCATACTGTCAACCAGTTTATCAAGCAGCGCACACGCTGGAATCAGGGCTTTATTCAGATTTTCTTCAAGTGGGAATGGCTCAAGCTGGAGAAACTCTCACAACGTTTGTTGGCCTGCTACGTGCTCATCCTGCCTGAAGTGCAAGCATTTTTCGTGCTCTTGATTCCAGTTTCGCTCTTCATGCTTTTCTTCGTCAAGTTACCAATCTGGTTGGCAATGCTGACTTTTCTGCCGCTCTACTGCTTCGTTCTGGCTATCTTCATAGAAATCGCTGGCTTGCACGAGTTCCTGCGGGTGCATAAACGCAAGTGGCGCTGGCGCGAGATGCTGATATTGATGCTGGCTTTCTTCCCGTATCAGTTTATTCTGGGATTAGGTGCCATCCGTGCTGTCTTTCGCTCCATCAAGGGAGCGTCAAACTGGGAGAAAACTGCCCATATTGGACAACACCGTAAGGCAGTTGCATAAAAATTGAAAGTAACGGTATGACTCTTTATGAAGAACCACTTCCTGACCAGGAGAAGCGACAAGCATCTCCTGAGGGGCAGGGACAGTTTCAACGTTACCTAACACCCACGGAAGACTGGGCTAGACAGCAAATACAGCAGCTTTCTACAGCGCAACTGCCAACGTCACCTGTACCATCAGTAGTACCAGTGCCGTCTCCACCACAGCCGACAATAGCGCCTCCTTCACAACAAGTGCCGGAGATTCACGGAGGAAATATTATTCTGTATCGTACTCCGACCTTCTTTGTATCTACTACCAATCGTCAAGGACGGCGTGTTCATCCGTTGCAAGGACCAATGGGACATACAACAAATCTGCCCAAGGCCATGCCGCAACAGGGGGAGCGCATGGCTGCCAGCGTAACGCGCTTGTTGCCGCAAGTCGCCCCCATCAATCCTATAAATAAAGGGAGAGTTACTATTCCTGTCTGGCTCGAAACCTTTGTCGTCGTCGTTGCCATGACTATTTCGCTGGTGGCTCATGCTTTCAATATGTTTAATTTTCCTCGCTACGAGTTAGACGAGGGAACCTATATGTCCAGTGCTTGGGCAATCTTGCAGGGGCTTATTACTCCCTATCCCTATAGCTATGGTCACCCACCACTGGCTTGGATGCAGATCGCGCTATGGGTGCAGCTTAGTGGTGGCTTCTTTACCTTCGGAAATGCTATTAACAGCGGTCGCGTACTCATGCTCTTTTATGCCCTGGGCTGCTCACTACTCGTCTATCTGGTTGTGCGTCGCCTGAGTGGTAGTCGCAGTGCAGGGCTACTAGCTCTGGTCGTCTTCTCGCTCTCACCTCTTAGCATCGCCTATCAGCGGCAAGTACTGCTGGATAACATCGGCGTCTTCTGGCTTCTGTTAGCGATGTATTTACTGGTGATCGGGAACAGCCGTCTCCTGTATATTGGAGGAGCTGCCGCTTCCTTCGGCGTAGCGCTGCTCTCAAAGGAGATTTTCGTTCTCTTTCTTCCAGTCATGAGCTATGCTATCTGGCTGCATACGACGAAGTTTCAGCGCAAGTTCGCCTTGGTAGCTTTTACATATATCGTAGCCGCAATGGGTTCTAGCTTCGTTTTGTTGGCTATTCTGAAAGGTGAGTTGTTCCCTTACAGTTGGCATCTCCCTGGCGATACGCATCAGCATCTCAGCTTAATTGATGCGGTCGTTGGGCAGGTGCGACGTTCTCAGACCGAGGGCAGTCTCAGCACAAGCTGGCACGTATGGGTCAGCGGAGACAGTGTGCTTGTGGCTTGTAGTATCGCGACTATTGCCTTTAATGCGGTGGTAGGATGGTGGAAGCGCCAGCAACTGATGCTGGCGCTCTTCTCACTCAGCTTCTGGTTCCTCTTAATACGTGGTGGCGTGGTGTTTGCTTTCTATTTCATCCCATTGATACCACTGACAGCTATCAATACCGCTATGGCAGTCAACACGGTCATAAGCTGGTTTGCTAAGCTGCTACGCTTTGACTTTGTTCGCATCGTGCTGTTACTTGTCGTAATCGCCGCCGTTATTCCTTACGATTTCGCACACGCTGGCAGAGACTTCACTCAGCATTCTACGTCGGCACAGCAGCAGGCAATTGCCTGGATACGCCAGCACGCCCCACATAATGCGTTCATCGTTATCAATAGCTATCTCTATATGGATCTGCGTGAGCCTGGGGGGACAGGGGTTGGTACTGCTGCTACTTACCCTCTTGCACATGTCTACTTCAATGTGGCTACTGACCCTGATCTGCACGATAAAATTCTGAATGGTAACTGGGACCGTATTGATTACATCGTAGCCGATTCTGAAATGCTCAATGATATCGAACATCTCGGTGGTCCCTTCAGCATTATTGAGACTGCAAGGGAGCATTCTGTAGAACGAGCTGTCTTCTCTGCCGATGACCAAGACACTAAACTCGTTATCAGAATTTATGAAGTGCAGCACAAGATCGCACGTCCAACTATATAAGTATGTTGTGCAATCAATAGATGAATATAATGATTAAAGGAAAGGTTTTATGTTAGCGACACGGCTAGATATCAATACTATTGCCATCACACGCACCTTTGATAGCGTTGAGCAAGCCACACATCGCGTTATTGAGCAGGTAGGGGGCATGGAAGCTGTGATCAGAGGTGCCAAATTGGCTATTCTGAAACCTAATTTCGTGGCGGGGCGCAATGCTGCATCTGGTTCAACTACGAGCTTCGCATTGCTCAAGGCGGTAGCGAAGGAGGTGCGCGCCTGTGGTGCTCAACCCATTCTGTGCGAGACTCCCGGTACCGAGTTTGATCGCGAGTCCACATACACTATTCTGGGTGTAGAAAAGTTCTGTGCGGAAAATGATATTCATATTCTGCGTGTAGACCCGGAGGGCGGCACAGAGGATTGGATGGAAGTGCAGCCGGCAGGTGCGAAGAAACTGCGTAAGTTCCATGTCCTGCGTATTCTACAAGAGGCGCGCTTGATTAACCTGCCTGTGCTCAAGACACACGTCGTCTCCACTATGACGCTGAGTATGAAAAACCCCATGGGTATCCTGCCTCGTCCTGATCGCCGTTCCATGCACACCTTCGGTATTGATCAGAGCATTGTGGATATGAACCTGGCCATCGAGCCAGACTTGAATATTGTTGATGGCAGTGTTGGTCAAGATGGAGAAGGACCACTCTACGGCGACAAGGCTGATCTCCAGGTGCTCATTGCTGGTCACAATAGCCTCGCCGTTGATCTGACCTGCTGCGATGTGGTGGGCGTCAACCCGCGTCACATTCCACATCTCAGGCTCGCTCTGCAGCAGTTGGGCGAGCCTTCATGCCAGCGTGTGGGCGAAGATGTTGGCGTTATCAAAAAGTTTCGGTTGCCTGTCCAAAAGGGACTCTATAAGTTTGTCTTCTGGATGATGTATCCGCTGGACTATCCCTATACCTGGATTGCCGAACGCGGTAAGCATCTCTGCACTACTCTGTATGGTACAGGTCTTGTGGGGACGCGCCCCAAGATTCACGACGACAAATGCACCCACTGTGGTGCCTGTGTCGAAGCCTGTCCATTGCCTAACGTGATCGACCTCAAGACATTGAAAGTGAACTACAAGGCCTGTCAGCGTTGTCTTCTTTGTTATGAAGCCTGTCCCGAAAACGCTATTAGCGTCAAGGGCTATTCAGGAGCACGCCAATGACGATACTAGTAACGGGTGCAACAGGCTTTCTAGGTTCGGCGCTGGTCACCGCCTTGATCACACAGCAACAAAATGTGCGCGTGCTGGTGCGCGATGAAGAGAAGGCACGTCAGCAATTTGGCGATGCTGTAAGTATCGTGCAAGGTGAGATCACCGATGTACAACAGGTGCGTCAGGCTGTAGACGGTGCAAGCGTCATCTACCATCTCGTAGGTCGGCTCTACCATCCCAGTGTTCCGGCAGCACTCTATCAACACACGCATGTTGAGGGTACACGTATTCTGCTGGAAGCGTGCCAGGGACAGCAGCAGTTACAGCGCATCGTCCATTGCAGTACTACGGGTGTGCATGGTGTCACAGGCAAGACGCCAGCCGCTGAAGAAGCGCCGTTTGCGCCCACCAATCCCTACGAGGCAACGAAGCTAGAGGGAGAACTGCTAGCCCTCAAGGCTTACAGGGAGCAAGGTTTACCCGTCAGTGTGGTGCGTCCTGGATTAGTGTATGGACCTGGGGATTTGCACTTGTTGGGCTTCTTCGCCTCAATTAAGAAGGGACTTTTCCGCGTTATCGACGGTGGAAAGGCCCTGCTACATCCAGTCTATATTGATGACATGACAGCAGCATTTCTGCTGTGTACGCAATGCCCACAAGCAATCGGTCGCACCTACAATATTGCTGGACAAGCCCCTGTTACTATTCGAGAGCTTGCTACGGCTATTGCTCACTCTATGGATAGAAAACTTCCCGCGGGCAATATTCCTTTCTGGCTCGCCAATCTCGCCTCGGACATCTTCGCCATAACCCCTGGTTTGCAGGGCGAACGTGCGCCACTTACACGTAGCCGGGTGGCGTTTCTCACGAATAGTCGTGTCTACTCAATTCAGCGTGCGCAGCGGGAACTTGGTTACGCCCCGCAGATGGGCTTAGAAGAGGGAATGAAACGAACCGCCCTGTGGTACCGGAAACATGGGTATCTGTGATTTTGTAGCTGTGCGTGTAGCGTAGCGCCCACATGCACAGCTACAAAACATTATTTTGAGCACTTTTAAATCGTCCGGTTTATCACATGTTTACTATTGCAAAAAAAGGGGTTTGTGTGCTATAATCTGCTCGGTATTAAGAAGAGAAGACAGATGGGACCACCCGGATGAAACAAAAGCCACCACCCTCTGTTTGGGCATCAATGGCCTTAATGGGACAACTGGGCTTTATTATAGCCGTACCCATTGCTCTGCTCGCCATCGGTGGAAACTACCTTGATGGTGTAGTACATACCGCACATTTATTCGTACTACTCGGGCTGTTGCTTGGCCTGATCTCGGGAATATATGGAGCATACCGTTTATTAACACACACACGATTACTATAGATGCTATAGACAAGATAGACGGAAGCCACCGACCACGAACTAGGTCCAGCAGAGCTCGGTGAACAAGGAGGACGCCGAGTGTTCTGGAAACTTCCTGTTGTAAAACTCGCGCCAGACGTAATATTCCATATTGGTGCTTTCCCTGTTACCAACACATTGCTTTGTACCTGGATAGTAACCATTGTTCTAGCTGCTCTTTTCTTTTCTGCCACTCGTCGTCGTGATCTGATCCCCTCTGGTCTGCAAAACCTTATGGAGTGGGTTGTAGAGTTCCTGCTGGGATTGGTTGAAAATGTGACGGGCAAGGATGAGCAAGGAAAGAGAAGGGCGAAAACATTTTTTCCGTTAGTGGCCACGCTCTTTATCTTTATCTTGCTGGCAAACCTGATAGATGTTTTCCCAGGTGTGGATACGCTAGGAGCTGTTGACACTGCTGTACTTGCACAGATGCATATGACAAGTGCCTACGGCCCTTTCCTGTTCGGAGCTATCTCTAATGCGGTCATTCCCTGGGTTCGGCCTGCGACTACCGACCTGAATTTGACTTTTGCAATGGCTCTTGTTACGGTCGTAACATCTCAGGTTGTGGGCTTCTCCACACTAGGTCCTGGTGAGCATCTGAGCAAGTACTTCAATTTTAGATCACTGTTTAAGTTTAATTTTGAAGGCTTCATAGAGTTTTTCGTGGGCCTGCTCGATATTGTCAGTGAATTAGCCCGTGTAATCTCACTGGCTTTCCGTCTCTTTGGCAATATCTTTGCTGGTAGCGTGGTGCTGGCGGTCTTCGCTTTCCTTCTCCCGTTCTTGGCAGATGTTGTCTTTATTCCATTTGAAATATTCGTCGCTTTTGTGCAAGCCCTTATTTTTTCTCTCCTAACGCTCGTCTTCTTGCAAATGGCTACTATTGGCCATGCACCTGAGCCTGAGAGTGAACAAGAGGCAAGAGCAGAGTTTAGCGAGAAACATGCTGTAGTTCATTAGTTCAGTTTTAATTGCCACTCGCAGATTTTTAACTCTGCGATTGCATAAAGTTAAAAATAGTATCGTAAGTTTTCCTTATAAGGAGGATTTTTCTCATGGACCTTACCCCTCTTGCAGTAGGATTAGCAATTGGTTTGGGCGCTATTGGACCTGGCATTGGTATTGGTGTGGCTGCAGGTCAGGCTTTTAACGCTATTGGCCGCAATCCCGAGGCGGAGCCGTTGATCCGTACAAACTTCTTTATTGGTCTGGGGTTCACCGAAGCTATCGCTATCTATGCACTACTGATTGCCTTCCTCATCAAGTTCATTAAATAGTACTCTGTCTTTGTAGCGTATGCAAACACAGTGAATTGCCTACCTTTTGCTGTTGTGTATCGTAGTAAAGGGAAACAGCATACTGTGTCTTTCTGCTACACAGAGACTTGGTACGATTTCTGATGAAAGGAGGCGCTACGTATGCAAGTAGCGATATTTATGCCTCTTCTTGCCGATGCGTCTAGTGGAATATCTGAGGGACTCGGCATCAACACGCTTGCCTTTCTCTCGCAGCTCGTCAGCTTTGGTATCGTCTTTTTTCTTCTGTGGAAATATGGATTTCCTGCCATCATCAAGATACTCGATCAACGCCAAGCGGTGATCCGAGAAGGTGTTGAGAATGCAGAGAAGGCTAAGCGTGATCTTGATGAAGCATCAGCGCGAGCGGAACAACTTCTTGCTGATGCACGCAGACAGGCACAGGAGACGATTGAACAAGCAGCGAAGAATGCACAGCAGGAAGCGAATCGCATTATAGAAGATGCTCATGCTAGGGCAGAACAACTAACGCAGCAGCAGGTTGCACGCATTCAGCAAGAGGCCAATCGTGCGCGCAACGATCTGAGTCGCTTGGTGGTAAATCTATCTATTGACGCGGCCAGCAAAGTCATCAGCCGTTCAGTCGATAGTAAAGATAACCGTCGCCTGGTAGAAGAGTTTGTGAGCAGCAGTGGCCAGGTAGGGAGGCAGTAATGCTTAAGGGAGCGATTGCACGCCGTTACGCTGCTGCCATCTTTGGTCTCGCCAGCAAGCAAAACACACTTGATCGCACAGAAGAAGATGTGCGAGAGATAGGCAAGCTCTTCGAGCATCGTAAGCTGGCTTACCTTCTGCGCGAACCCAAGATTGCGGCAAAACGCAAAGAGACAGCTATACGTCAGGCATTGACGCCCAAGGTGCTGCCCACATCGCTCAATCTTGCTCTGCTGGTCGTGCAGCGTGAACTAGTTGACCTCATGCCAGCTATCGCTGATGAATTTGCACAGCTCATGCTCGATTACAGAAACCAGGCAGTTGCTGAAGTAACGACGGCTACGCAGATGGATAATGCGCAGCTTGCTCTGGTGAAACAGGCATTAGAGCGTCAGACGGGGAAAGACATCATCATGAATACACACGTCAATCCGAGCATCCTTGGCGGTGTGATAGCTCGTGTTGGCGATAGTGTTATCGATGGCAGTGTGCGCTACCGCTTGACTGCCTTGCAACAGCGATTGCTGGCTAGTGGCTCAAACGTTCAAGCAGATCTACCAGAAGACATTGACCATGTGGGCCTCGACCATCAGGGTACTAGGCCAGAGGGTGAGTATAAAACTGTCTCAGATGCTAAACCGTCCGTGTATCGTTCCTGAGACCGTTCCTTGCAGGGCGTACCTAGATGGGGGGAGGCATGGCGACCGCAAGGGTCGCCACTACTATAACACGTTTTGCTCTAGAAAATTAGGAGAAGAAGATGGCTTCCTGGGCTGATGAAATCAGTGCCATCATTGAGAGAAACATCGCTGGCTTTGACGCACGCGATACCTCGACAGCAAGTGTCGGTACCGTGATTGCAGTACAGGATGGTATTGCTCGCGTCTATGGCCTGCAGGATGTGAAATATCTTGAACTGGTACACTTTCCCCGTACAAATTTGTACGGGTTAGCCTTTAACCTTGAAGAGGAAACTGTAAGTTGCCCTATCATGGGTGACTACACGCATGTACGTGAAGACGATGAAGTGCGCACCACTGGTCGTATCGTTGAGGTACCCGTTGGCGACGCACTGCTTGGTCGCGTGGTGAACCCAATCGGTCAGCCACTTGACGATCGCGGCAACATTGAGACCGACAAAACACGCCCCGTTGAGCGTATTGCTCCTGGCGTTATTACACGCCAATCGGTGAACACTCCGGTACAAACTGGCATCAAGTCTATTGACAGTATCATTCCCATCGGGCGTGGACAGCGCGAGCTTATCATCGGTGACCGTCAGACGGGCAAGACGGCTATCGCTATTGATACGATCATCAACCAGAAGGGCAAGAACCTGTTCTGTATCTACGTCGCCATTGGTCAGAAGAACTCCTCGGTTGCGCGTACACGCGAGATCTTGGAGAACTATGGGGCAATGGAGTACACAGTCATGGTCGTTGCGGACGCCTCCGAGCCAGCACCATTGAAGTACCTTGCCCCTTATGCTGGCTGTGCTATCGGCGAAGAGTTCATGGAGACTGGACGCGATGCCCTGGTGATCTACGACGACCTGACGAAACATGCAGAAGCCTATCGCAACATATCGCTGATTATTCGTCGCCCACCTGGACGCGAAGCTTTCCCTGGCGACGTATTCTACCTGCACTCGCGCCTACTAGAGCGTGCGGCACGTTTGAACGCGGATTATGGCGGTGGCTCGCTCACCGCGCTACCAATTATTGAAACCAAAGCAAACGACATCTCAGCCTATATTCCGACCAATGTGATCTCGATCACCGACGGCCAGATCTTCCTTGAGACCGACCTATTCAACGCCGGTATCCGCCCAGCTATCAACGTCGGTAACTCGGTCTCGCGGGTAGGAAGTACCGCCCAGTCACCTGCCATGAAACAGGTAGCTGGTACGTTGCGTCTCGATCTCGCGCAGTTCCGCGCACTCGCTGCGTTCACGCAGTTTGCATCCGACCTTGATAAAGCAACCAAAAACCGCATTGATCGTGGGCAACGTCTCACTGAGCTGCTGAAGCAGCCGCAGTACCAACCCCTCCCAGTGGAGAAGCAAGTGATGAGCATCTTCGCTGGTACAAAGGGCTATCTGGATGATGTTCCGGTAGACATGGTTTCCGCGTGGGAGGCGGCTTTCTATCGCTATATGGATGCCAACCATCCTGAGATCGGCCAGGAGATCGTCGAGAAGTCGGTCAAGCAAAAGAATAAGATGTCTCAGGAACTGCTGGACAAACTAGGCGCTGCAATTGACGATTTCAAGAAGACAGCAGCGCCGCGCAAAGAAGAGAACAAGCAGGCCAAGGCTGAGACTGCGCTTAAAGCTACTACGACACAAGGAGCTACTCAAGCGCCCTAGGAGGCAAAGCAATGCCATCACTCCGAGATATTCGGCGGCGCATTCGCACAACTAAAAATATGGCTCAGATCACTAAAGCCAAGCAGATGGTAGCCAGCAGCAAGATGCGTCGAGCGCAAGAGCGTGTCCAGCAGGCACGCCCCTTCGCCGAGCAGATTCGCGACCTTGTATCGCGTTTGGCCGAAGCCTCGCTGGGAGAAGTCAGCGCGGGTACGGAACTGCTCGCTAAGCGTCCCATCCACAACATCGGCTTTATCGTGATTACGCCCGACCGCGGCTTGTGCGGTGCGCTTCCGAGCAATATTAACCGCAAGGCCATGAGCTCGGCTCTGGATGAGCAACGGCGGGTAGCAGAGCAGGGTGAGCGGCCAAATTTAGCGTTTATAGCCGTAGGGCGCAAGGGGCGCGACTTCATCGTGCGTACCCAGCAGTCGCTCATAGGCGAGTTCATCAACTACGGTGATAAGCCCTCACTGGCCGATGCCAGAGCTATTGCGCAGGTGGCAGTGGATGCCTTCGTGAAAGCCGAGATGGACGTTGTATACCTCGTCTATGCTAAATTCGTCAGCACAGTATCACAGCAACCTATAAGTGTGCAACTCCTGCCTGTTGAGCCGCCAGCGCAAGAAAAGAACGATGAGCGCAAAAAGAACGTAGATTATATCTACGAGCCTGACCCTGCTACGATCTTTACGGCTCTGCTTCCACGCTATGTGGATGTCCAAGTTTATCAAGCAATGTTAGAGGCCGTAGCCAGCGAGCAAGCTGCTAGCATGGTAGCGATGAAGAATGCCACTGATAACGCAAATGAACTCATTCAAGATCTCACTTTGACCTACAACAAAGCGCGTCAGCAAGCTATCACTACACAGATTCTCGAAGTGGTGTCCGGTGCTGGCAATCTGTAAGGGCCTAGTTTATCGCACCCCACTGTAGGGGCCTGATTTATCATGCCCCCGAAGGAAAAAATATATGGCAACAAACACATTGACAAAGGGTAAAGTTGTGCAGGTGCTGGGGGCAGTTGTCGATATCGAGTTTCCCCCAGACCAGATACCCGAAATTTACAACGCAGTCACTACCCGCCCCGCTGGTGCGGAGCAGGACTTGACCCTAGAAGTTGAACAGCTTCTGGGCAACAACTGGGTGCGCTGTGTGGCGATGGGGGCGACCGATGGCCTACAGCGTGGTGTAGATGCTTACGATACAGGCCAGCCCATTACCATGCCTGTCGGCGAGAAAACCCTCGGACGCATTTTCAACGTGCTCGGTCAGCCCATCGACAACCAGGACAGTGTTGCTGATGCACCGCGCCGCCCCATTCATAAACCAGCCCCCAGTCTCGATGAGCAAGCAGCGAACATCGAGGTCTTTGAAACCGGTTTGAAGGTAATCGACTTGATCTGCCCTTTCATGAGAGGCGGTAAGGTTGGAGCTTTTGGTGGTGCTGGCGTAGGCAAGACCGTCATCATCCAGGAACTTATCAACAATATCGCAAAAAATTATGGTGGTTACAGCGTGTTTGCTGGTGTGGGTGAGCGCACCCGCGAGGGCAACGATCTGTATCACGAGATGAAAGAGGCAGGTGTGCTCAACCGCCTCGCTATGGTATTCGGCCAGATGAACGAGCCTCCCGGCTCGCGTCTGCGCGTGGGTCTGAGCAGTTTGACGGTTGCTGAATACTTCCGCGATGAAGAGGGCAAGGACGTGTTGCTCTTCATCGACAACATCTTCCGCTTCACACAGGCAGGTGCAGAGGTGTCGGCACTACTGGGTCGCATGCCCTCTGCTGTGGGTTACCAGCCTAACTTGGCCGAGGAAATGGGCGAGCTGCAAGAGCGCATCACCTCGACGAAGAAAGGTTCAATTACCTCCTTCCAGGCGATCTATGTTCCAGCCGACGATTACACCGATCCGGCTCCAGCTACAACCTTTGCTCACCTTGACTCGACCATTGTATTGGAGCGTTCAATCTCTGAGAAGGGTATCTATCCCGCCGTTGATCCGTTGGCCTCAACGAGCCGCATTCTTGATCCCAATGTGGTGAGTGAGGAGCACTACAGTACTGCACGCGGAGTGCAAGGCGTCTTGCAGCGCTACAAAGACTTGCAAGACATCATTGCCATTCTGGGTATTGATGAACTGTCAGATGAAGACAAGCGCACCGTAGCCCGTGCGCGCAAGATAGAGCTTTTCTGTTCACAGCCGTTTACCGTCGCGCAGGCGTTCACGGGTCGCGAGGGTAAATATGTTCCCCTGAAGGAAACTGTTCGTAGCTTCAAGGAAATTCTCGATGGCAAACACGACCATATTGGCGAAGAGCACTTCTATATGGCTGGTAGCATCGACGATGTTGTAAAGAGCTACGAGGAAGCACGGAAGAAGGGCTAAGCAATGGCGGTAACACGCAACGACACATTGCATGTCAGGGTAGTAACCGCCGAGCGTGAGCTGTACGGTGGTGAGGCCAACCTTGTCAGCGCACCAGGTGCGGAAGGGCGACTGGGTATTCTACCGCGTCACGCTGCCCTGCTGGCACTGCTTGGTTCTGGCGTGCTTACGATTAAGCTGGGAGGAGGAGAAGAGCCAATCTTCGTCTCCGGCGGTTTCCTTGAAGTGTCCGAGAACACTGTCATCGTGCTAGCCGATACTGCCGAGCACGCCGATGAGATCGACGAGGCACGCGCCGAGGAAGCTCGTCGCCGTGCTCAGGAGGCTCTGGCACAGGCTGCGTCGGACGAAGATCGCGCCGAAATCGAAGCGGCACTGGCACGTGAAATGAGCCGTCTCAAGGTCGCCGATATTGCCCGTCGCAGTGGCCGCCGCCGCATTAGCATGCCAAGTTCCGAGCAGCAGTAGTTTCAGGAAGCAAGAAAAAATGTTCCCGATCATGATCGGGAACATTTTTTCTTGCTTCTTGACTTAAAAGTCACCGCTGCTACCACCACCGAAATCGCCTCCACCTCCTCCACCGAAGTCACCGCTGCTACCGCCCCCGAAATCACCGCCCCCACCACCGAAGTCGCCGCTCGCACCACCGCCATAGTTGCCCATATCTTGGCGTTGCCCTTCCTCCTCGCCCTCCCTTCGTCCCAACTCATAACCAAGCAACCCACCGGCAGCAGCGCCTAAACCGCCAGCGACCCAAGGATTTACACCCGGCCTGGCTCCCGGGCCATAATTAGGTGGATAGCCCTGATTGTAGGGTTGCTGATTGTACTGGTTGTAGGGCTGATTGTAGGGAGGCTGATTGTACTGGTTGTAAGGCTCATTATAAGGTTGATTATACGGCTGATTAAACGGACCACGTCGCCGCCGAATAAGGGCGAACACGGCCAGGCCAACTATGACCAACAGACCAATAAGTAGTAATCCGCCGAGCCATGCGCCACCACTCGAGGCATGGGCAGGCACGTTTCCACCATTCGGGCCTGATCCTGCTGGAGCGGCACGAAGAGATGTACTTAGAGAGCCAATGGCAGCAAGCGTCGCGCCCGTATAGTCGCCACCCTTATAGTTGCTACTAAAGGCGCTGATCGCATCGCTATACTGGCTGCTCGATAAAGGCACTCTAGGACCACCATCAATCGTCACATGCTTATGCACCGTATCAATTGCTATAACTAGCATATTTGGTTGTGTGATGTGGCTACGCGTGCGCTGATCGAAATCAGATTTTGTGCCGTTAAAGTTGTTCGTCGTATAGATGCTCAGCGGATAGCCCAGTGTTGATGCCTCGCTCTGCACCCGCGATGTATCAAGGACCCTAGCAGAGTCGGATATATATACCGAGGAGGCAAAGGCACTCGCGGTTATGCTAAACAATAGGCCAAGTGCGACAATCATCGCCATGAGGCCTACACGCCAGCGCCCGATCCTTGCATATTTGTTACTCATATCTGTCCTTTTCTAATCTTTCATCAGTGGTAGCAGTAAAGCAGTCCATGCTTACCGCATCTATCATATGCTTTG
>JAFAXQ010000197.1 GCA_019240835.1 Ktedonobacteraceae bacterium
AACTCCGGCGTATAGGTCTTCTGAGTTTTCTGCATGCTCTCTTTCCTCCCTATAAGAATAGTAGATCCGAAGATTTCACTACTCTACAAAAGTGGTGAAAGCTCACATGCCGATATCGCCGTCGCCTTAGAGCTCGCTTTGTATCAACTTTTGAATTGGTGAAAGGAGAACGCCATGAAGAAATCATGTGAAAGGAAAAAGCTAGCCCACAGCCGCCAAGCATCACGGGCTAGCATCGAGATTGGTACCACACCTCAGCTAAGAAAGTGTGCTCACATGCATTCTAGCAGGCTGGTTCACAGCTTTCAAGCACTTCCACACAAGGAGGTGCTGTCATGAACGAACAGCAATGGGATGAGTACATGACCCTGCTTGCACAGTCCTCGGATGAGTCAACAGCACATTGCGTCTCTTGCTGGTATGAAGAGAACGGCGATACACCATTCCCTGCTGACGACTCTTCTAGCCTGTGTGGACCACACGCGCAAGCCACACGTGACGCCTACTATGGGCAAGCGGAAGGGGCGCAAGCATGAGAAACGAAAGCTTATGGGAAGGGGAGCGCCTGACGATGGAGCGCTCCCTGGCGCTTACCATAGAGTCGCTGCAAGCCTATGGTCCCCTTTATCGCCATTGGGTGGTTGCCTACAGTGGGGGCAAAGATAGCACGCTCGTCGTTACACTGGTTGCATACCTCATTGCATCAGGCGTGATCCAGGCCCCCGAAAGTCTGACGGTCCTGTATGCCGATACCCGGATGGAACTACCACCACTGCAAGCGGCGGCGCTGCTGGTCCTGGGTGAGCTTCAAAAGCGCGGGGTAACCACCCGCGTCGTGCTTCCCCCGCTTGATGAGCGCTTCTTTGTCTACATGTTCGGGCGCGGGGTGCCTCCCCCAAAGAACCGCTTCCGTTGGTGTACGCCACAGATCAAAGTAGAACCTATGGAGGCGGCACTTGCCGATCTGCGCCAAGCATACGGGGAAAAGTTCTTGATGCTCACTGGTGTGCGCATCGGTGAGAGTGCAGCGCGGGATCAGCGCATTGCCCTCTCATGCTCAAAGGATGGGGCCGAATGTGGGCAAGGCTGGTTCCAAATGAAAACACCGGAGGCCGTTGCCGACGTGCTGGCCCCCTGTTTGCACTGGCGGGTGTGCCATGTCTGGGACTGGCTCACCTTCCATGCACCACACTACGGGTTCTCAACGCAGGCCATTGCAGAAGTCTATGGCGGCGATGAGAAAGAGGAGATCAATGCCCGTACCGGCTGTATCGGCTGCAACTTAGCATCCAAAGATGTCGCACTTGAGACGGTGCTGCGGCTTCCTCAGTGGCAGTACCTTGCGCCACTCAAGGGCTTACGACCGCTCTATGCGGAATTACTCAAACCACACTATCGGCTGCGCAAAGATGGCACCGACCGCTGCAAAGATGGACGCCTGGCAGCCAATCCAATGCGTATGGGACCGCTCACGATGGAGGCCCGTCGCTATGGCCTCTCACAAGTGCTTGACATGCAAACACACGTCAATGTGGGAGCTGTGCAGCTGGGGCAGCCGTGTATCGATCTGATCAACACAGAAGAACATGCGCGTATTCTGGCGCTCATCGAGGCCAATATCTGGCCCGAACGATGGACGGGTCGTGAGATACGTGCCGATGTGCTCATTCCTCAAGTCGTCGCCGATGGCATTGTTCAGCCTTTGCTCTATGAATTGGAGGGAGGTGTCCTATGAGCGAACGTGAAGAAGATGCAGCCCTGCTTTCACACATGTTGCAAACCGATGGGTTACCAGGGGTGCTCGTCGGAAACCGACCGCTACGGGCGATGTCTCATGATGTGCTGCATCACTTGGTCCACACCAAGACGCCCATCTACGTTCGACATGGTGAGCTCGTGCGCATTGTACGCAAGGAGGATGGAACGCCTTTTATTGAAACCCTCTCCCAGGATGCCTTTAAAGGCATCCTGGCACGCGCTATGAACTTCGTGAAGCTCACCGCCAAAGGCCCGCAACACGTCGCGCCACCTGATAACATCGTGAAAGATATCCTCTCTATCGGAGCATGGCCCTTTGCGCCGCTGGATAGCATTATCGAATTTCCGGTGTTTCGACCTGATGGCACCCTCATTGATAGCCCTGGTTACGATGCAACAACACGGCTGGCATACGTGCCACTGCCGACCCTCAAAATCCCGCCCATTCCCAATCATCCCAGCGAGGAGGATATTGTCAATGCCATGACCGTCATTGATGAAGCGATTGGAGAATTTCCCTACCAGAACGAAGCCAGCTTCTTCAACGCCATTGGCTTACTGCTCACCCCACTCATTCGGCAATCCATCCGAGGGCAAGTTCCGCTGGCCCTCATTGATGCGACCCGTCCAGGCACCGGCAAAAGCTTACTAGCTGAAACCGTGGCGATGATAGCCACGGGGCGTAAAGCAGCGATGATGACTGCGCCCTATGATGACGATGAATGGCGCAAGCGCATTGCCTCAACGCTGGCAGAAGGCGCTACCATCATCACCATTGATAACATCAAGGCGCGCCTAGAAGCGGCAAGCCTGGACGCCGCGCTGACTTCCTCAGTGGTCAAAGAACGCGTGCTGGGACAGAGTAAAAACGGCATCTATCCACAGCGGGCCACCTGGATGGCAACGGGCAACAACATCCAGGTTGGCGGCGACTTGCCCCGGCGTACCTACTGGATACGTATGGATGCCCGCATGGATAAGCCCTGGACGCGTGGCGGCTTCAAGCACGACTTAGAGGAGTGGGTACCGGCCCACCGGGGCGAACTGATAGCCGCCTTGCTCACACTTGCGCGTGCCTGGTATGCAGCGGGGAGTCCTGCCGCCAAAGTTCCGCGCATGGGCAATTTCCAGTCGTGGGCCGATACCATCGGTGGTATTCTTGCTCATAGCTGGTTTGGCAATGAAAGCCCCTTTCTAGGCAACCTGGACGCGCTCTATGAACAGGCTGACGACGACGCGATGCAATGGGCGGCATTCCTTCACGCTTGGCACGACCTCTACAAAGAACAAGAGGTTCCGGTCTCCCAACTGGCCAAGGATATCAAGAATGGCTCTTTTGATGGCGGGGATACGACCCTTGGCGTCGCTGGCCTCTACAATGCCCTGCCCGATGACCTCTCAGACATTCAAAAGGGCGACTTCAAGCGGCGGCTGGGTAAGGCACTTGCCTCACGTGTGGGCAGTCTCTTTGACGAGAGCGGCTTGCACCTGGAGCGGGTACGAACTGATAAGCGCAGCGGAGTCGCCTACTGGCGGGTTGCAGATGTGCAGATTTCGCAGATTGCTATTCCCCAAAAGGAGGAAAATTTTACTACCAACACCCCTTTAGAGAGCTTGGGGGGCGGGGTGAGTGGGGATATTCCTTCTGAAAAAAGACCCTGGACGGAGGAAAACAAATCTGCAACATCTGCACATCTGCAAGGGATAGCAAGTCCAACCGTCGATGAACAAGGGTATCCTGGCTGGCAACATTTGCACCTCTTCGACTTCGTCATTAGTCCCAAAGGTGATGGCGTGATTGTGCAGAACTGGCCCCGGAGCGTGGGGGTTCGACTCAATAGCACGCAGCTGGTGGTCTACTTTGAGCGGCGAGAAGACATCTTGCGTATCCGCCGCATCACGTATATGCCCCAGAGTCCCGACGAATGGCCCTACAATGACCCAGCATGGACGGATGAGAAGCTCTACCAAGAAGGCTATCCCACACGCCAGGAGTTACACTATGCGCCGCCTGAGAGCGGCAAGCAGACACCAGAGGAGGATGCATAAATGCCCATGGACATGTCACGTTACCCTTCCAACTGGCGCAAGGTTTCGCTCACCATTCGGCGTGTGGCTGGTTGGCGTTGCGAATGGTGCAAGATCGAGAACGGTGCGCCGTTGCCAAGTGGACGAGCTGGCAAGGTGGTGCTCACCGTGGCTCATCTTGGCACCCCTTACGCTGACGGACGCCCTGGCAACAAGCATGATAAACACGACATTCGACGCGAGAACTTGGCGGCACTCTGCCAAGCGTGCCACTTGCGCTATGACCTGGATGAACTTATCCAACATGCACGCGAGACGCGCGGGCGCAAGAAGATTGAAAGTGCATTAGCATCGGGGCAATTGTTGTTGTTTGCTGATGGTTTGCAGATGTGCAGATTTGCCCCGCAGATTTGCCATTTTGTGAAGCCGCCTGTAGAGCGGTTCGCAGATTTCGCAGATTTGTTTTCCACTGATCGCCAAAAAAATTACTACCAGAAAATACGATATTGCCCATGGAAGAAAACAGCTTAGAAGGAGATGCGCTATGAAGCAATCGAGAAAGCGGCGCGGGAAACACTCAGAGAATGTTTCTTCCTCTGAAATTGTGCAAGCAGGCAGAAAGCGGGAGAAGCTTTCTTTGGATGATGCGTTGCATCTGTTTTTACTCTCTCGGGGTGCAGCGGGTTATACAGATGCAACAAAGAAAGACTATAAGGTAGTTATTGGTTTGTTTCTTCGGTATATACGTGAAACTTATCAGTATTCCTTTATAGAAGATGTTACTGAGACAAATATTCTTGAGTGGCTCGCTTATCTGCAAGGGGCAACCAGCGAGCGCGGACGTCCGTTTAGCAGTCGCTCTATCGAAACCTATAGCACTGATGTGTCAATATTCTTCAATTGGTTGTTCCAACACAAGCATATATCGGTTAACCCGATGTCCACGGTAAAGCATCCAAAGGTGGAGAAGACGCTTTTTCGTTTGTTTACCGAAGACGAATTGAAGGCATTGGACACTGCGTGTGGTCGTGCAGCTAAGGGAAAAGCGCTTACAGAGGATGAGCGTAAAGCGTTGACGGCTCGTGATCGTGCGTTTCTTTGGTTGCTGCTTTCAACGGGGATACGTGTCTCTGAAGCTTGTGGGTTGTTGTTTTCTGATATTGATTGGAAGGAAGAGATGATCTATGTTCAGGGAAAAGGGAAAAAGGAGCGTCGTATTCCTTTCGGGAAAGTAGCGAAACAGCATCTTGATACCTATGTGCGATATTGGCGTGGAGAACCTTTTGAGAAAGTGAGACCTGATGATCATGTGTTTCTTGGTGCCTTTGGTGGGCCACTGACTTCTAATACTGCATGGAGGATTTTTGCGCGACTCAAACAGGTCGCAGGTATCACGGATAAGCGGGTAAGCCCCCATACGTGCCGCCATTGGTTCGCTGTGAATGCAATTAAGAGGGGCATGCCGACAGTCGTTCTCAAAGATATATTGGGCCATGGAAGTTGGGATATGATTGAGATCTATGTACGTTTGGCAGAGCAGGATTTGAAGGAGTCGTACACCCAGTTCTCTCCTGTGGATGCGCTAGATATGCATCGCTATCCTAAGGGAAGGCGTGCTCAATTGCGTGACTGGCGTAACTCACGTAAGCGGAATACATAGAATTAAATTGTAACAATACCTAATTTTGTGCTCGATTATCGGCAAATACGATAATCGAGCTATTTGTGTTGTCTGTAGATTGGCTTGTGGAGCGCCTTTGTAGTACCAGGTAAACTTGATAAGCACAATTTAATCTCTTTTTATAGTTCACCTGTTACAGGATCAAGGAAAAGCTTGTCGGCACCATGAGAGAACGTGAACAGATTGTTCAGGGTTCCCGCAGTCGCATCAAACGACTGGTCCCCAATACGCCCTAGATTCCAATTGTCCTCAATAAAACGTAAGATCGAAGTTTGGCTGGTGATCGAGTGGTCAACGAAGTTCGTGCGAGCATAGGGTGAGATGACCATCAAGGGCAGTCGCGGACCCAGGCCACAACGGTCCTGATAGGCTCCTGCTTTGGTAGTACCGCACAACCCTGTTCCGGCAAGCGCATCGTTGGTAGGGTCACTGGATGGGCTGACAATAGGCCCCATCTGGTGATCGTACCAGCCGTCAGAGTCATCATAGGCGATAATGACCGCCGTGTGTGCCCACTCAGGTCGCTTTTGCAGACGGTTGAGCGTATCCACAAGGAAATGCTGCTCGTCGAGAGGATCGGAGTAGCCAGCGTGCCCATCCTGGTACTTCGCAGCCTTAAGGAAGCTCACAGCAGGCATGCGACCTGCATTTACCGCCGCCCAGAAGGAGGACAGGTCGTACTGATGCTTAGCCTGGTCAGTCTTGCCAACCATTGCAACAGACGTTGGTGGTAGATGGTTGGGATTAGCAGTCGATTGATAGTACTGGAACGGTTCGTGGTGGGCACTATAGTCAGTGACCGTTGCACCACCTACGTTGACATGCGAGCTGCCACACACAACTTTGCCCCCAGCGGTCGAAGAAGGCGTGAAGCCACCTTGGAACCAGCCCCAAGTGACACCCTTCGCATTCAACAAGTCGCCTACATTCTTACCCGTCATGGCGACTGTCGTGCCCGTGGAGCAAGCATCATAGGAAGGATCGAGGTCGCCAATAATCGTTCCCTGAGATACTGCACCTGCGGCTGAAGCGGGTTGTGCTCCGTGGGTCTGACCAGCGATCAGATTGAGCGCACCAGGGGTGGATGGTCCAAAGGTGCTACCGTAGGAGTTATCGCTCATCGCGAAGTGTTGTGCGTAGTTCCAGAGTGCAGTGACGGTATTGCCGTCATAGTAGTCCATCACAGTGGACTTGCCGCTTTTGCAGCCAGGACCTGCGACTCCCGTTTCCTGCACAAAGCGGTCCATCAAGCCATGATCGAACGCTTTCTGCTCAGCAGTGTAGTCGTGATCCTGGTCACAAGTTATCGCCTGAGAACGGTCGAGTCGACTGGGATTGGCCAGGTTGGGATTGTTGGTAAGCAATGCATCGCTCAATCCGTTGACTGATGGGGTTGTGGCTGCCGCTTTGAAGGCTGGCTCGCCAGCAGGATTAAGCGCATTGGGATAGGTACCAAAATAATGGTCAAATGACACATTTTCCTGAAAGATAACGACCACGTGCTGGATGGGCATGGTCGCCTGTGTCTGGCCTGCTGCTGTCGCAGCGAGAGTCCCAATAAGCATGATCTCTAGAGTCAGGACGATCATCGTCCTGTTAATCAATAGCCGCATTAAGAACTTCCTTCCTTCCGTTGATCAGGAAAGCCTCCTGTCAATCAGCATGCTAACACATCCATGTTAAATGCAGGCACGCCTATGTTAAATACAAGAGCTAACATGTTTAAATATTAGTTAAGGGGTTACGGCGCTAGCAAATTAAAATGGCAGTGTTCTTTGCAGACTGAAGAGAACTGCAAAGAACACTACCACTCATTACAAAAGTAAGCACTGCAGTTTACCGTTCGTATGCGGTGTAGTACCCACGGAGCGAACGAGGAATACGACCTACTATGAACGTTCCCTCTGGTCGATGCTCTTCCCGCTCTACATGACCGCGACGGTGGAAAAGCTCCGCCAATTCACTTTTGCTAAAGGGAAGTAACACCTGTAGGCACTCCATATTCTCTGCCAGCACGTGGGCGATTTTCTCGCGCAACGCATCAAGTCCTGTTCTTTTCAGAGCCGACACGGCAACGGCATTTGGGTAGAGACTAGTATCTACCTCAGAAGGGTCATCGAGCAGATCTATTTTATTCAGAGCAGTGACGCGAGGCTTATCGTCCGCCTGCAGTTCTTTGAGGATATCATTGACGGTTTCGCTCTGCTCGATGGCGTTTTCGTGGCTTACATCCACAACCTCTAGCAGAAGATCGGCACCGACCACCTCCTCCAGGGTAGCGCGGAAAGCTGCTATCAACTTCGTGGGCAGTTTTTGAATGAAACCCACCGTATCTGTAACGAGCACTTCTTGGTTGCCAGGCAGCGTGATGTGACGCGTGACCGGATCGAGGGTGGCAAACAACTTGTCTTCGGCCAGCACTCCAGCTTCAGTGAGCGCGTTGAACAGGGTAGATTTGCCAGCATTGGTATAGCCAACTACCGAGACGATGGGAATAGCTTGAGAGGCGCGTTGTTGGCGATGTACAAGCCGCTGTTTGCGTACATCCTCTATCCCTTCTTTCAACTCTGAGATGCGATTACGTATGCGGCGGCGGTCGATCTCCAACTTCGTCTCACCTGGACCACGCACGCCAATAGCACCACCTACACCAGCTCCTCCTCGTGAACCACCAGCCTGTTGCGAAAGGCCGATGCCACGACCAGTTAGACGCGGCAAACGATATTCTAATTGTGCTAGTTCGACTTGCAGCCTTCCTTCACGTGTATGCGCATGCTGTGCAAAAATGTCAAGAATGAGCGCTGTACGGTCAATGATACGTGCATCAAGCACCTTCTCCAGGTTACGCTGTTGCCCTGGTGTAAGCTCATCGTCAAAGATGATCAGATCGACCTCTAGCTCTTTTTCCAGGCCGCTTAATTCCTGCGCACGCCCTTTGCCTATATACGTCTCTACATTTGGGTGAGGTAACCGTTGTATCATTGTACCAACGATTTCCGCCCCTGCTGTACGTGCAAGTACACCTAACTCGCTTAGTGAGTCTTCAACGCTCCATATGCTTTTTTCGTCGTCAGTATCAACCGCGACGAGATAGGCGCGTTCAAGGTCACGCCTCACACCTGTATCGACATGTGGTTTCGTCGTAGTTTTCCTCCGGTTATGTTCATCTGTCCAATCTTAACTGGGTGGCCTCGGCAGAGCTGGCAAAGCCTTTATAAACACCCCGTTCACCTGTGCAAAGAGACTGTGTGTTATCGCATTATTGTAGAAGTCATGCCAACTCTGCAGTTGAGCAAACTGGATATTCAGTCCTGGCACAATACGTGTTTGTAGATCAACCGTTGATTGCAGGCTATGGAGAAAGCTTCCTAATACGATCAACAAGAACAACCATAGCAGCCAGGCTTCAACAAAGCCAATTGCTCCACCAATCAATAAGTCCAGGGGGCCAATCAGCGGCACCCCCCCCACTACGCCACGAAGCGCCGTACCAATCGTATGCAGCACGAACACCGTGCCAAAGAAGAGCACAATATAGGATATCAATGGCGTTGCAGCAAATCCACTAGCAGCCAGGAAGGCTGTAAAGCGCGGTCCATACATGGTGGCAATAATAAAACCCGCAGGGATAGCTATGAGATTGACTAGGCTGAAGATGGCTCCATTACGTAAACCGTTAAAGACAAGCAGAGCTATCGTTATAAGGAAGAGAATGTCTATGAGACTTAGCGCCATATGCTATATCCCTCCTGGATTGCCGAAGTTGACGACGAGCAGGTCCAACGCCATCTCTGGTGTCAGACGACTACGCTTGAGTGCGGCATCGGTCGCCAACAACGTTCGGTAGGTTGTCTCCAGTTGTGCCATGCTGAAATTTCCCACCTGCCGCAGAGCCTTGTCCACAATAAACGGAGATCTGCCAATGGTGGAGGCAATCTGCTGCGAACGCATGCCCCTCTGCGCTAAGTCTTTGATCATCAGTAGAGAGCGTACCTGCGAGGTAATAGTACTCACCAGCTTGATTGGTGGTTCGCCGTCTGTCAGCAGGTCGTGCAGGACATTCAATGCACGTTTGTGATTGCGCTGTGCCAGCGCATCCGTCAGATCAAAAATGCGCGCCTCCTGCATTTGCAGCGAGAGTAGCCGTAGCACATCACCAGTAATAGTGCCACCTGGACCCACATAGGTGGCAAGCTTGTCGATTTCGTTGGCTAGCAAACGTAGATGGCCACCGATAAAGTTTGCCAGCAGCGTTACAGCGTCGGGCATAATGTGCACACCCACACTACTGGCGCGCTTGGCAATCCAGGTCTCCAGCGCAGCTCCTTTAGGCACAGTAGACTGCATAATCTTGCCATACTTCTCTGCCGCCTTGACCAATGGATTTGTAGCCTCTAGCACTTCATTGACCAGCACCACCAGTACCGTCGTTTCTGGCATAAGCGCAACCTGCTCGGCCAGCGCCTTCTCAAAGCCGGCACGTGTGAGGGCTGTGTCCTTGCCGCCTTTCTTACCTCGCTTCGTCTTAGTGCCTACAGCCTCGCTGCTCGATGATGTCACCTCGCTCGCCGCTTCACTACGTTTGCGCTTAGGCAAGCCCTCAATGACAACGAGCCGCTGCTCACTCAGAAACGGCAGAGTATCACACGTCATGGTAATGGTGTTGAGGGCAACTTCAGCGCCGTCATACGTATCGCAATTGTACTCGAACTTGCCCTGTTCGCGCAGCTTCTTCAAGCGTTCGCGGCTACTAAATTCATCATCGCCATGCAGTAGATAGAACACTATGCGCTCACACTCCGCTTTCGTGCTCCGCCTGCCGCCTAAGATAATTGCGGCTGCTCCTGCGAGCCACTAGCACGTCGGTAAGTATAGCTAGTGTCAGGCTCGCAACTGAATTAAGCAGTAATGAGCCAAAGAAGACCGAAGCACCATTTGCCCCTGGCAGAGGAAACGCCGCCAGCCAAACGAAAACGCCAACGAAGCTGAGAAAGGCACCTACCAAAGCGCCGCCGATAACAGCCGACGTATTCTTTACTGAACTCATCCAGAATGCGAGGAAGAGAGAGACAGGTACTGCAAGCACAAAACCAAAGAAATCGGCAACAACGATAGCACCCATAGTGAACCCCCAAGCATATAATAGTGTTTCGCCTTCATTATACGGCGATGGGATGGGGTGTGACAATATGCGTCTTTCTCAGGCAGGCCTTCTAGCAATGTCCTTGTGTTAAAATAAGGTAGGACTTCTATTTTCCCACTAATTGTCTTATCTTGTTTTCATGATGGTATGATAGAGAGAGGGAGATATGCAAAAACGGCTCTTCACATTATCCATCGTACTGCTTCTTATTCTTCTATCCATTCTATTAATCACCTCGCCGTCTTCGCCAGTAGTAGCGTATAGCACCCATCAGGCTATACCCACCGACACACCAACACCCGATGCCAACGCTATTCTCAATCAAGCGAATGCTGTAGCAACGCAAGCCGTTGATGCTTCCGCGCATGCTGATCGTGAAGCAAATGAGATACAATCGGTCATCAACATAATTAACATCATTGTTGTCCTCTTCACTGCTGCTCTCGCGATTATTGGTGTAGCTGGCGGTATTGTTGGCGTCAGGAGTTTTCGGGATATCGAGGAGAAGGGCAACGCTAGACTGGAAAAAGTGAGTGAGATCGCGGATGAGATAGAGAACAAAAAGCAAGAGATCGATGCATTACAGAGCACACTGGCGCAGGAGAGCGAGAATACGAACAGGGCTATCTCCTACCTCGTGCTCGGCAACCAGCTTTGGGAACAGAGGAAGCGTGATCAGGCTATTGATCTGTACATAAAAGCTCGCAAGTTACGACAGCATGACCCACAAATCAACTACGCACTAGGCCGAGCTTACACCGGTGTGGGACGCTATGAGCAAGCAATAGAGTACCTCACTCTTGCTGTCAAGGAGGACACAGAATTTGCACAGGCTCACTTGCAATTAGGAATTGCGACTCGCTCTCAAGCAGACCAGACCTATGAGAAGACGAGAGATGAGGAACAACGAGACGAAGACTACCGTGAAGTCATCAACCACCTGAAGCGCGCTACAGACCTGCAACCTAACTATGATGATGCACTTGGAGCTCTTGGGGGAACATATCGACGCCTAAAGAAGTATCAACTCTCACTGAAGTATTACAGGCAAGCGCTGAATGCTAATCCTCAATCATCGTATGCACGCGGCAATGTTGCTCTTCTTGCGTGGCACGAAGGAGACCTTGATACCGCTCGTGAAGCCTTTAAGCAGACCGAAGAGATCGCAACTGAGCGCATCAATACTCATATGTCGGAAGAGCTCTACTGGGACTTTTACGACCGTGCGATGGCAAGGTTAGCGTTAGGCCAGAAAGAAACGGCGCTCAAAGATTATCGGACCGCCATCGAACTGACGCGGACTCAGAGAGATTTTCAGAGCGTCTTGGATGGTCTGCAGTTTCTCAAAGAAGTCGAGCAACAGTATCCCATGGATGGTCTAGACGAAGTAATTGTCCTCGTGCGACGGGGAAAAGAGGAGCTAGAGACGCCGCCCACCGCTTCTGTATAAACACAACATTTACTTCTTTGCAACACGCATCCATCCGCTACGTAATACATTGCAGTAATACAACGTAAGAATGAGCAAGAACGATGAGGCATGGCATGATGCGAAGAGTAACTACCCTTGGACTCAATGAGCGCTTGGAGCGCGTCCTAACGTACGCACTTTTTTGGGTGTCGGGTGTACTCTTGCTCTTAGTTGAGAAGAACCGTAACATACGCCAGCATGCAGCACAGTCGGTGATTACCTTCGGCGGCCTATCAATGTTGATGTTCGCTGTAGGTATGCTCAAAGGCTGGCTCGGCTCGATTCCGCTACTCGGCCTGCTGACAAACTTTGGGCTTGGTCTACTGCTTGATGCACTATGGTGGACAACAATAGTGCTATGGATATGGTTGATGATGATGGCGTGGACACGTTCAGACTATTGTCTGCCGTTTGTTAGCAAATGGGTACGCTATCTTCTTTGAGAGCATTGAAGTTGGGCACGATAAATCGCGGGCACGATAAATCTGGCCCCTACGAGTAAAGAAGGCCAAGCGTCACTCCAAAGGCAAGATGGCGCACAAGGTTGTGTAAAAAGGACCTCCAGTTGGCAAGCCGGGGCATTTCTCCATCCTTAATGAGGGGATGATATTTGTCGGCAAGCGGCGTCAACCACCAGACGCTCGCAACAAAAACTTCTCCAAAGATCGTCCCCTTTAACCAGTTGGGACCAGGCAGAAAGCGCTTCGCGACTGCTGCGTAAATCTCCGCCAAGGCAACACCATTCAGTAGGTGGATTATCCACGCGAGCAAGAAGAACGATCTTGAACGCCTTTTGCCCTCTAAAAGTCCCTCGATGAAACGAACATCGCTAAAGGGGTTGTCAAAAAGCACCATATCCCCTTCCATAGCAATACTGTAGACCACTGTCGCCATAAGTCCTGCAACAGCAGCGCTTCCTGGTTGCCAGTCTCGCGCAATAACCTGCCGTGATAGTGCCAAAATATTCATCTATACTTCCCCTTGCTGCTTATTTTACTAATGCTGTATTCTGCTCTTTAGCACAGTCTACGATCACTGTTACTAATGTGAACACGAAATAGTACCTCAAAGAGTTTGCGGCTTTTTTGTTACGGAAAGTAATCATCGTTAGTTCTATTCTACAGGAGACAGATAAAATAACAAAAAAAATGTTCAGTGAGAAGAACGTGCTCTCTATGCATCCACTGCTTGAAGCGACAACTTACAGCAGAGTGAAGTGCTTGCATAAGGGCCTTCTATCACATAGTACTTTTAGGCATACGATGCTGTGAGTATTGTATCATAACCGATGTATCTTATCTTGTAGTTCACTCTTAAGTTAGTTATCAAGCAGAAGGTAGCGCCACGGGTCAAAGCCTAGTAAAAGTGAGGAGCAATAGTGATTACGTGTAGCCACTGCGGAAACGAAAATCCTGCTAGTGCAGTGATGTGCCAAAAGTGTGGCAAATCGTTTGCCAATGGAGCTGATTCGCTCTCAGCTCAAAAAAGAGTGGGAAGAGAACAGCAGGAATTACCTGCCTGGCTGGAGTCCTTGCGAGCTAGTGAGCGACCTATGACATCGAGCAACATTCCCCCGAAATTTCTTACAGACGGCCTTGTCGATGAAGGAAGACTATCGAGTTGGATGCGTCCACAGCAGAATGATGCTAGCGATAACCCTCCCTCTCATCCATACTCTCCCTTACGCCCTTCGTCGGCACCAGCACCGAATACTGACGAAGGAACGTTTGTAAAGGGGATGCCGGCAAGATCGCTCATTGACGAGCAAACACTACCGCAATGGTTGCAACAAGACAGGCAAGCAGGAGCGCCGCCGAGCAGGCTTGATGCTTCAAGTCTGGTGCAACAAGATGCTATGCCCGCGTGGTTGAAGGCGATACAACCTCAGCCCGCTGTAATACAGCCGCCAGCACAGCCTGTAACGCCTCCTAGCGACTTTTCGGCTAGGGATCTCGTCGATCAATCATCTTTGCCTGCATGGTTATCTGGACAAGAGGCAGGAAACTCTACAAATCCTGTGCAGATGGGTGCGCCAGAACAGGGGTTCTCTGCCTCCTCACTGCTCGATATGAATGCTCTGCCTCGCTGGTTGCAAGAGATTAGCAAAAGGCAACACAATGAGGGACGAACCAAGCTAAACGGTGCAAGAGCAGATGGGCAGTTGCAAGAGATTAACAAAGGGCAACACAATGAGGGAATGGTGCCTGCCGGCTCTCTCATTGAGAGAAACTCTCTACCAGCATGGCTACGCGAGGAAAATGAACAGCAGCAAATGGGAGCACTAGCCTCTCAACAGGAAGCGGCAGCCTCCCAGCGAGTGGAGAGCATGCGCGTGCCTAATCGTCCTCGCAACGGAAGAGGCTCGAATGAGGATAGCAAAGTTGCCGCTGATGTCTTTGCCTCTATGCTTGGCGTTGCCCCAACATCTGCGCCTCTCCCAACTTCCCAGCCTGATGCTCAGGTTCCACAGAGAGATGCTGGTAATACAGTAGCCGAGCAAGCTACGCCGCCGCAAGGATTTATAGAACAGCGGCCTCAAGAGTCCTATCAGGCACTGCCGCCGTTACAACTACAGGCGGCCCAAGGTCATGAGTCTGACCTCAATAACAGCTATGCCCAACCGATGGAGCGGCCAACTCAGGCGACGCTGCAGGCAGGAAATATGAGCTCTATAGGCGTTCCCACGCAGGCGTCAGGTACGCAGAAACCTGTTGCAAAACCTGCTAAGCGTGGATTTTTCGAGTTCTTCCGCAGTTGGTTTTCACGTTAGCAGAGAAGAAGGATACCGGACATGTATACACAACCCTCTCCAGAAGAAGGACAGGGGCCAGTGCAGCGTTCCAATTTAGCCATCGTCAACTCTCTACTAGTGGCTGATTGTGGTGCTGTATGCACGAAGGTTTCCCTTTTTGGACTTGTTGAAGGCCAATATCGTTTGATGGCGCGAGGAGAAGCACCCACGACGATTGTGCCTCCACAAGAGGATATCACTGAGGGAATCATTCAGGCGATTCGCGTAATCGAGTTTATCACTGGCCGCCGTTTTGTCTCTGATGGTCATATTCTCTCTCCTGAACAGCCAACAGGCGACGGTGTGGATATATTCATTGCAACTGTAAGCGCGGGTGAGCCTATTCGCATGGCTGTGCTTGGTGCTGTGACTTCAGAGCTAGAGACGCTGGCCGCTCAGGCAGTCTCTGGCCTCTATGCAGAGACATATGCAATCCCATCTCCATCGTTCCTGGCCACCAAGACGTCCCTATCTGCTAGCAAGGTGCCTGGAATGGTCGCGGTAGGTGCCTGGGAGGGTCTGCCTAGTACTCCAAATGGCACAAGTGAACCGTGGACGAAAGAGCGTACTGCTATGGAATGGGAGCAGCAGCTCATCCGCATCAAAGAGCTTCAGCCTCACGCCGTACTCATGGTTGGCCAAGCCGATGGACCAACTGGCTCCGCTCCCCTACAAGAGGCATGCCAACTACTGATTAACACATCGGGCCAACAAAATGAGCAATATGGCGCGAACTCCTCCTCTGGCGGAGTGCCGCAGTATACCGCCACCCATCAGATTCCTGTGCTCTATGCCGCTGCGCCTCAATATGTACAGGCCGTGCAGCGTATGCTGCATGGAGTGGCACATGTAACACCCGTGAACACTCTAGCCACACAAGAGCAACTCGGTTCGATCAATGTTGCTATGGGCACACTGCATGAACGTAACATCATCCAACGTCTACCCGGTTACAAACGTCTGAATACCTGGTCGAGCACAAAGACCGTTGCCACAGCCACTTCGCTGAGTAGTCTCGTACGTTTCCTGGCGCAACATTATTCCATGAGTGTAACAGCAGTAGATGTTGGAGGAATGACAACGACGGTAATGGTGACACGTGAGAACGGCGAGTTCACTCCAAAAGTTAACCCGGGCTTAGGAATCGGTCAGGGCATGGGCTCCATTTTGCAGCAAGCGGGTTTCAAGCGCATAGCACGCTGGTTGCCGTTTACAGTGACCGAGGACGAGATGCGCCAGTTCGTGCTGGATCACATGCTAAACCCCCACATTGCTCCGACCACTCCACGTGAGTTGCAACTATGCCAGGCATTTGCGCGTGAAGCGATTATTCTGACGGTCCAAGCGGCACAGAAAAACGACTTTGAATGGCTTAACGCTGATCTGATCCTGGCTACCGGTGGCATTTTTGCTCACGCGCCCAGATTTGGGCAGGTGGCCGCGATGCTATTAGACACACTGCAACCCAGAGGTGTCACTTCGCTTGTGCTGGATCGCGCTATGGTCATCTCACAACTCGGTGCCGTTGCTACCGTGGCACCCATTGCCGCTGTCCAAGTAAACGAGAACGATGCCGTAACATATCGCCTGGGCACTTGCCTTATCCCTTTTGGAACCATACAACCCGGACAACCAGCAGTGCGCGTCGGCTTAGAGCATAGGAATGGACGCAAGATTGAGGTCACCGTGATGGGCGGCACTATCGAGGTCATTCCATTACAGATGAACGAGCAGGCTCTGCTCACGATATCTCCTGCTCCCACCGTCGACGTTGGTCTGGGGCCAGGAGAACGAGCGCGAGCTGCTGAGGAGATCGATGGTGGGCTGGTAGGCCTGATCGTTGATGCACGTGGGCGACCCCTGGTACTGCCCGATGCTGAGGAAGAGCGCCAAGCACGCCTCCTTCAGTGGCATCAAGCCCTAAGTATGTAACACATCAAATAACAGCTTTTCCACATTTCTAAGAAGTTATCCACACATTACTATAGTAATATGTGGATAACCTTTTGCCTTTTTTGCAGGGTTCATACAGGCTGCAACAAAGATCTTCCCATCATATCTTGTGGCGGCTCAATCCCTAGTGCTTGCAGTACTGTCGGCGCAACATCAGCTAGAATACCGTCGTGGCGCAGGTGCGCCTGTGCAAGCTCTGGCGCTACGAGATAGAGGGGCACAGGGTAGGTCGTATGTGCTGTATATGGCTTACCAGTATCATATTCAATAAGCTGCTCGGCATTGCCATGATCGGCTGTAATCAATAGAGCGCCATTCATCGCCAGTGTTGCTTCGACAATCCGCCCGATACCTGTATCCACTGCCTCAACCGCCTTAATTGCCGCTGCAAGCACTCCTGTATGACCAACCATGTCGGCATTAGCGTAATTCATCACCACAAAATCGTACTCGCCGCTGCGAATGCGCTCAACGGCGGTATCGGTGACACCTGCTGCACTCATCTCTGGCTGCAGATCGTAGGTCGGTACTTTAGGTGAAGCCACAAGTACACGGTCCTCTCCTGGAAAGGGGAGCTCGCGGCGACCGTTGATAAAATAGGTGACATGTGCATACTTTTCGGTTTCAGCGCTGTGGAACTGGCGTAGCTCGTGTTGCGCAATGACACGTGCCAGCGGCATATCTACCTCGTCGGCGCGGTATACCACCTCTGCGTCAAGCCCCTCTTCGTATTCGGTCATCATTACATAACACAGGTCCGCCAGACGCTCCCCTCGCTCAAACTTGCCCTGAGCCTGTGGTGAGAGCTGATGTAATACAAATGCTTTGGTAAGTTGGCGTGCCCTGTCTGGGCGGAAATTGTAGTGTATGAGCGCATCACCAGCCTTGACGACGGCGACAGGCCGATTCCTCTCCCTAATAACTGTGGGAATAATAAACTCATCAGTAATCTTCTTCTCATGAGACTGTTGAATCGCCTCTAGCGCAGAACTCGCCCATTGACCCTCGGCGCGAGTCATGGCGAAATACGCCATTGCTGTGCGCTCCCAGCGATTGTCGCGGTCCATCGCATAGTAGCGCCCACTTACCGTCGCCACCTTCGCCGCGTGTTCACCACCGATCTCCTGCGCACGTGCCTGCAAATGTCGCATAAATTCGATACTGCCTGTAGGAGAGGTATCACGGCCATCGGTAAATGCATGAACGTAGACGTGCTCGATACCATGCACCTGCGCCAAACGTAGCAGCGCCTCAAGGTGTGACTCGTGTGCATGAACACCGCCATTGCCGAGTAGACCGCATAGATGCAGTTGAGACTCGTTGCGCTTAACATGCTCAATTGCCTTGAGCAGAGCTGGATTTTGAAAGAAAGAGCCATCGCGGATTGACTCACTTACACGTGTATAATCCTGCAAGACGCGTTTACCAGCACCGATGTTCTGGTGACCTACCTCAGAATTACCCATCTGCCCATCTGGCAAGCCGACTGCTTCACCGGAAGTCCTGACTGCTGTATGGGGCCACTTACGGGCTAATTCATCTATGTTGGGAGTGCGGGCAAGGGCAATAGCATTGCCCTCCTTGCGCGGATTGATACCCCAACCATCCATGATAATCAAAACAAATGGGCGAGGACGCCCTACTGTCGCTATACTCACGAGAATATCTGCTCCTTGACCCTTGCTAAGATAACTTCACCCCTGGCTATCGTCTCCGCTTCCAGACCCTCCAATGCCAGGGCACGCTCTATATCTTTTTGTGCATGCATAAGCAGGCGTATACTGTTGGAGGACAGTTTGCCGACAGACTGAGCCTTGGCAAGGCGCTGAGCAGCCAGAGCGACGAGTGCAGCACCAATGGAAGGGGCATTGTGGATGCGGCGAGCAATACGCCAGGCGTGGATAATGCACGTAGCAGCCTCGCTAAGTTTGCCCTGAGCCTGAAGTACGGTAGCAAGGCCCACATTCCAAGTGCTCATGTAGTGCCGATCGCCGAAGCGCTGGGCCAAGTTGAGCCCACGGCGATACCAGTCTTCGGCTCCGAGTAGATCACCGGAGGCGACGGCCAGCTCAGCCAAATTGCTGAAGATGACCGAGATGAGCGGGCTATCGTTGATGTGCTCAGCTAGGTTCAGACTGCGACGCAGGGCAGCTTGAGCCAGTTCGTAGTCTCCACGTTTGAGGTACACATGGCCGAGGTTGCAGCAGACATGGGCAATCTCGCGTTTATGCCCGTATTGCTCGTAGATAGCAAGGGCAGTGTTGAGGTGCATGAGAGCCTCATCACGGCACCCAGTAGCGTTGGCGATAGAGCCAAGCAAGCGATGCGTGCGCCCCAAGTTGATAGGATCGCCCTCTAGCGTGCATTGCGTGCGTGTGGTCTGCTGCACGGGCCGTACTAGTACACTGATGCTCCCGTGTGGTTGCTCTGCTGTAGAGAAGAGGGTCAGTGCCTCCTGTGCCACCTTTTGCGCCTCTTCGTAGCGCCCCTCTTGCCAGTAAAGCATGCCCTGCAGGTAACGTAGCCTCGCCCAAGCAGAGCCAACATTCAAACCAATGGCATGTAACACCTGCCCTCCGCGTTCGAAGCACTGACGCGCCAGTTCTCCGTTGCCCATGTTGCGCTGTGCTTGCCCAATCTCGCCCCAAATCAACGCCTGTATCTGCGCTTCGTACTGCAAGTTGAGTTCTGTCTCACCTGCATGGTGTAATTGCTGCATGGCACGCGTCGCCAGCAACTGATCATAGAGTTGAGCAGCTTCTTCAAAGCTGCCCAGAATCATCGTACATTCTGCAAGCCGCTCCAGCACAGCTAATGAAGTTTCAGCAGCAATAGCAGCATCGCTTCCACTTGCCACTGCGCCCTTCAACTGTTCTACGGCTAGACGGTAGTGGCGCTCGGCCTCGGCATAGGCTGACAGTCCGTAAGCGTAGTCACCGGCTAGGACTGCATAGTGGATGATTTGCGCCACATCGGCTTCGCTACGCACGAGGTGATGCGTGATGGTGGCAGCAACCTCTTCTTCGTGCCCGTTGTACATCCGCTGCAGGACAGTAGCAGCGCGCTGATGCATACGGGCGCGGCGCACAGCCGAGATACCCTCATAGAGATGATTGACAAGCAGGGGATGCCAGAAGTGATAGGTGATGTGTGTACCCGTTCCCTCTTCTGTAATTACGCCAGCTTGCAGCGCCTCTTCGAGCAGCTCGAGCACAGTATCTTCGTCCATACTCGCTCGGCTCGCCTCCATCGAGCAGATAAGGGGAAACGCGAAGGAGCCACCCAGTACAGCGGCCCTCCATAGCAATTGTTGACAAGGTTCGCTCAAGCGCTTCATACGATGATCGAGAGCGGCGGTCACATCCTTTGGCAACTGTGGCGGTGTACTGCGTGCTAATTCCTCGGCGAAGAAGGGGTTACCGGCGGCGCTGCTCTGGATATGCTGCACCATTGACTGCGACAGGTTGGGGACAGAGGAGATCAGCGCAGCTATCTCCTCCGGCGTCAGAGGCTCAAGCGTCATGGTCAACACCGAGTGCTCACGTTGCATATGTTCGACGAGCCGATGCAGGGGATGCCTAGAGTGTCCACTTAATTCGTTCTTACGACATGTTCCCAGTAGTAACAGGGGGTAGCTTTGCAGGTGGCGTGCCACGTATCCTAGTAATTCACAGCTACTTGTATCAGCCCATTGCACATCGTCCAGCACGATCAACAGTGGTGTTCCAGCGCTCAAACCTGTGAGCAGTCCATGTACAGCCTCCCATAGGCGCAACTGCTCCTGCTCACGTAACGAAGGAATAATGCCACCTGATGATGGATAGCTGCTCTGCAGTTCTGGCAGCAGGGTGCCTAGGGGAATAAGCGTGTCGCGCAGGGAGCGTGGCGTTGTTGCCTGCGCAGTTCGTGGGGCAGCCACTCCGAGAGGCCCAAGCATTTCCAGTGCTTTGCGTAGCACATCAATCCAGATGCGATAAGGAATACCGCTCTCCTGAGCATAGGCACGGCTCCAGATCACCGACCAGCCTCTGTCACGCGCCTGACGACTTGCCTCCTCTGCCAAGCGCGTCTTGCCGATACCAGCTTCACCTAGCAACAACACACATTGGGGACGGCGTTGAGTGTCCAATGGTAACACTGCGTAACTTGATAGGGCAGGGCTGTTGTGTTGACTTACGCTGTCCTGTTCTACTTGTAGTAGCAGGTCACCTAGTCTCTGCAACTCGTGTGTACGTCCCACCAACGGACTTCGATGTGTACGCCCCACCTGTACAGCTTCCACTGAATCAGCCTCAACTTCTTTCATTTGCGGGACATTAAGCCCCTCTTGCATCTCGGACGGCAAGCGCTTGCCTACGTAAGTACGCGTCGTCTGACCATTCACCGTATGGTACGCGTACCAGTAGGGACCGTGCCCTACACCCTGGCGACATTTACGACAGCCAGGCTTACCACAGTAGCTTACTTGCTGATGATAGGTTACCTTGCCGTCCATCTGCTAGGCTCCTTTTAAGTACGAATAGTATACTATAGGCGTCAATCAAGCACTATAGCATAGTAGTTGGGTAATCTTCTACTTTTTTCTGCCGACTTCCTGCCTTCAACAGCAATCTCAGCTAGAGTGACCTTGGATGTCCTCTCCCCGAACAGGGCGAAGCCTTTCCTGAACAACCTGTTTCTGCATTCATTGCCGGGCAAGGCTTACCGTTATCGGCGAGGCTTTTTGCAGAGAATCGGAGTCGAAGGGATGAGGATCATAGTCAGTCTCAAGCAGAAAAATGTTGGTCCCCTTCTTGTTATTGGCGGCGGTGTGCTGGCGTTGGTCGCATTCTTCCTTTTTCCCTACGTCTCTTTAGGGATTTTTGGTAGGTGGGGTGCTCCAGAGAAGAGACCAGTAGCACCGATAGCAAGTGCTTATCCAGCTTTGCGAACAAACAACTCAATAATGTACCCATCTGGATCGCAGAAATACAACTGCTCTCCGCCATTCCATCTGGGGCGTGGGCCACACACAATGTGAACGTGATGGCGCTTGAGGTGTCGTTGCGCTGCTGCTAGATTGTCAACTTCAAAGGCGATATGCGTCGTATACCCATCTGCAAGGGCATTTTGAGGATGTCTACTCACATTCGATTGGGGGGTATCTCCTTGCTCAGGCTCACTGAGCAAATGAACTTCAGCACTGCCTCTCCTGAGCCAACAATTGCCCCAGAAGGAATTGCTTCATACCAAGCACTTGGCAATAAAACTGGCGCGACCTGTTCACATCCTGCACGAGCAAGGAGCGTGATCGAGAGCAAGGATATTCATGTAAGCATTTCTTCCTTCAAATGGAGTCACCCTGAAAGCTCCTCAACCGTTCATCCACCTCTTTGACTGCTTGCAGCCCCGCCCACGGCTCTAACTGCTCGCGAAGAAGACGAACACGATGTAGGTCTTTCACAGCATGAGTTGGAAGAATAATATCCAACGATTGATGCATGTAGCTACACGTCTGCTCAATCTCTTGCTCCTGAATGCTCGTTGTCGCCAGGTCGAGAAGGACTCCCCGTGTAAACACCGCTAATGGTTCAGGCATAGTGAGCCCAGAGAGCAGTGCTGGTCGCGCTAGGTGAGGCTGCTTTAAGCGCATGTAGCACGACCCGTGGTATGCTGCTTGTCGAGACGCATCAAAGAAGAGTCCGAAGGTCTCTTCTTCGGGTTGTATCCGCTCAACAAACGTATTCACCATTTCCAGAGATCTCAAGCAATCGCGGTCATCTGGCTGCTCTGTATTAATCTGCACGGCTACGTCAGCATGCGCCTCAGCCTGCTCTGCTGCCAAGAAGCACAGGAGGGTATACGCATCACTGGCAGCGATGTGCTTTGCCTCCTCTAAGTACACAATCGCCTCTTCAGGATGACTCGTGAGGCTCATAAGCCAGCCTATGTACCCCAATGCAGTCGCATACAAGGTATCATTATTTGCCTCCTGACCTGTGACAAGCGCAAGATCGTAGTGAGCTTGCGCTTGATCATAGAGGTGCATGTTACCTAACAGTCGTCCTGCAAGCTGAGCCGTCTCACTAGCAACGGCAGATAGAGTGCTACGTGTGCTCAGCAAGAGGGAACATTTCAGCAGATGTACGACCATTTTCAGATGCCCTAATGCAGCCTCTAAGAGATAAGGGTATGCAACCGAGCCTCGTATAAGCAGTTGCCAATATCCGTGAGTGGTAGTCTTGAGTATACGTAGAGTCTCTGAATCAAGAGAGGATGGCTTCTTCAAAGCATTGCTGAAGCGATCTACGAGTTCAACATGCAGCACCTCATCAGGTGCCGCGAAGAACATTGCTCCCCCAACACGCACTGCACTGTCAGAAACTCATGGCGATTCACGAAATCCTCTATCTCTCTAGGATACACTCGTTGCAGGCCGTCTGTTCTGTTCCAACTGCGAGGTGTCCCACTGCTTGCATCGGGTGTGACTCCTGTGGACTGCTGGACTGAGAGAGCAGCAGCAGCCTCTTGTCTGGGTTTGGCCTCTGCAAACATAGGCAGTAACCCCAGTTCCTGGGGATCTTTGTCAAAATAGGCACATAGCAACTGGATATTGTCGACACGTAGCGGTTTGCCGCTCTCGGCCCGTTCGATAGTCGATTTGCCGATGCCGACCAACTCTGCTAGTTGCACTTGGGTCAGTGGACGAGCCAGACTAAGTCGTGCTTGTCGTAATGGATGCAGGGGCGCGTCTTTTCTCTTCATGCATCACCTTCTCAAACTTTCTTCATCAATTACAGTGTAACATACTCTGTTCTGCGTGACAAATGCGGCCATACCTTCTGATGAATCAAGAATGAAATCATGTGGTGTCTGTTCATCAACGCCTTTCACAAGTTACGACAACATGGTGGGTGAGCCAAGCATGGTGCAGCGAACTCTGCTTTACACTGTGAAAAGAGAAGTAAAGTCGTAGTATGAGAAAGAGCAAGTTCTCAGAGTTCATGCTACAGTTGACACCAAGAAAAGATCAGGAGAAGCTTTCATGAGTCTAGATAGACATGCATCTAACGATGACGCACGTTCGGAAAGCAGTCCAACCTGGCACCCAGATGACTGGGAGAGGAGAGAGGAGGTTAGTCGCCTCCTAGAACGCGAGCGGGTGCTCAACGAGGCCCTGCACGGTCCCTTGCCCCCAGGGCTGGACTTACCTGCTGAGGCTCACGTGCTGCACGTTGCTTGTGGCCCCGGCACCTGGCTGTACCTGCTGTCTCTGACCTACCCTTCCTTGCGCCTGACGGGCGTCGATAAAAGCCCCTATTACCTGCAATGCGCACGCCATTACCTGGCTGGCTTAGACACGGTGACCCTGCAGGTCAACGACCTTGCCACCGAATGTGACTTCCTGCCCACTGGGAAGTTCGACTTGGTGCATCTCCGCTTCCTGGCTGCTGAGCTACCGCTGGAGGTGTTGCCCGAAGCCGTCGCCGAACTGGTCATCTCCTGTCAGCACGGGGCGTGTGTGTACTGGACGGAAGGTCTGTTTCCCAGCACCAATAGCGCGGCCTGTGAGCAACTGGGGTCTTGTCTGCAACAAGGGCTGCAGCGGCAGCCTCGCGGCTGTGTCCTTGGTGGCAGCAGCGCGAGTGTGAGGGCCTACATGGCCTATGCGCTGCACCGCGCCGGATGCCGGGTGGTGCAGGATCAGCAACATGTGCTCGACATTTCAGCGGGCATGCCGGCCCATCACGCCTTTGTGCAGCAGGCCCGCGTGCTCATCGAGCAGCTTAGGCCGCTGGTGGTCGAGGCTGGGGTGCTGGGCGGCCAGGTCTACGATGCGCTAGCGATGCAGGCTCTTGAGCAGATGCGCGAGGCACAGTTTTGTGGGGTGCTGTTTCTGCACAGTATGTTGGCTGTCGCCCCCTAGAGCACATCAGAGCCTTCTTACGAGCGAGAGCGTGCGGGGTGAGCCAAGAATGCTACTCATTTTAAGAGGATGGCAATCCGCATTGGAAAGCTCTTTTCTCTCACGAAACAGTACAGGTCTGTGATTACATTGGATAGCTCGCAGCTTGTGCTCTCTCTGAGAGAGAGCACAAGCTGCGAGCACTATTATCTCCTCGTTAAGAACGACGCAGTAGCTCCCTCCTAGAATGTCACAGGCAAACTTGTAAGGTTGCGCAAAATGGGAGAGTGCGCCCACGTCACTTGTTCTGGATCAACCGCTAGGCGTAGGTGAGGCAGACGTTGCAGCAGGGTGCCAAAGGCGATCTGACCCTCTAAGCGCGCCAGCGGTGCTCCCAGGCAGTAATGGATGCCTTTGCCGAAGGCGAGATGCTGATTCTCATGGCGCGTAATATCCAGCAGCTCGGGATCATGGAACTGCTGGGGATCGGTGTTGGCTGCGACCAAGGAGACAAACACTGTCTGGCCTTTGCGTATCAGCTTGTCATGCACGACGACGTCCTCCCTGGCCCAGCGCGGCGCGGCCAGAGTCACCGGAGCTGTGTAGCGCAGTAGTTCCTCGATGGCCGAGGGAATCAAGGAAGGGTCCTGCTGGAGCAGAGACATCTGTTCAGGATGCTCTAACAGTGCCAACATACCGATGCCAATCAGGTTGACTGTCGTCACGTGCCCGGCGACAATGAGTAAGAAGATCGTCGAAATGAGTTCGCTCTCGTCCAGCGCATCTCCGTTCTCCTCGGCCTGCACTAGTCCGCTCGTCAGATCGCTGCCAGGATGTGCGCGCTTCTCAGACAACAGTGTTTTGATGTAGGAGACAAACGACCGCACAGCCGAAACGTTTGCCGCCACCTGTTGAGACTCCTCGCTTATAGCCAGCATTGCGTCCGTCCAAGCACGAAATTGTTTACGGTCCTCGACTGGGATGCCCAATAACTCACCAATCACGGTGATGGGCAACGGGAAAGCAAAATCGTTGATGAGGTCCATCTGTCCCTGTTGCTGTACTGCATCCAGCAGTTCATCAGTAATGTGCTGGATGCGCGGACGCAACCGCTCAATCATGTGCGGTGTGAACGCTTTTGAGGCGAGATGGCGCAGGCGCGTATGATCGGGCGGATCTGCTGTCCCCATATCGCGTCTCCATGTACGCAATTTGAGAAGAGAGGCGACGTCACCGATGGAGTGCTGCCCATCCTCGGACGGTGCGACCTTGTGACTGTCTCTTATAAAACGCGGGTCTTTCAGAATAGCAATGGCATCTTCATAGGTCGTCACTACCCAAGCTCCCGTACCACCAAAGTCGTTAACATAGCAGAGCGGTCCTTGCTGGCGTAATTGTGCATGGAGTGCAGCAGGGTTGCGCTTGTCTGCTCGCAAGAGCAAATCGCCCAAAGTGATCTGTGTCATTCTACTCAACTTCCTTTCATTTCGTTTCTACGGCTTGGTCTGCGGGGAATCGACTATCATCCCAGCAACGACAAGTGTAATGACGTGCTCGCGTGTGCCTGCGACCGCGGCGGCGGAGGAAACATCCTCATCTGGTATAAGCATCTGGTACAAGGGAAGAAAGGCGAGATAGGACTGGCATATCTGCACTAGCAGAGTAAGCTGTATGACAGGATGGAAATCAGAGCGTAGCAGTCCCGCCTTACGTGCAGTGCGAAAGAGTGCTCCGAACCGGTCAACATCTTCCGTGCTCAATTGTGAGGCGATCTTTGCGTATGCCCGCCAGCCTTCTGCCTGTTCCCACAGCAGTATGCGCATGAAGCGTGGATGCCCTAGGAAGTAATCAAAAACTGCTTGCACCATCGTTTCGAGTAATGTCCTGAACCGCTGAGCATCAGAGGCAACACTTTCATCTGCAAGCAAGGGCGTGAGCATATGCGCCTGCAGCTCGGCCATTTCCCTGTCAGCACGCTTGAGTATCTCTGCATAGAGGCCGAGCTTATCGTCAAAGTACTGAAAGATCAGACTTTTGTTGTAGCCCGCCAACGTCGCAATGGCATCGATACGCGCCCCATCAAAACCATGTTCAGCGAAGACAGCTTCTGCCGCGTTAAGAATCGCCTCGCGTGCCGCCTGTGCATCATGTGCTCTTCCTCGTCTACTGCCAGGTTCAGACATCATTTTCTATTCCCCTCTTTTAAACTAACTAGATAGTTATCAAACTAACTAGTTAGATTATAACCAAGAAAAAAGAAAATGTCAAGGGGTAAGCGATACGTCGTAACTGTCTTGGTGTGGAAAGAACTTTCAAATCGGTAATGAATTGGGCCCCTACCAGGCGTCTGTACAAAAACATGATGCCCGACCACAAGGATCAAGACTTGCCAGACACAGCCTTTTCTTGCTACAATAAGCACCTGACATAATACTAGACGCGGAGAATACAACAGGCTTGGCAAAACTAACCCTTGCGCAACTGGAGCGTCACCTGTACGGGGCTGCCGAGATCCTGCGTGGCAAGATGGATGCCTCAGAGTTTAAAGAATATATCTTCGGTATGCTCTTCCTGAAACGTTGCGCTGATGTATTTGTAGAGCAGTATAAGCGTGTCTATGAAGGTGGGAGGGCGCGTGGTGAGAGCGAAGAGGATGCGCTAGCACGTGCAGAGGACACGGATAGCTACCCCACCACATTTTTTGTGCCGCCCGTCTCACGCTGGGACTATATTGAAACGCAAGCACGCTCACGTAGCCATGTAGGCAGTATGCTCAATACGGCGTTGCAGAATTTAGAAAGGGAGAATGAACCCTTGTACGGGGTGCTGAGCCATATCGACTTCAACCATACTGTGGGCAGGACTTCGATCTCGGACCAGAAACTACACGACTTGGTGGAGCATTTTAGCAAGCAGCGTTTGCGCGAAGATGATTTTGAGGTGCCTGACCTGCTCGGTGCTGCTTATGAGTATCTCATCAGTCAGTTCGCTGACTCGGCAGGCAAGAAGGGCGGCGAGTTCTATACGCCCCGCGATGTGACACGCTTGATGGTACGCCTGCTCAAGCCTAAGGAGGGCATGCGCATCTACGACCCCTGTGTAGGATCGGGCGGTATGCTCATCTACGCAAAGCAGTACGTAGAGGAACATGGCGGCAATCCCAATAATCTGAGCCTGTTTGGCCAGGACAATAACGGCGGGGTCTGGTCCATCTGCAAGATGAATATGATCCTGCATGGCATTAAGAAAGCCAAGATCGAGAACGATGATACATTAGCACGTCCCAGGCACAAGGAGCCAGACGGTAGCCTGACCCGTTTTGATCGCGTCATCAGCAATCCACCTTTTAGCCAGGATTACCGTCGGGATGAGATGGAATATCAGAGCCGCTTCCACCTGTTCTGTCTCCAGACGGGCAAGAAGGCAGACCTGATGTTCGCGCAACACATGCTAGCGGTGCTGCGTGCGGGCGGCAAGCTGGCGACAGTGATGCCCCACGGAGTGCTCTTCCGAGGAGGCGTTGAGAAGCAGATTCGTCGATGGTTGACCGAGGAGAAGGATGCCCTAGAGGCTGTGATCGGCCTGCCCGCCAATCTCTTCTATGGTACGGGTATCCCGGCCTGTATCCTGGTGATGCGCTATGAGCACTCCAAACCGCCAGAGCGCAAGGGCAAGGTGCTCTTCATCAATGCAGACGCCGAGTATGGCGAGAACCGCGCCCAGAACTACCTGCGGCCAGAGGATATAGAGAAGATTGCCGTGACGTTCGAGGAGTTCCGCTCTGTAGCGACCTACGCGGGTTATGGCTACTATGCACGTGTAGTGAGCAGCAAGGAACTGGCCACGAACGACTGGAACCTGAACATTCGCCGCTACGCCGATAACTCGCCACCGCCTGAGCCGCAGGATGTACGCGCCCATCTCCTTGGCGGCATCCCCAAAGCCGAAGTCACTGACAAAGCGGCTCTGCTCACAGTACATGGACTAGCAAGTCCGGCATACGCCGTTTTTGTCGAGCGCGACAGCCACTATTTCGACTTTGCCCCGCACCTCACTGAGCGCCGCCAGATCAAGGAGCTGCTCACAGCCAACCCGGACATGCAGGCGCAGGAACAACGCCTGCGCAGCGCCTTCGCCACATGGTGGCAGCTTCACCAGAGCCACTTACGTAACCTGCCGACCACGCGTACACTAATGGTTCTGCGCGCTGACTTCCTCACCACCTTTAACGAGGCCCTCGCCCCTATCGGGCTGCTCGACCGCTACAAGATAGCAGGAGTAATGGCAAGCTGGTGGAACGAGAGCCAGTACGACCTCAAGGCGCTCGTCACTCTAGGCTTTGCTGGACTGATCGATAGCTGGATCAGCTCCATCGTCTCTGCCTTGACCGAGCCACCCGAGCAGAGCAACGGCCACCGCCTGGACGTGCTCAACCACAAACTTACGCAGCGTCTCCTGCCCGAATATCTCCGTGAGATTGACGAGAGCAAAGTCAGCATTGCCGAACTAGAGCAGCAAAAAGAAGCCTTCGAGCGCGGCGAGTACGTCGAATACACAGACAACGGCGACGATAACACAGCGAACGACACAGATGAGCAGCGCGAGGAACGCGAAGTCCGCAACTATGCCAGGGATTTAGAGCAGCAGCTTGCGGCCCTCAAAGCCAAACTGCGCCAACCCGAGCGCCGCCTACAAGAACTAAAGCGTCCACAGAAAAACAGCGCCAAGACCATGTCACTCTTCGATGACATCCCATCGCCCGAGGCCGAACTAGCTACACTGGAAGCCGAGATCGCTACCCTGCAGCAGCAACTCAGCGCCATCGAACGCGAATTGCAACCCTACCGCGACATCAAAGAACGACTCACCGAGGCCCGCCAGCACCTCAGACAGCTCTATGACGAACTGATCACACGCCTGCAACAGGCACGCAGCGCTCTAACCTCCGCCCAATGCGAGCAACTCATCCTCGACCTCTGCAAAGACGAAATCGCCGTCCAACTCGAACGCTACATCACCGCCCACCGCCAGCAAGTCATCGTCACCTTTGAAACCTGGTGGGACAAATACCATGTTACGTTACGTGAGATTGAGGCTAAACGAGACGAGGCGGCACAACGGTTAGGCAGTATGTTGAGGGGACTGGGATATGTCAACTGATCTTCCACTCATTCCACTAGCTGAATTGGCAATAGTAAACCCACCTGTATCTACAGACCACCTTGAACTAGACAATACCGTGTCCTTTATTCCTATGGCTGATGTTACCGAAACAGGTCAGTGGGTCAAACACCAGGTACGAAAATTGAGAGAAGTTAGAAATGGATATACACTCTTTCAAGAAGGTGATGTTCTCTTCGCTAAGATAACTCCATGTATGGAGAACGGCAAAGGAGCACACGCTATTGGCCTGGTAAACAAAGTAGGATTTGGCACAACTGAGTTTCATGTGCTACGAGCAAAGCCCTTTACTGATGCACGTTTCATCTATCACTGGCTTCAATCAGAAGGGCTACGACTCCGAGCCAAAGCGATGATGACAGGCTCAGCAGGACAGCAGCGTGTCCCTGCTGAGTTCTTTGAACATTTTAAGGTGCCATTTCTTCCTCTGGTTGAACAACAGCGCATTGCCGAAATCCTCGACACCTTTGACACTCAGATTCAAGAAACCGAGCGCCTCATCAATAAGCTCAAACAACAAAAAAAAGGCCTCATGCATGATCTGTTGATGGGGCAGTGACCGTAGGGGTATGATTGATCGCACCACGGGGAGTGACAACGCTCCCTTCTTCATTGACGTATATTACAGGCCCATACGCATCCTCGCTGCTGAGAGATGTGATAGGATGAAGAGCGAGGACATTTCTTCCTCACAAACACAGGGTGAGCCTTCGCAACGCCGGGTGTTGCTCTGTGATTCAAACCACCCAATCGTCCCTCATCCGTCTCCCTCGCTCTTGCGGATGAGCCATCTATCGTGTGCATTGACCTAGAAGGGAGGATCCATCATGCAAGAGGCACTGCTGTCGCCACTTGCCGCCTGGCATAACTTTTACGGCATCATCGGCTCCGCTGCTGCGACGCTGACGGGCTTGCTGTTCGTGGCCATGGGCTTGATCCCGGCGGTGCGAGCGCCGTCGCCCAGTAGCGGGGTCGCGGCATTCAGCACACCGAACGTCGTGCATTTTGGTGCCGCGCTCCTGGTGGCCGCGATTCTCAGTGCGCCCTGGCAGGCGCTCTGGACTGCTGCCCTGCCGCTGGGCCTCGCAGGGCTTGGGGGGGCGAGCTATGTGATCATCGTGCTCCGGCGGGCACGCCGTCAGACGGTTTATCAACCGGTACTGGAGGACTGGCTATGGCATACCGTCTTGCCGCTGGCCTCCTACACTGCCCTCGTCGTCGGGGCGCTTCTGCTGCCAGACCATCCAGCACTGGCACTGTTCGTCATCGCCGCGGCAACGGTGCTGCTGCTGTTCATCGGCATCCACAACGCCTGGGATAACGTGACCTATATTACCACCGAACTCTCCCAGCCGGAGAACAAGCGTCAGGACCAGTGAGAGCGTCTTCTCGTGTCTGATGTTCATCCAGCTCTTGTGACCTGAAGAGGAGAAGAACCATGACCCAAATCGCTATCGTCGGAGCGGGAATTGCGGGACTCAACGCAGCCCTCACCTTGCAGGACGCCGGTCTCTCGTGTACCATCTACGAAGCGTCCAATCGTATCGGCGGTCGCATACACTCTGATGCCGTGACTTGGGCGGATGGGATGGTCAGCGAGTGGTGTGGGGAATTCATTGACGCCGCCCATGAAACCATTCACCAGTTGATCAAGCGTTTCGGCCTGCGCACCATTGACTTGGGAGGCGGACGAACTGACCAGGCACGAAGCGTGCTATATTTCCGCAATCGCTATTATCCTGCCGAAGAACTGGCCGAGGACTTGCAGACCCTCGCACCACTTTTACAACAGCAGTTCCAGGAAGCGGGTTTCCCGACGACCTATGCGCACTTTACCCCAGAAGGGGTGAGGCTCGATCATCTCAGTGTGTATGACTGGATTGAGCAGTACATCGAGGGCGGGCACACAGTGCCAGTGAGCCATCTGTTGGATTCTGCCTGTACCGGTCTCTACGGTCTGGATAGTCGCGAGCAAAGTGCTCTCAATCTGGTGTACCTGTTTGGCTCGTCAGCCCTGACGAGCGGTTTGACCGGCTCTGGGCCGATGCAAACAAGCCGCAAGATTGTGGGAGGCAACCAGCAACTGCCGCTGGCTCTTGCCCGCAGTTTGCCGCAAGGGTGCATCCAGTTGAGTCATCAACTGGTGGCGCTTGAACGAACGAGCGATGCTTCGCTCATCTTGACGTTTGCTACTGCTAGTGGCACCCGGCAAGTGCAGTGCGACTATGCGATTCTCGCTCTGCCGTTCAGCGCCTTACGCCACGTCGATTATCGACGGGCCGGATTTGATGCGCTGAAACAGATTGCCATTGAAGAGCTTGGCTACGGCACCATCTCCAAGCTCTTCTTACAGTTCGATCAGCCTTACTGGTACGAGAATGGCCCTTGGCCTCACCCGGACAATGGCTTTGTCATCACAGACCTGGAGATACAGGTGCTCTGGGACGCTTCCCGTGGTCAAACCGGCTCAAGTGGGTTGTTTGTCGATTATACGAGCGGACACCGAGGAGCCGCATATGCGCCCCTGACGGCCTATTCCACGACTGATGATTCTCCAAACCTGCAGCAGTATGCTCAGAACTGCCTCCAGCAATTGGAGTATGTCTTCCCCGGCATCAGCGCCCACTATACCGGTAAGGCGGCGTTGAGCTATCCCACCGGTGACCCTTTTCTTCTGGGCAGTTACGCCTGCTGGCGTGTTGGACAGTATACCCACTTCGGTGGCTACGAGGGCGTGCGCCAGGGACCAGTTCACTTTGCGGGCGAACATTGCTCGGTCGAGTTCCAGGGCTTTATGGAAGGCGCAGCCAGAGAGGGCGCACGGGCTGCTGGGGAGATTGTGCAGGACGTAGCGATTTAGATTGAGTTTCCCTCCCCTTTACTGACACATAGCAGAACAACTGGGCAGCCCTTACAGCCGAACTGGAAAAATTTATCCACAAAGCACGCAAGCCACGAGATATCGACAAGACCGGACTAGACCCTGTTACGGAACGGCCTTTCCTCGGTATTCTAGAGGAAGAGATCCGCAAGGATGACCGGCGTTATCGGTCAAAGAGTGGCCAGGGGATGACAGGCGAGCCACTCAACGACGCGGAATTACAGGAACTCGCAGGCATCACAAGGGAATTATTGGACCTCATCCGCCATGAGATCGAAGACGTTGACTTCTGGCGCTACCCAGAGGAGCAAACGCGCTTGCGCAAGCAGATCGGCATCAGAATCGACGAACTAGGGCTTGTACCCTACCAGCGCAGAGGTGCCGCCGCTGCCCGCCTCATCTCGCTGGCTAGAGCACTACATGCGCGCCTACTCAACCAAGACACGTCACCCACCTGCACGAACCGCGCCACAACAGCGCCTTCTGGCAACGTGTCGAGCAAGCTCTGCCCGATTTCGCCGCATGCAAACAATGGCCCGCCGAAAATGGCAGCAGATACTGAAAGTGAGCATCCAAAAAGTACCACTTTGTTTCAAATTGTATCTCTCCACAAAAAACCTCATACTATACTTACGCCATGATTAATACGTGTTCATGCTTCATGATACCTTCACTGCTAACGTTCATTGCAGCCAGAGAGGAGCAACTGCTCTATGTCCATGGTAAACCGTTTTGCCCGAGCCCTTGAAACTAGGGCCAATGTCGAGCTAGACGACAGAGATAGAGGAGGCATGCTCGGCGAAGATCACGTTGAGCGCATTATTGCCAAGTATGTCGATGAAGGGCGCAATGGCTGCTACATCCGTAATCCCCTTATTCCGCATCCGAGGAAACCAGGTCGCTTTTTAGAGACGGATTTTCTTGTCTACACGCGGGGCACTTTGTACTGCGTGGAGACCAAGAACTACCAGGGAAAGGTCTACTATCCGGTGCGCTACCGTACCGTCTATGTTGAGAAAGGCTGGTTCATCTTTAAGCGGCGTGTGACACAGACGGTGCTTGATGGGTATGACTACTCGCAGATGATTCAGGAGAAGAGAGAACCCAATGGCCAGATTACCAAAATAACGAAGCCCAATCCTTTTCTCACGACCAAAAGGTACATTGAGGATCTCAAGCCACACCTTTACCGTATCGAGCCGCGTCTGGCAACCCTGCCGGTCTATCCCGTGCTCGTCTTCCTAGAGAAGACGGATATGAGTGCCATCCATCAATTTGACGCTGGCATTCTACAAATCTCTCAGCTCCCTGCATTCTTTGAAAAGTACAGTAATCCAGCATTCGCACGCACCCCTACCCTTTGGGTACAGCAGGCGCTGTCCATGCTGTCAACGTGGGACCGCATCCTGACAACTGACAACGACTGGATCAACGGAACCATCACAGATAGAGATTTCTGCTATAAAGATACGAATGGCTGCACGCACTGTATTCCCTATGCATCTATTCGTGAGCTTGAACTGCGCAGAGAGGGCACGTTTTCAGCTTACGACGACCTCATCGTCACATACGTGAACGGCAACACACACGCCTTGCGCTGCACCGGCGGAGAGATTCACCTGGAACGCTTCAAAGGGGAGCAGCAGGTACACAAATTACGCAATGTGAGCAGGGTGATAGTGGGCGTAGCGAATAAATCTCAGTAGAGCAGTCCCCTGCAAACAGCATATGCGAAGATGCGAACCAACGACACGCCAGCACGATAGACTATAATGTTATTGGTCAAGAGTAGCAGCTACTAGACAAAGAGTGACAAGATGGACTTAGGACTCAAAGAGAAAGTAGCATTGGTCTTAGCGGCAAGTAAGGGACTGGGACGCGCTAGTGCATCTGCGTTGGCAGCAGAAGGAGCCTTTGTCACTATCGGTGCGCGTAACAAGCAGGCATTAGAAATGGCAGCTCAGCACATCCAACGTGAGAGTGGGAGCCGCGTGCTTGCTGTGCCCACCGACGTGACGAAAGAAGCAGACCTCGCAGCCATTGTTGCAGCCACAACACAGCAGTTTGGTCACATTGATATCCTTGTGAACAATGCAGGAGGGCCGCCTTCAGGGACATTTGCCACTGTCGGTGATGAGCAATGGCAGGCAGCATTTGAAATGAACTTTCTCAGTGCTGTACGGCTCATTCGGCTCGTTTTGCCACATATGCGTCCGCGTGGCAGTGGACGTATCATCAACATTGTGAGCACCTCGGTGAAACAGCCAATAGAGGGTCTCCTGCTCTCCAACGCCACACGCATGGCAGTGGTTGGATTAGCAAAAACGCTATCTGTTGAGCTAGGTCCAGAGAACATTACGGTCAATAACGTCTGTCCAGGACGCTTTCTCACTGATCGCATCCGCCAGGGACACACGGTCAAAGAAAAGATGGCGCAGGGGATGAGTGAAGCAGAGGCACTCAATGAGCTTGCAAAAGATATCCCTTTAGGACGGATTGGCAAACCAGAGGAATTAGCTGCACTTGTCGCCTTTTTAGCATCAGAGCAGGCAAGCTATATCACTGGAACGACTATTCAGGTCGATGGTGGATTGGTGCGAGCAGTATTCTAAAAGCGCGTCGTCCAAGACATTCCACTACCCAATGCCGAGGCTAGGGAAGCGTCAAAGTCCGGCCAGTTGCGTCCACGTAGCCTGTCAGATTCGTATACACCCTGTATCAGTATTAAAGAACGCCGGAAAGGCAAGCAGGTAAGGCAGAGGTCAGTTATGCAACTTGATACAATATTGCGCTTCTACGTTTCACGTGTGGCGCACGCGTTGGTACATATGCATTGCTGCTCCCGTAGAGCCTGATAGGAATGGAGGACTAGCATGGCTCACAAAGTGTGGACGGAATCAACCCCACCCGTGCGTCGTGGTCGAAGATGGTTACGTGCGCTGTTGATTGGTTTGGGCCTTTTTATCGCCACAACGATCGTCCTAGCGCTGACTGGCAACCCCAACCTGTACCCAACGGTCATCTTGATTGGAAACTTTCTTGTACCAATCGTCTTTGTTGCCTTCTTGTACGATCACCAACATATTAGCTCGCTCTCGCTAGACACGGTCGCGGCAAGTTTCTGCATCGGTGGAGTCCTGGGGGTGCTTGGAGCAGCGATACTCGAATCCGTCGTGCTGCCCATCGCCACCAATCCTACTCATGGTCTGTCACTAGGTGGTGCGTTCCTTGTTGGGTTGATCGAGGAGGCAAGCAAGATTGCAGCGGTGATCTTTCTGGCGCGAAAGATGCCTCACACCTCACAGATGGATGGGCTATTGTTGGGGGGAGCGGTTGGCATGGGATTTGCCGCTCTGGAAAGCACAGGCTATGCCTTTACGGTGTTCCTCCTCAGTCATGGCCATGTCGAGGCCTCACTGCTAGAGACAGTCCTTCGGGGTCTCCTCGCGCCGTTTGGGCATGGAGTATGGACCGGCATTCTCGGTGCGGTGGTGTTCCGCGAGAGTACGCCACGTCGCTTTCGCATGACCGGACTGGTGATCCTAACCTACCTCTTCGTTTCCTTCTTGCACGGTCTCTGGGATGGGTTGCCATCTACCATATACTTTATCATCCCGCCCGGCCTTCCAATCCCGGTAACATCACTGATACTGGGTGTGCTCGGCTTGGTGATACTCGCTGTCTTGTATCAGGGGGCGATGATTCAGCAAAGACAACCGCCAACGGTAACACTGCCATAGACCTCTACACAGCAGCCTTGCGAACAAACAATTCAATAACGTACCCATCTGGGTCGCAGAAATACAACTGCGCTCCACCATTCCATCTAGGACGTGGACCACACACAATGTGAACGTGCTGGTTCTTGAGATGTCGTTGCGCTGCATCTAGATCGTCAACTTCAAAGGCGATATGTGTTACGTACCCATTTGTAAGGGCATCTTGCGGATATCTACTCGCATTCGATGGGGATGCATCTCCTTGCTTAGACTCCCTGAGCAGATGAATTTCAGCACCGGCCTTCCTGAGCCAACAATTGCCTCCAGAAGGAACTTCTTCCATACCAAGCACTTGACAATAGAACTGGCGCGACCTGTTCACATCCTGCACGAGCAACGATGCATGATCGAGAGTAAGGATATTCATGTAGATGTTTCCTCCTTCTTTAAGAAGAGCATACTCGGCATATCTTACTGCTACCCATTGAAAGGAGGCGATGGCCTCAGATATCCATCCAAGTCTTTGACGTAGTGCGTGCCTTTCCGATGTGCGTAACCATTTTACTGTGAAAGCTCTGACTCATTGCACCTGAATGTCCACACGCTCAAGTAAGCGTCGGCAGAGCGCAGCAGGATACTTCATCGGCATCCGACCAGGAGGGCCATGCGAATCCGAGCCAGCACCGATGAGTAAATCGTGCTGCTGTGTGTAAGCCAGATAGGTGTCAACCAACTCTGGAGGATGGGTGGGATAGTAGACCTCAATGCCGTCGAGTGGCATGTCAGCACGCACCTGATCAAGCAGATCAGGAGTATAAAAGGTGAACTCCTCCTGCTCACGTTGACCACGACCGGGATGCGCGATCAGTGCCACTCCTCCACTGCGATGGACCACCTCGACCGTTTCGGCCATATCGGCCTTGATCTCCTGATAGCCAGCGTCACGAATCAGGCTCAACGCACTCGGCCAATCACTGACATACCCATGTTTGAGCAGGAGATTGGCACAATCGCCAGCTACGCGCACCTCTCCGCCTGACGACTTCAGCACGTCTTGGCGGCGCGGAAAGTGATAGCCTCGGCGCAAGAGTTCTTCATAGACCTGTTGCCCATTGTCCTTCTGGCCTTGCTGGACCCGATCTGCAAGCGCCCTCAGAACTGCATCTTGAGGATCAAAGCCATAACACAGCACATCCCCCATCTTGCCTCTCCACTGGGCACTGATCTCAACTCCTGCCAGCACTGGCACGTGTTTTTGAGCACCTACGTGTTGGATGGTAGCAACGGTCTCAACCCTGTCGTGATCAGTGACTGCAATCAAGCCAAACCCTTCTTGTGCGAGATAATCAAGGAGTTGTTCTGCTGTCCAACGTCCATCACTGTACGTCGTATGCATGTGTAGGTCGATAGCCGTGTCAGAGAAGATGTGCAAGTGCATGAGAAACTCCTTCCTAATGGATAGGTGAATACATACAATTGAAACTGCTGAACACTCTCAGAAGCTCACTACTGAGACCGCAATTGTATCATATTTCTGTTTTCAGGTGTGGAAGAGCAGATATCCAAGACGCCCTACTTCAGGGTTATTCCGAAAAGGTGTCTGTTGAAGCTGTCGGTAGAGCATCTTAATCCGCTCCAGGTTCACACGAGACCGCATCATACGGACGAGAGGCAATGCTTCTTCGGCCAGAAGCGCTGCCTGTGCGTACTCTTTCAGGGAGAAATATGTCTGAGCTTGTAGAATCAGATGATACACCACGCGCCTGCCTCCTAGATGAGAGGGAGAAAGAAGATTGAGTTCTTGTTGCGCCTCTTTGGGAACCCCAACAACGATTAAGGTGACGGCTCGATCTAGGTGATAGCGTTCTAAATCAACTTTGAGGTAGGGCCACTTTTCCCTAACTGCTTCAGTATGGTTTACTCTGATAAGATGACCTGCCCGATCAAGTTTCTTCAAAGCTGCAGTACGTTGCTGTGGCGAGGTAGCTACCTTCGCCTCGGAGAGAGCTGTTTCCAAAAGAACAGCAGCCTGTAGAGGAGCAGAGACATGTGTAAGCACCTGTTCTGCCTCATGATAATCATCCAAGGCTAGAGATACCTCCCCTTTTTCCAGATAGACTCCTCCCCTTCTATAGAGCACATCAGCCTGCAGTTCCTCTTCTTGAAGAAGAAGCGTATTTAGGTCTTTTGTTTTATTCAAATGCTCAAGAGATTTGCTGAACTTACCTCTATCTCGTAATATATTAGCCGCATGAATGTGCAGTTCGCACAGAGGTGTAACAACTTCTAAACGTTCGTCTGATGTGGTCGTAGGATATCGTTCATATAATCTCTTTAAAGAGGTATCAATCGTAATAAGCACATCATGAGGAGCACAAGTATTCTTTGTCCAAAACCCAGTAAGTTTGTGCCTTACCTCTTCAAGATCGATATGCTCCGAGATTGAAAGCACCTTTGGGGCATACACAGAGTTAGCTTGCGTATTGACGCTATATTGCTGTGAGATTGTTGCTAACCCCAGAAGGATAGGAGGAATATCGAAAAGATGAGCAAGAAATCTTCTACGTGCAATATCATTCAAAGCGGTGTCCTTTAATTCCATATCTCTAACAGCTAGTTCTTGTTTGCCCAAGACCTGTGCCAAGTCACGCTGAGTCCAAGGCTTTCCATCTGCCTTAAGTGTTGCCTGACGGAAATGTCGGATGACTTGTCCAGGACGAGGAAACCCGTCTGAACCAGCGTCAAATGCAGGAAATCCTTGCTGCACCCACCATGTCGGAGCAGCTTTCGTGTTTTGTCCCTCTGGCACCAATGCCAATCCTAAGAGTATCGGCGGAATATCAAACGATTTAGCAAGGAATCGCCGACGAGAGATATCATTCAAGCCAGTATCTCGAAGCTCCATTTCTCTTGCTGCCAACTCTTGCTTGCCCAATATCTGTGCTAAATCGCGCTGAGTCCAAGGTTTTCCATCTTCTTTGAGCTTCGCCTGGCGGAAATAGCGGATGACTTGCCCAGGACAAGGAAAGCCGTCTGGATCAGTATCAAATGCAGGAAATCCTTGGAGTGTCCATGATAGTTCAGCTGCACACATGCTTCTTATTTGTCCTTTCACATCATGAGTCTGTATCAATTGTTAAGGTTAGTATATGTGAGCAAGGCTATCTTGCGCAAGATATACCAATGGTTAAACCATCGCAATGCTCAAGCCATATTTGCTCAATTTTAATAGTCGTGTATAGTTTGGATGGTCCTATAGAAGAAGAGAGTTGATTTGATCATTAGCAAGGAGAAGCACTCATGAGTACATATAACCAACCATCTAACAATGACGAACATCCAGCAACGAACACGACATGGCAACCGTATGACTGGGAAAGCACGCAGGAGGTCAGTCGCCTCCTGGAGCGCGAGCGTGTCCTCAACGAGGCCCTGCAAGGTCCCTTGCCCCCAGGACTGGACCTGCCTGCTGAGGCGCACGTGCTGCACATGGCCTGTGGCCCCGGCACGTGGCTCTACCTGCTGTCTCTGCACGCTCCCTCGTTGCGCATGACTGGCATTGATAAAAGTCCGTATTACGTGCAATGCGCACGCCACTACTTGGCTGGGCTGGACACGGTGACCCTGCAGGTACACGACCTTGGCAATGAAGATGATTTTCTGCCCACGGGCACGTTCGATCTAGTGCATCTGCGCTTCCTGGCCCCTGAAGTGCCACACTATGTATTGCCGGAAGCGGTGGAGGAACTGCTCACCTCCTGTAAGCATGGTGCTCACCTCTACTGGACGGAGTGTGAGTTCCCCACCACCAACAGCACGGCCTGTGAGCAGCTGCTGTCCTATATCCTGCAAGGGATCAAGGCGCAAGGGCGCGGCTATGCGCTTGGCGGCACCACCCTAGGCATCACCGCCTGCATGGGTCCCCTGCTGCGAGAGGCCAGATGTAGGCTGACACAGGACCGGGCACATGTACTCGACATTTCGGCGGGTATGCCGGCCCATCACGCCTTCGTGCAGCAGGCCCGCGTGCTCATCGAGCAGCTCAGGCCGTTGGTGGTCGAGGCTGGGGTGCTAGGTGGCCAGGTCTACGATGCGCTAGCGATGCAGGCTCTTGAGCAGATGCGCCAGGCGCATTTTTGTGGGGCGCTGTTTCTACGGAGTGTCGTGGCCGTTGTACCGTAGAGGGGGTTACTGCACACAGGGCACAGACGAGACGATGCCTCGGCTACCCTAGCCACGATGCATCATCTCCCTTCGCTGCAACAAGATGACGGTACCCAGGGCAAACCATCTCAGTGTTACCTTCACACAGCTGTGATATACTTATACTCAAGAGATGTTCTCTCCCTATCCTACTCATCGTTAGGATGGCGAGAGAAAGCCCTATGGGCACAACAACCGTGTCCCTACTAGGGTAAATGAAACGTGCCAATGATACTTGTTGCTCCCAGTACATGGCCTTGTATTGCACTGACGACATCATTGAATTTGAGACCTGGTCCACCAACATGCGTAATATCGGTAGCATAGAGTAAAAAGAGGTAGTGATGGGTCTCACCCGTAGGCGGCGGACAAGGTCCGCCGTATCCCGTAAGACCGAAATCGTCTGTTCCTTCGGTGAAGGCGTGATTCCCTTGCAGTTCATGCGCACTGGCCGGAATATTATAGACGATCCAATGATGGAATCCACCCGCGACCGGAGCATCATAGTCTGACATGAGCATTACAAAACTTTTCGTCCCTGCTGGCACATTCGTCCAATTCAGCTCCGGAGCGACATTGGAACCGGTACACCCAAATTGATTCAATTCGGCTTTCCGTGAGAGCGGTCCTCCGTCGTGGAAGTCGGGACTGCTGATAGTAAATGGATGAAGTGTGTTACCTGCGGCAAATGCTAGGGGCGACGTTCGTGAGAGGGAGAGCAGCAGAGACAGGGCAAGGAGGCAGAGTAGGAGTACACCTGTGCCCACCAGTATCAGCATCTTCCCAGACAGAGGCTTTGCTAAGCGATGATTGCTGTCCATAACACCATCCTTTCTTATCTCTGTATTCTATCATATTGTTCTGTAAAGTTAGCTTGTGAAATGTTACTCTTCAGAGACTATAATAGTGTTAGTTTTTCTGCGTTGGGATATTTTTCATGAACAGGTTACGCAATACGCACAATCTGTACCATTAGCATTGAGAGGAATGTATGTCAAACATGAGCTATACTGAGTTGAGAGAGCAGCTTGTACAGGCTGCACACCTCCTCGGTCAGACGGGGGTTATGTCCCACAGCGGACATGGCAATATGAGCGTGCGCTTGCCTCAAGCAGGACATATGCTACTGACAGCAACAAGCACTATTACACATCTCAAGCCGGAGCAGTTGGTAGTTGTCACCTTTGATGGCGAGGTGATTGAGGGTTCACTCGATCCGATCATACGTGAGATTGTCGGCATGCACGCGGGTGTCTACCGAGTCCGCAACGACGTGCAGGCCGTCATCCACACCCATTCACCTCGTGCGACAAGCTTTGCACTTGCCCACCAGAGCTTACCGTGCGTATATGAAGCATTGCTGCGTTTCGGGGTGACTGAGGACATTCCGCTAGCAGATTGGGCACCACGTGGATCACCAGAATCAGTTGCCAATATCGTGGAGCAGCTTGAACGACATCCAACGGTTCCAGCAGTGCTGTTAGCAAACCACGGACTGCTAGCCTTCAGTCGCGATGCGCTCTCTACAGCTCTGCTGATTATCAGCATGGAGGAAGCAGCAGAGCTAATACTCGACGCACGCACCCTTGGTGGCGAAAAACCCTTTCCTGCTGATGCGCTTGAGCGAGAGCGCAAGCATATGCAGCGGTTTGGCTCGACGATGCCATGAAAGACTATCAATATACTATCATCTTACACCTTAATGCTGAACAAGGTGGCTACACCGTAACAGTTCCCTCTCTACCTGGGTGTGTGACAGAAGGGGACACCATCGAAGAAGCTATCGCAATGGCAAAAGAGGCTATTCAGCTTTACATCGAATCGTTGCTTGCTGATGGTGAGCCAATACCAGAAGAGAAAGAACACACGCAGGCAATTGTCATCAACGTAGCTGCTTAACACTTATCATATTCCCTCCACAAAGGCCACCTCAAGACTAAGAGGCCTTTATGGCCCCCATGCTCATCATCTGATCTATTGTGATATACTGATCAGTATGGAAGCAGCGCTATTGTGACAATCGACGCACACTTAGCTAGAGAACATCCGCAATGTAGAGAATACTCTTCGCTGCTATCCCGCTCAGATGACACGCAGTTATCCGAGAAAGATTATCATCTACCAGGAGAAAGGCAGCAAAAATTATGGTGACAAACCAGGAAATGCCCACCTCCCGATGGAGCTTGCTTTGTCTGGGTGGCAGCTAGGATCAATAAGACACGTCTGGGCGTGGCACAGCTCGCCATCCTGGCCTCGCTGCTTACCCTTGTGCTCGGTGGCCTCCTTGGGGTTCTGCTGCAGTTCCAGTTCGCTAGTGCTAGCGCATTTTTACCCGCTGGTGCCTTTGGTGCTCATCCAGCGACGATGGTGGCAGGCTATCTGGTGCTCATGGGAATGGCGTTGAGCGAATTGAGCCTGATGCCAGAGAGCGCAAGAGTATCCCGGCTGGGAATAGCACAGATTATCCTGCTCTTCTTGGCAGGCCTAGCAATAGGCATTGGGATACTGCTCAACCTGACACCCCTCTACGGGCTGAATACGTTGTTCGCACTGATCGGCGTGCTCATCTACATCATCCGCTTTGCTCCCAAAATCGCACGTGTGAACTGATTTGGACACAACAGTTCACGTTTCTTCTCCATTAGCGCACTCTTCGTTGTCGTCAATATCACCCTGACCGTCTACGTGACTGTTTCTATCATTAGTGGAGCTTTTTCTAAATGGCAATATTCCACTAGGTCTACTCATTGCATTGGATCACTCGATTTTCGTTGGCGTGATGACCAACGCCATCTTCGGACTGCTTCAAGGGGCGACCCAGGAACGGCACACGATCTGGCCTTGGGCCGAGGATGTACTTTTCTGGGGTATAAACATCGGACTGATTGGCTTCCTCATTACTCTGCTTAGCGGCGTGCTTGTCCTGGAGAGGTTCTTCACACCAATCATGGGATTGAGCATCTTGCTAGGTCTGCTGACCTACGGCCTGCGTATGCGCACACCTCCAGTGGTGGAAAAGGTTGAAGTGGCCAGCGTCTAAACATGAAGGTAGGTGTTGCGTGCGGAAGAGCACGCAACACCTACCTTCATGTTTGAGTGGTCACGTATGCTATAATTAAGAGCTAGAACATTCCTTGTGCCACGTGCGCCAAGCCCCTATAGAGTAAGGACGACCCTTGTGGTCGTCCTGGAGAAGAGACCACTATGCAATTTATTGGGAAAATAATGGGTGATCCCAACAAAAGAGATTTAAAGGCCATTCAGCCTACTATAGATAAAATCAATGCGCTTGAACCGAAAATTAAGAGCTTAACAGATGAACAATTAGCAGCTAAGACCATAGAGTTTCGTGCTCAACTCGAGGTGGGTAAGACGCTCGACGACTTGTTACCCGAGGCTTTTGCTGTGGTACGTGAGGCGGGATGGCGTACGATTAAGATGCGCCACTACGACGTGCAACTCATTGGCGGCGTTGTGCTGCATCAGGGCAAGATCGCCGAGATGCGCACTGGGGAGGGGAAAACGCTTGTTGCTACCCTACCTGTCTACTTGAATGCACTCACGGGTGAGGGCGTACATGTCGTGACCGTCAACGACTATCTGGCTCGCCGTGATGCCGAGTGGATGGGCAAGATATACAAGTTTCTGGGCTTGACCGTTGGCATTATCGTACATAGCGTTGATCCGCTCTCGCCCGAACGACGCGCCGCCTACCAGGCCGATATTACCTATGGCACCAATAACGAGTTTGGCTTTGACTATCTACGCGACAACATGGCCACGTCGCTTGACCAGATCAGCCAGCGCGAATTGAAGTATGCCATCGTTGACGAGGTGGACAATATCCTGATCGACGAGGCACGCACACCGCTCATCATCTCTGGGCAGGGAGAGGAGTCCACTGCTCTGTATGCCAAATTCGCGCGCTGGGCACCACGTCTCAAACCAGAAGATGACTACACGGTGGATGAGAAGTTGCGCACCGTCATTCTTACCGAGTCAGGTATCGAGAAGATTGAGCAACTAGCCGGGGTGCAAAACATTTATGAAGAGGCGAATATCGACCTGACGCGCTACATGGAGAATGCGATTAAAGCGCAGATCATCTTCAAGCGCGACAAGGACTACATCGTGAAAGACGGCGAGGTCATTATCGTCGACGAGTTCACGGGCCGCCAGATGCCAGGCCGCCGCTATAGCGAGGGACTGCATCAGGCCATCGAGGCCAAAGAGGGCGTCACAGTCCAGCACGAAAATCATACTCTGGCCACCATTACCTTCCAGAACTACTTTAGGCTCTATGAAAAGCTGGCAGGTATGACAGGCACAGCACTGACGGAGGCCGAAGAGCTACATAAAATCTACCAGCTAGATGTAGTGTCTATCCCGACGCATAAGCCGATGATTCGCCAAGACCTGCCCGATCTGATCTACCGCACTCAGGATGGGAAGTACCGTGCGGTTGTGGAGGAGATCAAAGAGTGTCATGCCAAGGGTCAACCTGTGCTGGTCGGTACCACCTCGGTTGAAAACTCGGAGCATCTCTCCCACCTACTCGACATGCAAGGTATTGCCCATCACGTACTCAACGCGAAGCACCACGAACGCGAGGCACAGATCGTCGCGCAGGCAGGACGTAGCGGCTCCGTGACTATTGCGACGAATATGGCTGGTCGCGGTACCGATATTGTGCTGGGCGGCAACCCAACAGGCTACTTCGACAGAATTCTGCGTAAGCACGCTGAACAAGTCGACTATATTCGTGAGATGCCAGAACGTGACGAGGATGAGCGCGCTGAGAAGGAAGAGGCGACCCAGCAATATTGCGACAACATGACTGAGGAAGAGAAGCGAGAACTCCTCAAAAAGGTAGAGCTGGAGTGCGAACAGGACCACAAACGTGTGGTGGCCCTGGGTGGTCTGCACATTCTCGGCACCGAGCGCCACGAATCGCGCCGTATCGACAACCAGCTTCGTGGTCGCGCTGGACGCCAGGGTGACCCCGGTTCATCGCGCTTCTACTTGGCCCTAGACGACGAATTGATGCGCCGCTTCGCCGCCGACCGCGTCGCTAAGATCATGGAACGTGTCGGTATGGAGGAAGATATGCCCTTAGAGAGCGGCCTAGTCTCGCGCTTTATCGAGGGTGCCCAGACCAAGGTGGAGGGCCATAACTTCGACATCCGTAAAAATGTTGTCGAGTACGACGATGTGATCGCTAGGCAGCGCGAGGTCATTTATGCCGACCGCCGCGCCGTGCTTGAACACGCCGACATGCATGAGCGCGTCGTGGACATGATTGAGGCCGAGGTGACGAAACTGGTAGATACTCACATCCCCAGCTCTGTCGTTACCGAAGACGAACAACTAGAAAACTTGTTGACAGCACTGGAATTATGGGTGCATGTCCCCGAAGACATTCTACCGGAGAACATTCACGCCATACGCCGTGAAGACCTCAAGCGGAAGCTGCTCGACTTGATGATTGACCACTACGAAGAACGCGCTGAGCAGATAGAGGAGCAGCAAAAGAAGCTGCAAGCAGAGAACCCCGATCTGATCAGCAAGATGTTTACCATTGGCGACCTAGAACGTTCGTATACGCTGCAAGTACTTGACCGCTTGTGGATGGATCATATCGATGCTCTAGATGTCATGCGCGCTGGCATCGGCCTACGCACGGTGGGGCAACGTGATCCGCTCGTCGAGTTCAAGAACGAAGCTTTCCGCATGTTCGAGAATCTCAAGCAGGCCATTCAGCACTACATCGTAGACTCGCTACTTAAGCTGCTGCGTAACGACTTCACCATTGCCATCCAGCGCCCCGAACCACAACGCAAGGCTGCACGCAATCTGCGCACCAATGTCGACGAGATCGCCAAAGCCAGTGGCCAAGCTAAGAGCGACGCCGGAGACGAACGTAGCAAAACAACACCACGCCGCCGCAATACTTCACGCGGTAAACGCGCCACTGCCGTAGCTACTACAGCGGCTCCCACTACATCCACCTCGGCTATACAGAAGGTGGGACGCAATGATCCTTGCCCGTGTGGTAGTGGGAAGAAATATAAGAAGTGTCATGGGGCGTAGGACAGATTAGAAAACTGGTTGCTTAGTTAGAATGGTTTCTTTTGACCTATTAAGCTTGCCAGATGACAAGCTTTTTTTCATCGCTCCCATCAAGCGTGGCAAGTTTGTTAGTTGCTGACCATGCAACGTGCAACTGACCTGGGTGGCTGAAGGTGGGAGCCAAGTCGCCAATGCATCCAAAGAGTAGCATATTTTCGGTCGCGATGGCAAGCTGTGCTGTCTGCGGCGAAATGCTAATCATCGTTAACCTCTCCTCCCACAAGTCTTTCCATATGGTTGTTTTATCTGTCCGCACGTTCCAAAACATGACTTGTTTATCGAAGGAGGTGGCTACTAAAATTGTGCTATCAGGAGACCAACTTATGCTAGAAACCTCCTTGGTGAATGGCTGGTGCTCCCAAGGTTGGGACATGCGCGGACTCCAGCAGATCACTTTGCCATTTTTCGCCTCAGCAGCCAACCATGCCCCGTCAGGAGACCAGCGTAGTGTGGTACGCCTGCTACGTCGCGTGCTATCTAGTGAAAGAACAGTATACCGGATTGGTAGTTGTACATGTGCAGAGAATGTACCCAGATCATAGATTAACAATTCGCTCTCTAATCGTAGCGCTAAGCGTTCAGTACGAGACCAGTCCAGTCCGTAAATGGGCGTTCCATTATGAAGTTGAAGCGGTTGGTAGCGTTCCTTTGGTGCAGCACGGTCCCAGAAGCGTATCTCGGCTTGAGGTTTGTCACTATTGCGGATGCTGACGGCAAGAAAACGACTATTGGGAGACCAGCAGGCACTATGGCCGTACGAGAACTCTTCAGAGAGAACCGCCACCCTCTGATTGTTGTGTACTAATCTAGGCGCATCTTCATGGAAGGTACAGGCGAGAGCAGTGCCATCCGGCGACCAAGCGAGTAAGGTTGGGTTTTTCGGCAATTGCACGGTGAACAGTTTTTGTAAAGGAAAATACGGTAAGGAGGGCGAACTAGGGTGAATGGGTATGGGCCTCCGTGCCATAGGTGGAAGTATTCTTTCGTTCACAGGCACATGCTTGGGTATCGGTGGTGGTATCACTGGTATGATAACAGATACTTCTGACTTAGAGGGAGGCAGCGGATGTAAGGATGACTCAAGTTCAGTAGGAGCCTGATGGGAACTCAAAGTTGTGTCGTGCTGTTGTGCAGATGGGGGAGCTACTGGGTCTGGGTCAGTGGGATCCTCATAAAAGTGTTCCTGCTGTAGGATAGCCTTTCGCAATGCCTGCGCAAAGTCGAGAACACTACCAAAGCGATCTTCTGGGCGTTGAGCAAGAGCTTCCAGCACGACGCGATCAATCTCTTGCTCATGGAGACGTTCTGGGTTGAGTTTGCTGAGTGGAGTATCAAGGGGGGGTGCCAAATGATTCTGTTGTGGTGGCTGGCTGCCTGTGAGCAAGAGACGCGCCATAACTGCGAGTGCATATTGATCTGCTGAACATTTGATGTGTCCAAGCTCTTGTTCGGGAGCTACGTATCCCGGTGTACCTATGGGAAATTTTGTCTCTCCTTCCAATGCTGCCGCACCGAAATCAATGAGCCAGATGTAAATGCGGCGTAGGGGATGGTGGGCGGAATCTACAGGAGACCATAAGAAGTTGCTGGGTTTGACGTCCTGATGCGCAATCTTGTGTTTGTGCAGATGAGAGAGTCCCTTAGCCGCCTGAATAAGCATATCTGCAATACAGGATAATGGCCAAGTACGCCATGGTTCCTGTTGCAGTAGATTAGATAATGAGCCATGTTTAATATAGGGGGAGACCAAGTAGAGTATGACGTCGCGAGAGTAGGGTATTGGAATCTCTCCATGATCGATTGTTGGCAAAAAATGTTCGGGTTTATATGCTCCTAATATCTTCGCAATATATATTTCCTGTGTAAAGCGTTTCAGCTTGTTTGCATATTCCTCATCTTCTGAATCCATGAGCTTTATAATGACTTCTTCGCCCGTTTTCTCACTATATCCATGATAGATGGTTCCCATACCTCCTTGCTTGTGAAATAACCTTAAATTCTTGTATCCCGGTATAACAAATTGTGTCATAGTGGTCTTCTCCACCCTGGTGCGCTTCTCTTTGCCCATTATGCTATCATATTATGGCACTCTCTTGCAGAGTAGCCGCCCATATATGGCTCAGTGTTGTCTTGATTGTAGCGCGTTATTCTCTACCTGTAACCTGTTGGCACGTTGCTCAGCAGCATTTGCACGGTGGTTAGCAGCATATTCACGTCGCTCAGCATCATCTGCACGCGACTCGGCAGCACTTGCACGTTGCTCAGCGGCATATGCTTTGTTCTGCTCTCGCTGTACCTGCTCTCGCAATTGCTTAATAGTACTGTCCTGCCGCTGCAGACGGTCTTCCAGCGTTTTAATTTTTGGCATATTGCGTGTGCCAAGTAGCACATCATAAAATTCAAAGGATGCTTGGTCTCCATTTCTCTTGCTGTTATTCTGGAGCTGTATCAGTTCTTCTCTGGTATAGATACCACTTGCTAACAGACCGCCAAGGGCACGAAGCCCTAGCTCTTGCTGCCTGAGGTCTCGTGTTCTCATCCCATCTATCGCTGTAAGCTCCTTTACGTAACCTGTTATCCTACGATGATCTACGAGGGTACTTAGTGTCCCAATAGCGTCTAATTGAACCTCACTCGATACTTTGATTGCATCAATCACATTTGCCAATGGCTCTTCGGCTTGCTTTCCTAGCAGAAGCAGGGCACGCATGAATTCTACATGATACTCAGGAGAGCTCTTTATAGCATCGATAATATGTTCTGCGATTTTTTTGCGCTGTTGAGTCTGAGTATTGTTGTTAAAGAACAGCAATGCAGTGATGACGCGTAAACGCACATCGCTTGGCTGTTTCTGAGCCTGTTGTAGCATAGCTCTGGTTATATTGATTTTGCCTGAGCGATATTCGGTATCAATACTCATATAGAGGAGATAGAAACCCATTTCCATCTCCTGAATATCATTGCTTGCTAGAAAGGAAAGAAGGCCCTTGGCAGCAGTCGAACTGGACATACGCATAAAGATATTCTTAGCATCGGATAGGCGCTGAGAGTCATGGGCAAGATTGTGAATTACCGGAAAGGCTACTTCACCCATTTCAGCCAGGATAGAACACGCTTCTTCGGCTATAGCACTATCACTATCTCGGAGCAAACCACACACTTGTTCCGCGGCTAGCCGTCCACAGGTAACAAGTGTGTTATGTGCTCCACGGCGTTTGTACGGATCGCGCAAAGCTTGCAAGATTGCCTGTACCACATCACCCGGCCTACCTGAAACATTGACTAATGCAACAAGTGAGAGTTTGCAATCCTCCATAAGTGCTGGATCTCTCAGAGCATTGATAAGTGCAGGTAGACTGACATTTGCTAGCTCATGTGTCAACAGTTCGCGCAAAGCCATACGAACCTCTAACGGAATGCTAGAACGTTGCGGGTGCGCAGTAGTGGGGTTGAAGAGGCCCACGATGTGCGGCAGCAGATCTATGTTGTGTCGGTGTGGTAAATCTACCATCTGTGTAATTAACCATCTGGTATACTGTCGCGCACTAAGGTCTTCCAAACCCGAAATCAGCCATGGTAGAACAAACTGGTGATTAAACTTGAGGAGAACCCCTCCCGCAGGCCCACGTCGTTGTGCATCGCCAAGCTCGTTTACCAACAAAGGAATAACGATAGTAGGCTCAGGGCATGCTAGTAGCAGAGGCTCAAGTGCAACTTGCCAGCCCGGTTTGTTCAATGCTTTGACTAGAGGAGGCATGGTAATAGATGGTGGCATTGCCTTTATTGTCTGCTCAACGTTCCAAGAGATGCCATCACGGTCGTCATCATCAAGTAGGTGGCCGACTAGGAAGGAGGCTGTCTGAGGTACATGTTGGTTGGTAACAAACACCTGCCTCACTTGTTGTACAACGGCATCCCTAGTATCCTTGAATGTAGAAAGGAGCCTATCATAGGGGTATGGCTTCATCTCAAGCAAGGCTTGGCGCACTCTTGCTGTGGTAAGTGTCTCTTGTGTGCTATCCAATGCATTGATGAGACACTTAAAAGCGATATCGTTGTCTCCTAGGGTGCTCAGCCCTATAATAGCTTGTTTATATACTTCATTGAGTGTAGCTTCGGACCTTGCTAGCAATTTAATCAGTGGAGGGACGGCAAGCGGATTGCCAAAGCTAACCATTACCCGTATTACATATGCTGCCAGTTGTACATATTTGGTATTGGCAACAAGCCAGGGAAGTAGCTCAATCAATGCACGAACTACTCTCTCGTTTGTAGTGTCAAGTATGAACGCTTCTTCCCTGAAATAGTTAAGCAATTCTACCAGCGAGGAAAGCCCTAGCTCTGATGTGTTTGTGTACGATGGGATATTCGAAAGCTGCTTGCAGATTGCATCGACGCTGTCTGCTCCAACTTCTTTCATAGCATTCACCGCAACTTTGCAAGCGTTAACTGTAGTCTCAGGTGCAAGAATAGTGCGAAGTAGTGGATTGATACTCTCAGGTCGGTGTAAGCTGAGTGCATGAGACAGTGCATTTTGCACTCTTGCCGCAGATTCATCGAGTTGTCGTAATAAGAAGTCTAATATGTCGCTATTGTGTACCTTACCTAAGACCTCAATGATGCGAGCACGTGCCCGTTCTGTAGCTGATCGCTTAATCCAATAGTCCCTAATATCTGGTAAAATGGCAAGACAGTTTTTCTGCAGAAGCCCTTGTATGTTTTTGCCCTGTTCCTCATCCGGGGTTCCAATAGAATTGAGCAGCAAATGTGTGACAATGGATGTGTGCTGCTTACCCTTCTGCACCTGCTCGTCAAGAAGGTCTCTAGCAATTTGCCGTGTCGTATTGTTATCGTACAATGAGAGAAATTCGATGCTAGCACTAATGATACCTCTATAGTGTTGAAGGGAAATACTAGACTGGAACTGCATTGTCTTTAGAAAACCCTTCAAAACAAAAAGCAGATTCAGACGTGTTTGAGCATGTGCAGAACTATGCAGATTTCTCTCCTTCTCCCTTACAGCGTCTAGTGCAAGCTCCGGACCGAAGGTTGCAAGCGCACTAATAGCAGCCCCCGCTATGCGTTGTTCACTGTCCGAGTCATGCAGATAGCTGATGAGGAGTTGAACATCACTGGCGTCTTTTACTAAAGCCAGGACATGAATAGCAGCAACACGCAATGGGATTGGTCTGGCAGTTTCACTGAGTATTGATTGCGCCCGTGCTCTCACCCTAGCGCTAGATTTGCTTTTACCAAGTTCTCCTAAAATACCAACGAGTATTTGATCTGCATAAGCTGTTTGTTTCACCACTTTTTCTAGATAGTCAAAGAGTAACATAGGAATGATGGCATCGTTGCTTTCACAATGGAGTTCGTGTAATTCCAAGAAGAGGTCGGGCAAACCCTCTGTATCAATGAGGGGCAGAAGTGCCTCATAGACCTCAGCTCCGCCCTCGTCTGCACAGCGTTTGAATATCTTTGCCAGTGTCGCACGTTCTACGGTGCCACGTACGAACTTTTCCAGGTACTTCTGAATGTTCGAAGGCAAAGCATCTGGTGCCTTGACACCCATGCAAGTCAGGCTGAGAGCTAGCGCATGGTAACAGATCTCATCACTCTCATCACCTTGGCGGTCGTGGTCTTCGACCCATTGAATCAGGAACTTTGCTACTTCCATCGGGTTCTCTTCTAACCCTGCCCATAATGCAATAGGCTCGCTCCACATACCAGCCGCTTTCGCCTCGCTCTCGTACAGACTTGCCCAGAATAACTCGCTATTACGCTTTTCGTCGTAGATATAGAACAGGTACTCAGCCGCAAAGTACTCGGCAATGAGTTCATGCCTGAAACTGAGGACACCATAGTTACTGATAGTAATCAAATCAGTTTCGTGCGCAGTACCCAAAAATTTTTTGATGTCCGAAGGTGTATAATTGTTGTCACCTGCTTCATTGTGTCGTAACCAATCGTCTAAATACTCGGCAAACTCCATGATTGGGATGGGGCTTCTTTTACTGCCTAGTTGAATTGCATTGCGTTGCCCATTACGTCGTGCCGTGCAAGCAACCACGCTGAGGAAGTGGCGAACTGCATGCCTATCCTCCTCCCTTACGCGTTTAAGACGATCATCAACAGAAATTTGGAGCAAGCGACCGCGTGAGATGGTCTTGGCCTCTCTTTCAGTGAGTTGGCTTAACGCTTCTATCAGCATAATGAGCATAAAGGGGCTGTTATAGCGATGGGGTTGGTTAATCCTGCAAATCAGATCTTTCGTGTCCTGAATCTGCTGCTCCTTATCATCGCTTGCGGAAATAGCTCGTAAATAGCATTCTACAATGTTAGGAACATCTTCTTTTTCTAACGCAGGAAGAAATTTTCGCGCCTTGCCTATCGAAATCCTGGATCGTTGTTTGCTCTTGATACTCCAGTTCACGACAGGTCATGATAACGCGGTTTTGTGTTTGCATGAAGCGTATGAGTTCGTCATGAACAACTTGTAGTGCATTACTTTCCAATTCGTTCATACCATCGCATAGGAATACTATGCGTCCTTGCTCTACAAATTGTCGTAGATAAGGTCGTAGATGGCGTATACTAACTAGTTCAGGTTCGCTTGTTGTTTGGGACTTTTGTTCATGCTTGTCATCTAACAAGTAGGAAAGCAATGTATCTGTTGCTGGCACAGTTTGCCCATCAGGTGAGGCATCTGGCGGGTATTGTCGGAGAAAACCATTGTAGTACTTCATCTGAATCAGCACGGGAATCTTATCATTCTCGTGTAAGACAGAACTGGTAGCTTCATAGAGAAAATTTTCCAGGGTTTTCGTCTTGCCACTTCCAGGTAACCCGAGCAGCAGAAGGTGTTGTCCTTGCTTTTTGCTCAACTGGGGAACATTTCTAGGTGGGTAGTAGCTCCTCATTCGTTGCTCAAGACTGCTGTGTGCTGCCTTGCGATATCCATTGATTGCGTGCTGCTTAGCTGTAAGCAACAGCATGCAGACGAGCAGACATAGGGAGAGCAGCGCAGCAACAATAATCAATATGCCTAGTATGCTAGAGACTTTGAGCAGAAGGGAGGGAAAGACAATCGGCAAAAAGAAGCCGAAGAATCTATCAAGTACAAAAGGTACACCTACTATGAGGGCTAGTAAGATGATAAATGTGACACTAATAAGCCAAATGCGCCGAACACGCATTGCGATCTGTATATCCTGTATGATCTTCTGGCTGCGTGGCGGTTGAGAAATAAGTTGCTGATTCATTGTGTACCGTCAACTTTCTCAAATCGCCTAATACAAGTTGCGAGCGAGGCACAACTTTGCCTTCACTTCAATTGATGATGTAGAGGGAAGTAAATTGTACGTTGGACTGCAACTTGGTACAAGGCATACACTAGCATAGTAGTTAATCATGGTTCTCTGGGCAAAGAGGCTGGTTACCAACCTTTGGAAAGGCTGTGATTGTCTCAAAATGTATTTTCTCCTATCGACGGATGAAGCTACAAACACGACAATCACATGGAAAATTGATACAATGATCCTTGTCCGTGTAGTAGTGGTAAGAAGTGATATGGGGCGTAGGTGAGGCGATAAAAGAGTGTAATCTTGTCGCCTCACCTATAGTCCTCTGCGTGTTCTTCAAATTCTACATCTGTATAAGCATCTGCGAGAGAGAAGGACACACCTACACTGTAAAGTGGAATTTCCTCATTATTCTCGTACGCGTCGTAGATCCACTTGTTGTTCTCTTTGTGATAAATCTCTATTTTGAGAGATCGCGAATCCACAAGAACATATTCTTCGATAGTAGGATGCGCACGATAATTTTTGAGTTTCCACGTTCTGTCTGTGAGTTCTGTCGTTGGCGAAAGCACTTCAACGACAAGGCGTGGAGCTTGGATCGCTTGAATCGTCCCTCGGTCGCGTGGGTCACAGGTGACTGTCACATCAGGATGAAAGTAGCGCGTTTCTGAGATATATACTTTCATATCGGAACTATAGACACGGCAATTGCTGCCACGCAGCAGGTGCCAAAGAATTCTTTGCATATTGGATTTGATAGTGTCGTGATTGGCAGTTCCTCCTGCCATAGCGTATACACGGCCATCAATGTACTCATAGCGTATGTCAAGATTATCATCTTCTACTTGAAAGTATTCTTCAACCGTCATGCTTCGCTGATGTTCTATCGCCATGAACCTTGGTACCTCCCCTCGGATGTAGGGTTGCTCTGAAGGCTCCTAGTAGATCAGAGCCATTACATTATAGCATAGTATCAACATCAGCGAAGCCAAAGAGCACATGGCACACGTTAGCTTTCGTCTTGTTTTATATACTCCTTATATTGATCCGCACTGAGAAGTTGGCTGAGTTGCGAAGAATCAGCAATCTGTATTTTCACCAGCCAACCTTCCCCATAAGGATCGGTGTTCACTAGCTCTGGTTCGTCATTGACTGCATCGTTGATCTCATTGACCTTACCACTGAGCGGGGCGTAGAATTCTGCTACGGCCTTGACCGATTCGAGAGAGCCCATTGGATCAGACAAGGAGAAGGTATCACCAGCCTTAGGTAGCTCAACAAAGACCACATCGCCCAACTGTTTCTGTGCATGATCAGTGATGCCAATTGTGGCTTGCGTTCCCTCCACGCGTACCCACTCGTGATCTTTGGTGTACCGCAAATCGCTTGGGACATTGCTCATCAGTGGTATTCCTTTCAGCAGTGAGCTTCTATGCGCCTATTCAATAGATCAGGGAAGCATAGATCACACACTACAAAGAACTACAAGTACAAAAGCGCTCTTTTGAGAAGAGTACATGATGCGGAACGGCATGTCAAGAGTTGTGAAAGAGCTGTTTTGCTGAAAATTTGTATTGAAAAAACAATAGTATACAGAAAATGCTCGATTTTAATTGTGAAGGTATATTAGATCAACTTCAACCCCGAAAGCGCCAACACCGTTGCCAGCACAGGGCGCATGAAGCGATCTGGAACGTACTTACTCGACACGCTGCCTATGAATACACCAGGCAGTGAACCTAGTAGCAACAGCACAACGAGGGTCCAGTTGATCGTACCCGCTGTGAAGTAGCCGATAGTACCAGAGGCAAGTAAGAGAAATGCCTGGAAGATGTCGGTGCCCACCAATTCTTTGGGACCAAGCTTGGGGAAGAGGAAAGCTAGCGATACGATAATCAAGGTGCCGCTACCTACAGAGGTCAAGCCGACGAGGAAACCGACGACTGCACCGATCAGCATCGTCAAGAGCGGGCGATAGTAGCGCTGCCAACGACTAGGAGCTTGGAGAGTGATTTCTGCTGGAAGTGTGGCTTGCTGCTGTAACTTGAGTTTTCTGTCCTCCAAGCGTTTGAGGACGTATGGTTTGGCCACCAGCAATACTGCCACTGTCAAGAGGGTGAAGCCCAGGGCGTGGAGGATGACGCCATTGATAACGCTGCTGTAGTTTTTGCGTAAGTATTGGACAAGACCAACACTGAACAATGTGGCGGGAACACTGCCACATGCTAACCAGAAGGCTACTTTGAAATTGACACTTTTCTGCCGCATATGAATGACTGAGCCAACGGCTTTCGTCACGGTGGAGTAGGCAATGTCGGTTCCCACTGCCCAGACAGGAGGGATACGGAAGAGGAGGATCATGATGGGTGCTAGCAGTGATCCTCCCCCCATTCCTGTCAGACCGATCAGAAAACCGATACATAGTCCCACGAGCGATATGCGATAATCCAACGTAGTCCTCCTCCGGTTTTTACATGGCGACAGCACATGAGCATGGTGACCGCAAGTTGCACGGTGACCACACATGGGCATGGTGACCGCAAGGGTCACCACTACTATATACGCAGCACAACGTGTATCGTAGGAGCGACCCTTGCGGTCGCCCTGCTGCCCATCTACGGCGCGCCCTTGCGCTTGCCACGCTCGCTAACCCACCTTGATGCAAAAAATGACCGACACGGCCCATTACCGTACAAGTTGACACATGGCCTCAATCAATACTTGCGCTACCTCTGGCCGCGAGAACTCACGAGGTGGCATCTCACCTGCCTGTAACATCTGACGCACCTTCGTCCCGCTCAGTGTCACATGCTGCTCGTTGCCATGTGGGCACGTCTTCGACGATGCCATCGCATCACAGACACGACAGAAGAAGGTATGGTCGAAGAACATCGGCGTGATGCCAAGTTTGACGGGATCAAACTGCGCAAAGATGTGATGTGCGTCATAGGTGCCATAGTAGTTGCCAACGCCAGCGTGATCGCGACCCACGATGAAGTGTGAACAGCCATAGTTCTTACGCATGAGCGCATGAAAGATGGCTTCGCGTGGACCAGCGTAGCGCATGGCGGCTGGTAGGACACCGAGTACCACGCGATCAACTGGATAATAGTTCTGCAACAGCACTTCATAACAGCGCATGCGTACGTCGGCGGGAATATCATCTCCCTTTGTATCACCCACCAATGGATGCAGGAAGAGGCCATCTACCGTCTCCAAGGCGCATTTCTGGATATACTCGTGCGCTCTATGCACTGGGTTACGAGTTTGAAAGCCAACGACGCGCTGCCAGCCACGCTCGCTGAAAAGCTGACGTGATTGCTCTGGCGTATGACGATACTGCGCAAAGGTTTGTTGTGGTAATGCTACGACACGTACCGATCCGCCTAACAACACATCACCTTGTTGATAGACCACCTTTACACCTGGATGCGCATCATCCTGCGTGCGGTAAACCTGACTGGCCTCACGCTGCTTATCATAGTAGTACTTCTCTGCAAGCGTCATGACCGCTTGCAGCTTGTCCTGGGCATCGACAAGTGCGATCTGTGAGCCTTCTTTGAGAGTGGCAGCTTGTTCTGACGTCGCGGCAAGGGTGATTGGCACAGACCAGGGCAGGCCATTGCTCAGATGCATGTCATTGACTACACCGAGGTAATCGGTTTGCGTCATAAAGCCGAGCAACGGGCTATAGGCACCAATCGCTAGCATCTCTAGATCAGCTAATTGGCGCGAGCCTAGCGTGATCCGCGCTAGACCTTTGGCTTGTTCTTGCAGTGCCAAGCGCTCCGGCTCAGTCGCCACATTTGCTACGAGCGCTCCCCCATGAGGAGCTATTAAGCCTTTCATCATTTTACCGCCACCTTCTCGTCCGCAAACACGAACTCAGGCTCAAGATAACCCAGTTCTACCAACTTGCTAAAAATGCGCGCCATACTTTCCTCGACCGTCTCTTTGTCAGTCTCAATTACCAACTCGGGCTGCTCCGGCTCCTCATAGGGATCATCGACACCTGTAAAGTTCTTGATTTTGCCCTCGTCAACGAGCTTATAGAGTCCTTTGACATCGCGTTGGCGGCACACGTCGATGGAACACTTGACATAGATTTCAACAAAATTACCGATCTCTTGACGTGCCCACTCACGGGCCTCACGGTAGGGGGAGATAGCGGCAGAAATACACACAACGCCATTGCGCGTCAGCAGGCTGCATACAAAGGCAATGCGCTTGATATTGGTATCGCGGTCCTCACGACTAAAGCCAAGACCTTTACTTAAATGGGTACGTACGACATCACCATCTAGTACCTCAACACGCTGTCCCTGTGCCTTTAAGCGTTGCTCTACCCTCTCGGCAAGGGTGCTTTTGCCTGCCCCTGAGAGACCAGTAAACCAGATGGTAAATCCTTTATCAGACATTTTTTCTCCTCTTTCTTTGAAGATCCTTGACAGTCGGGTGCATGGATGCCCACTCCAGGGCACGATAAATCGGACCCCTACCGAAAAATGCCTTTGACAGTCGAGTGCATATCGTGTTTTTGTGATTATAGGACATGAGCCTCGTACAGACGCCACTCGGGGTCAAAGTCAAATTGGGCAAGTGTCTTGTTACCTGAGCGTCCACGACGCAAGGTTATACGTGAATTTTTGCCGTCAACGAGCACCCAACAATTGAAATTGGCATCATAACGACAATCTTGCAGCCAACTTGTGCCAGTCTCTATTTCTTCCTCGACGCGTTTCTTCCCGTTAATCTTTGCCAATAACGCTCTACCACGAATGGTATCCGCGACTGTAAAGTGTTCCTCGTCTATAACACGGACAGCGTGG
>JAFAXQ010000199.1 GCA_019240835.1 Ktedonobacteraceae bacterium
CCGGAACGCTCTATCTGATTGAACCGGATTTAGCGGGCCTAAGTCCCGAGAAAGGGGCACAAGCTGGTACGGTCGCATTAGACACACACAGTATGGATCCGGTGAAGGTTCTTGCTTTCGCCTTGGGTTTGGGTGCTAGACCCATCCACACTCTGCTTGTCGGCTGTGAACCTACTGCCATCTTAGGAGGTGAAGACGACATAGAGATGCAAATGGAGCTGAGTGAGCCTGTACAAAATGCTGTCGATGAGGCGGTGAAGATGGTTGACTCACTCATTGAGCAATTGCTCAACGACGCAGTGACACCCTCTGCGGGTGCCGGTTCAAAGACGAACGATGTATAGTACAAAGAGAGGGACAATACGATGGGTAGACTGCTTTTCCTGCTTATAGTGCTTGGTTTGGGTTTTGTTGTTGTTCGACAGCTTCTTCCAGACCTGCAACGCTATTTGCGCCTTGAAGCCATGTAATGCGTTTCTAACCCTATCTAGCCGGTGCAGCGTTGGGTACCAGCCATATCTGGTAGGGGAGGCAAGACTGCATTTCTTGTCTCTTCCCCGCAAGGGGTAGAACAGAAGGGAGGAGCGGTATTTCCTCCCCTGTTATTCATACAGGGGCTTGTGTACCGCGTACTTGTTATGTCTATTTGGCTCATTGTGATCCTGGTACTAGTGTTACTTGTCTTGCTCGCCTTGTTGGCTCTCCTCCCTGATTATAGACGCTATCGGAGACTGAAGTCGATGTAGTGTTCTGAGAGGGGTGAGGTTAGTCATGCACGAACTGGCGATTGCTCAAAGCATCGTTGATGTCGTTGAGACTTGGGCTACCGAGTGCAACGCAGCGCGAGTGAAGAGTGTGCAGTTACAAATCGGCGAGGCCAGCGGTGTCGTGACTGACTCATTAAGCTTCTGCTTTGAGATGCTAACCAGCTTCGATCCAGTTTTAGCTGGCGCACAGTTATCGATTGATGTCTTGCCGCATCGTGCGCGTTGTCGTCACTGCGCCAAGGAGTTCACCATTACGAACTTTGTGGCGCGGTGCCCAACGTGTGACGAATGGACGAATGAGATTATTTCTGGCACCGAACTGGAGATTGTTGATATGGAGTTCGATGCCGCGTAGTGGATATCTCTTGCAGGTATCCGTTCTATAACTTTTCTATATATCTTTTAGGAGCGCGTTTCACTATTTTCGCGCCCCCACTAGTGAGGAGTGGCGTCTGTGGCCAAAATAAGTATTGCTCAACATATCCTGGCAGCGAACGAAGTTGTTGCCGAAGAGATTCGCCAGATGTTGACGCCGCGTGGCATACGCACGATCAACGTGATGAGTTCGCCAGGGGCTGGTAAGACGACCTTACTGGAGCGAACGATAGAGCGGCTCCAAGGGAAACTTGGCATTGGCGTAATTGATGGCGATATTGAGACCACTGCCGATGCAGACAGAATTGAAGCAGCGGGGGCCGCAGACGCTATCCAGATTAACACGCGTGGAGCTTGCCATCTGGAAGCACACATGATCCGAGCAGCACTCAGTGAAATCGATTTGTCGCACATTGGCTTACTGTTTATCGAAAACATCGGTAACTTGGTCTGTCCATCCTCCTGGGATCTGGGAGAAGATACACGTGTCGTTGTGGTGAGTACTACTGAGGGAGACGACAAACCGGCGAAGTATCCCCATATGTTCGCGACCTCACAAGTCATGGTCGTAAATAAGCTTGACCTGCTTCCGTACGTGGACTACGATCTGGATAAGGTCAAAGAGCACGCATTGACTATTAATCCACACCTGCGTATTTTTGAGGTGAGTTGCCGTACAGGCGCAGGGCTTGACGCATGGTGCGAATGGCTGGTCGCATTCGCACGTGACAATGCAGAGGTGGCTAGGAAAATCGTCCAAGAGGTGTGATGATGGCATCCGTAGCGGGTTCGACAATTGAGCGACGGCGCATCATCATTCGTGGCATCGTCCAGGGTGTAGGCTTTCGGCCCTTTGTCTATGGGCAGGCCTTGCACTGGGGTCTAGTCGGTTTTGTGCTCAACGATAGCTCTGGTGTAACCATTGAGGTCGAAGGTTCTATCGAGGCACTTGATAGCTTTCAGTATGCATTACGTGCGGAGACGCCTCCCCTAGCTCGTATTGATTCCGTTGCCACCGAGCTGCTCTCCCCGTGTTATGACACTACCTTCATCATCGCTCATAGCCAGGCTGGAGCAGAACGTCAAGCTCTCATTTCGCCTGATACCGTCACCTGCCATGATTGTCTGCATGAACTCTTCGACCCACAGGATCGACGTTACCGCTATCCTTTCATCAACTGTACCAACTGTGGGCCGCGCTTCACCATTGTTCAAGATGTTCCCTATGATCGTGATAAGACCACCATGCGCGTCTTCCCAATGTGTGCCGACTGCCAAGCGGAGTATGACAATCCACTCCATCGCCGCTTCCATGCTCAGCCCAATGCTTGCCCGGTCTGTGGCCCACACGTGTCCTTAACCATGTGGTCGTTCAGAAATGAAACGCACGCTAGCGAATGCTCAGATCCAGTTGCCACAGCAGCACAATATCTTGCTCGGGGAATCATCTTGGCTGTTAAGGGATTAGGGGGCTATCATCTGGCATGTGATGCGTTGAACGAGGAGGCTGTGCAGCGACTACGCCAAAGAAAGCACCGCGAGATCAAGCCTTTTGCCTTGATGGTGCCCGATCTACAGACAGCACAACAGCTCTGCTATGTGAATGATGCCGAGGCTGCATTGCTCCAGTCACGCCAGCGTCCTATTGTGCTGCTTGCTCGGCGGCCTGATTGTTATATGCCCCCAAGTGTCGCGCCAGTCTATAACACGTTGGGCATTATGTTACCCTACACGCCGCTGCATTATCTGCTCTTGCGCGATTTCATTGCTGCTATTGGATCAGACCGTCCGCCAGTGCTGGTGATGACCAGTGGAAACCTGAGCGATGAACCAATTGCTTACCGCGATGCTGACGCACACCAGCGGCTAGCGCCTATCGCTGAGGGTATGCTCACACATAACCGCGACATCCACATGCGTTGCGATGACACAGTGATGCGTAGCATTGTCGGTGCTGGACAATTTTTCCGCCGTTCACGCGGTTATGCACCAGAGCCAATCCCGTTATCGCTTGATCTCTCTGTGCCACTTCTGGCCTGTGGCGGTCATCTCAAGAATACTTTCTGCCTAGGCAAGGGGCGACAAGCCTTCGTCAGTCACCATATCGGCGACTTAGAGAACATGGAGACACTGACCTCGTTCCGCGAAGGCATTGAACACTTCCAGCGCATCTTCGATATTTATCCCGAAGTGGTCGCCTACGACCTACATCCTGAGTACCTGGCGACAAAATATGCTCTCGACTCGGATATCCCACACAAACTCGGAGTCCAGCACCATCATGCTCACATTGCCAGTGTGCTGGCCGAACATGGACTGACCGGACCAGTTATTGGCATTGCTGCCGATGGCACAGGTTACGGAACTGATGGTGCCATATGGGGTTGTGAATTGATGGTTGCGGATCTGCTAGGGTTTGAACGCCTCGCACACCTGCGCTATGTGCCGCTTCCTGGCGGTGAGCAGGCGGTGCATCAGCCTTGGCGCATGGCAGCCGTCTACCTGGCTCAGGCTTACGGTGAAGGCTTCCTAGACCTGGATATCCCCTTTGTGCGCCAGCTAGACAAAGCCAAGTGGCGCACATTGAAGCAGATGGTGGCCCGAAACCTGAATAGCCCGTTGACCTCTAGTCTGGGACGTTTGTTTGATGCTGTTGCCGCATTGATCGGCCTACGTAAGGACGTGTTCTATGAAGGTCAGGCAGCTATTGAGCTGGAGGTGCTGGCCTGTGAGGAAGAGTATCCGCTCGACAAAGCTACGGCTGTGTATCGTAGGGGCGACGCCTCGGCCTCCACCGTATCAGGGCGAGAGCAGAGCCAGCCTCCCCTACATGAGGACCAAACGCCGCTGGCTTGGGACGTAGCAGCGATGATCCGCGCCATCGTAGAAGATATCCAGCAGGGTGTGCCATCTTCACGGATTGCGGGTCGCTTTCATCGCTCGATTGCCGAGCTGCTGGCGCTGGCTTGTTTTGACGTACGTGAACAGAGCGGGTTGGAGGTCGTCGTCCTCAGTGGCGGCGTCTTCCAGAACCGATTGTTGCTTGAACAGCTTA
>JAFAXQ010000215.1 GCA_019240835.1 Ktedonobacteraceae bacterium
TTTAGACCAGCTTACACCCATGTTTCCGCAGCAGGTGTTCGAGCTCCTACTCAATACCATTGTCGATGCGTCAGAGTGGATAGGCCAGGAATCGGCACGTGTGCTCGCTCACTACTTCGATGTTCACACAGACATGCTGGTAACAGGTACTCGTCTGTTAATGACCAAGAGAGTGGACCCTTCTAATTACGAATTGATTATGCGTTGTGCCAAGAGCCCCATTGTACAAAATGTTTTCAAGGCACTGGCAGGTCTGCTTTCAGACTTGACGGAGGACACTATTCTTGCAAGACTCAAAGATGCCGTAGAAGCGTTACAGCAAACAAGAGCACTCGCTGACGGTGAGAGCATGTGGGCAGTGCAGAATGAGTTCTACCGACTGCATGGTCTGCGTACTGTTGATGAGATTGCTGGTTACAGGTGTGCGCTAGCGATAATGCCAGCAGGTGATGACACCCATTTTGCAGATACGCTCCAGGTGTTTCATCGTCTGAACAAACTTGCTGACTTTCTCAGGACCTATCTGAAGCGTGAGGGGTTGGGCGATCGTCTCGCCAGCCTCCTAGAGGCAAGGACTGCTATTGAAGAGCTGACGGAAGGTATGGAATCTAACTACTTCAAGTGGTGCAAACCGGAGGTGACGACGGAGGTAACGACTGCCATTGAGGAGCTGATGGCAGGTATGGAACGTAGCTACCTCGAGCGCTCCGCCCAGCAACAATTTCCAGATCAGGCTATTCTCAGCCTGCTCTTGAAGCGCTGGCAGACCATCGTGCTAGCAGAGATCGCACGGTTGCGCGGCAAAGCCGAGTTGAAAGCGGAACTACGGACACGACGTGTGCGACAGGAAGCACAGGTTGCTGTCTTGCTGGAAATCCACAATCGTGGGCTTAGCCCAGCCGATAACGTCATAGTAACTCTCATGCCCAGTGACGCTTTCACCGTGGTAGGACCAAGTACACAGGAGTTTGTAACCATTTCGACTTCGACACGAGATCCCGTGCAAATAGAGTTTACGCTACGTCCTCTTACGTCCTCCCTGCGGCTCTGCTTCGAGATTGTTTATGACGATGCAGAGCTCAGAAGGAAACAACTGCCGTTTGCAGACCACTTAGAACTGGTAACAATGGAGCAAGAATTCACGCCGATCTCCAATCCGTACATAGCAGGCACTCCAATCCAGGAACCAAAAATGTTTTACGGGCGTCACGAGGATTTAGAGTTTTTACAGGAAAATCTTACACGTCCTTCGACAAACACGGTGATCGTACTGTATGGGCAGCGTCGTTCTGGTAAGTCTAGCCTGCTCTATCAATTACGCAACACTGCCCGTTTATCTCCACACCTTCCAGTGTTTATCGATATGCAACGTTTGATACTCTCCAGTAGCACAAGCAGGTTGCTCTTCAGGGTGGCACATACTATTCATCAGGATTTGGAAGAGCGAGGCTTGATGGTGGTACCGCCACAACCTGCTCCTTTTGAAGAAGACGCAACCTTTGCCTTCGATATTTTTCTGGATGATGTACAAGGTAGGCTCAAGGGGCACAATCTTGTCTTACTGATTGACGAGTTTGAGACGCTGGATGAGCCAGTTCGCCAAGGCAAGGTCGATAAGGGGATTTTTGGCTATCTGCGCAGTCTGATGCAGCATCGCCGAGGCATCCATTTCTTGCTCGCAGGCACATATAACCTTGAACAGTTCACGACTGGTTACTGGTCGGTCTTTTTCAACATTGCTCATCACCATCAGCTCTCAAAGCTCAGTAAAGAAGCGGCACACGAGCTGATTACCAACCCAGTGGAGGGTGCTCTAACATATGACCCATTGGCCATTGAGAAAATTCATTATCTCACAGGTGATCAGCCATACTTAATTCAATTGATTTGCAACGTGCTGGTAGGACACTGTAATGGCTATCGCAAAAGTTATGTCACTATCAACGACGTGAATGATGTGCAAAAAGACGTGATGGAGACTGGGCATATTCTCCTGAGTTGGATTCGTGACCAGACAACGGCAGAACAGCGCGTTATACTCTCGGCCGTGGCACAAGAGAGCGGTGATGACGGTCATTACGTCTCACTTACCGATATTGAGGTCATCTGTCGTGATAACGGTCTGCCCTACCGGAAGAAAGAGGTATCAGAGATATTACGTCGGTTGGAGCGATGCGATATGATAGCTATCTCGGAGGGAACACGTTATAGAATACCTGTTGGGCTGACGTGCAGGTGGCTACGCGAAGCCAAGCCCTTGCGGCAGGTGATACTGGAGGAGAATTTGCTACCTTCGTAACTGTTGACTTAGCTCATACGTTGTGTTATTATATGCGCTGAGATATGGTGCATATTAGCACCATTCCTCCTTCATGACACATTCCGAAATGTCGAACTGGCTAATCAAGTAGCAAGGTGGATAGCAATGAGTATACCTTCCTCTTCCTGGACCAGCGTCCTGCAGGATATCATCAGCTCACACAACGAGCGTCATAGGATAGCTACGGCTCTGGATATTACGGCGACGACCCTTTCTCGCTGGGCCAATTCGGAGTACAAGCCGCAACGGTTTGACTTGATTCGTCTCGTACAGGCTGTACAGCCACAGCATCGCCAGGAACTTGTGGAGGCACTTGAGGAGGAATATCCCGATGTTCATACTTGGCTCCTAGATGACACTGCCGCCACCGGTTCTATTGAAGCCGATTTTTTCGCTCAGGTGCTCAATGTTCGCACTACTACAACAGAGAGTCTTCTCTTCTGGCGTATTAGTGATATGGTGTTAAAAAAAGCTCTTGATGAACTTGATCGCAACCAGCTCGGAATGTCCATTAAGTTAATTCAATGTATGCCGCCCTCTAGCGATGGCAGAATATGCAGTCTACGTGAGAGCGTTGGCAAGGGAACTGCTCCCTGGACAGCAGATCTCGAGCACGAGGTAATTTTTCTCGGACTAGAGTCTATGTCAGGATATACAGTAGAAATGCGTCATGTCATTAACCACGATGACCTCAGTAAGAATACAACATTTCCCGCTTACCGAGGCAAGTTTGAGGTCAGCGCTGCCGCTCACCCTATTTGTCTCGAAGGGCGTATTGCAGGATGTCTTCTGGCTGCTAGCACCCAAGTTGGGCATTTCTCACAACAACGGCTTGCCCTGCTTGCTACATTTAGTAACTTGATCGCTCTTGCGTTCAACAAAAATGAGTTCTATTCTCCAGAGCTGCTGGATATGCGCGTCATGCCTCCACCGGACAAACAACGGCCTATTGTAGCGACCTTTAGAGAGCGCGTCTGGGAGAAATTCCGGCCGGTAACGCACGGTCAGGAGCGTCCTAGCAGTAAGGAGGTAGAGCTACTCGCCTGGCAAGAGATTGAGAGCGAGCTACTCAAGCTACCCGTGGATGCTTCCACTTCCTATAGGCCGTAATGCTTGTCCCTCTCGGACGGCGAATTTTTCGTGTTGATACCGTGTTTGTGGATGAGATAACACAGTTGCTCAACCTTGGAGAGGCCAAGTAATGCTGAGGCTTGTAGTCGATTGTAATTGGTTGCCTCTAAGGCCTAGCGTACTAGGCATTGCTCAAGACGTTCAACGAGCCTATTTAGGCAGACAGCCTCTTGTGGATGAGTATTCAACCATTGCTCCCAAGGATCATAGCAGCGACATTCCTGCTGCTCGTTATAGCCAACGATCTCCCGTGGTAAATAGCTCTGCTGCAATCCGTTACTATCGTGTAAAATTATAGCTCGCTCAATAACGTTCTTGAGTTCACGTATGTTCCCGGGCCAACTGTAGTCAAGCAGAGAACGTTGTGCTTCGGGTGTGATGTGTCGCATGCTACGTCCATGCAACTTATTGAAATCTTCTAAGAAGCGTGATGCAAAGAGCGGTATGTCACTTAACCGTTCACGCAGAGGCGGTAGCGTTATCTTGACAACAGCGAGTCGAAAATATAAATCGGAGCGGAATAGGCCGTCTTGCATGGCTTGCTTCAAATCACGGTTAGTGGCTGCCAACACGCGCACGTTTTTCATCCTGACTTCTTTCGTACCCCCGAGGCGAAAAAAAGAACGTGTCTCCAACACACGTAGAAGTTTTGCCTGCATCTCGTGTGGCATCTCACCAACCTCATCAAGAAACAGGGTACCGCCTTCGGCAAGTTCAAGCAAACCACGCTTTTGTTTTTTCGCATCGGTGAAAGCATACGGCTCATAGCCGAATAGCTCACTTTCAAACAGATTATTGGCTATGGCGGCGCAATTGAGTGCGTGGAACGGCCCACAGGCGTGTGCGCTTTGCTCATGGATTGCACGTGCCACAACTTCTTTGCCTGTTCCACTCTCACCTGTAATGAGCACAGCGGTCGTATTGCTGCGTGCTACACAAGCAACAAGGTCAAATACTTCGCGCATGCGTTCGCTATGTCCAACGAGGTAATCTCGGGGGTCATTCTCAGGATTCACTACCTAATACTGCCTTTCTCAATGTGTTCACATCTTCGATTTAGTACTTCTAAAGCCGTTCTGTGGTTCCTTTGTTCCACTGTTCTGCTTTTTCTACACTATAACATATGTGTTTATCTCTTGGCAAGAACGCACACGAAAAAACTTTTCTTGTGCAGCCAGGGTTGTGATATCATCTTAATGAATAGGTAAAACAGAGGATCATAGCGATGGCACAGGTTGAAAAAACTCGACAGCAGCAAGATACCGAAGTGCATGAAAATCAAGTGCCAATAGCACCTCGTTGGGCTGCTATGATTGGTCTCTTAGCGTTTGGTATCATCTACGCGGCACTTCCTGAACGATTAACCCTGGTACCGAGTTGGTTGCCATTAGTGCTTGTGGTTGTTCTATTACTTCCATTCTTTGCAGCTCGGCTACTAAGGTATCCACTTCCACACCATCTAGTGCGTAGTATCGCCCTTATCGGGCTCGGCGTCGTTACTCTCGCTCTTGTCATCAGTGTTACACTGCTTGTCGTGACTCTACAGCGTGGTAGCTCAGGGCAAGAGGCAGGAAAGCTGTTATTACGCGACGCTGCACTACTGTGGTTATCCAATATTCTCGTGTTTGCACTATGGTATTGGGAAATCGATGGTGGCGGGCCTCTGAAACGCCATCAAGCGGGCCACCAAGCAGCAGATTTTATGTTTCCCCAACAGTCGAATGACATGACTGCTGGCTGGGCACCGCACTTCCTCGACTATCTTTTCGTTGCCTTCACCGGAGCAACGGCGCTTAGTCCCACCGATACGTTCCCCCTAACGCGCCCGGCCAAAGCACTGATGATGCTGGAAGCTATCATTTCCTTTGTCATCATCGTGCTACTGATAGCCCGTTCTGTAAATATTCTCTGAACAATCACAAGCCTTGCTACTACAGATGAAACGTCACCGTCTGTTCTTCGTCACTACCGCTTCTTCTTATCAGGCTATGTGCTGGCATTGTAGAAGCTACTTCGCGTCCAGCCTTAAAGACATGCAGACGTACGGGAATGAGCCGTAGGGCCTCAAAGGCATTGGGAGCATCGAGCACGAGAAAATCAGCGGGTTTTCCCTCTTCAATGCCATACCTGTCTTGAATACGTAGCGCTTTCGCAGCATTCGTGGTGATGAGATCAAGCACTGTATTTATCTGTTCATAGCCGTTCATATGACACAGAAAAAGAACGAGTTGTGCAGCAGCGAGCATATCCCCACGCCCAAGAGGAAACCAGGGGTCCATAATTGAGTCGTGCCCAAGCGCCACGTTGACACCGCCCGCTACTAGCTCGTTGATGCACGTGACTCCTCGACGCTTAGGATAGGTATCGAAGCGCCCTTGCAGCATAACATTGTCAAACGGGTTGGCGACGACATGTACCTGTGCATGAGCTAGAAGTCTGATCAGTTTGAAAGTGTAAGCATTGTCGTAAGAGTGCATAGCTGTGCAGTGGCTAGCCGTCACTCGGCCCTGCCAGCCCTGCTGAAGCGTGTCAGCCGCCATGACCTCGCTGAAGCGCGAGAGTGGATCGTCCGTCTCGTCGCAGTGGCAGTCGATATCACGATTGAACTCTTTCGCTAGGGCGAAAGAGTAATGGACATC
>JAFAXQ010000230.1 GCA_019240835.1 Ktedonobacteraceae bacterium
GTTAGACAGTACGCCCTCGGAGATTGATGCGCTTGATCGACGCATCCGACAACTGCAGATCGAGCAAGAAGCGTTACGCAAGGAAACAGATCCCGCCAGCCGTGAGCGCTTGGCCAAAGTCGACCAAGAGGTTGCGAATCTGAATGAGCAACTGCATGCGTTGAGGCTCTCACTGGAGAGTGAACGCGAGCCAGTGGAGGCCATTCGCCGCCTGAAGAAAGAGCTAGAGCAGGCACAAGTTGCTCTGGAGAAAGCCGAGCGCGAGTATGACTTTGGCAAAGCGGCGGAACTGCGGCATGGCACGATTCCGCGCCTAGAGCAACAACTCCATGAGATGGAAGCGAAACTGACCAGTGTCCACGGACAGGGAGCACGTATGCTCAAAGAAGAGGTCGATGCCGAGGATATTGCAGAGATTGTCTCCAAGTGGACGCATATCCCTGTCTCCAAACTGATGCAGGGCGAAGTACAAAAGCTGATCACGATGGAGGATCGCCTACGCGAGCGTGTGGTGGGGCAAGAGCAGGCACTGCAGGCCGTCTCCGATGCCATTCGTCGCGCCCGTGCAGGTCTGCAAGATCCCAATCGTCCATTGGCCAGCTTCTTGTTCCTAGGACCAACTGGCGTTGGCAAGACCGAACTAGCACGGGCACTCGCAGCATTCCTATTTGACGATGAACGTGCCCTTATTCGTATCGACATGTCCGAGTACATGGAGAGGCACAGCGTCTCACGCTTAATCGGTGCTCCTCCTGGCTATGTGGGCTATGAAGAGGGAGGCCAGCTCACCGAGGCCGTACGCCGTCATCCCTATAGTGTCGTCCTACTTGACGAAATCGAAAAAGCTGCGCCCGAAGTATTCAACGTGTTGCTACAGCTCCTCGATGATGGCCGACTGACAGATGGGCAAGGGCGTACGGTTGATTTCAAGAATACCGTCATCATTATGACTAGTAACGTAGGTGCACGCTGGCTGCACAAGTTTGATGGCCTGGATGAAGACGAGGTACAGCGTCAGGTCCGTCAGCACTTGCGGGAAGAGGGCTTCCGTCCCGAGTTCATCAATCGCATCGATGAGATCATTGTCTTCCACCAAATCACACGTGAGCAGATGAAGGACATCGTGGATATCCAAGTCAATGGCCTGCGACCGCGCCTGACAGAGCGCCATATTACACTCCATCTCACTGACAGCGCGAGAGATGTGCTAGCAGACTTAGGTTATGACCCTCAGTTTGGAGCACGTCCACTCAAGCGCATCATCCAGCGAGAGGTAGAGAACCGTATTGCTCGTGCCATCCTTGAAGGAACTGTTAGAGATGGCGATACGATTGAGATCGATGCGCAAGGCGGAAAGCTCTTCATGGAAACTATAAGAGAGGAGGCGCAGGAAGAAGCCCATACAAGCTGATGAAGAGAGCAGAGTAGGGGAATTGGAAAATTGATAACTCGTAATAGATTTCTTCATGGTAAAATCAGGTGTAAGTCACCAAACTCGTGCCAGAGGTAACCTTCGTGCAAAGCTTCATCGTAGGCTATCTTGAGGTGTTCGAGTCTGGCAAGCGCCTGCAGCATCAATAGGTGTGTTGCACGCGGCTCATGGAAACCCGTGAGCAGGGCGCTTACAGCAAGCATGCCTCGTTCGGGTGTCACAATGAGATCAGTCCAGCCCTCCCCGGCACGCACGGTTCCATCCTCGTCGGCCACGGTTTCTAGTGCGCGTACAACGGTAGTACCGACTGCCACAACGCGTTTGTGCGCAGCCCGTGCTGCATTCACCATATGAGCTGTTTCAGCGGACACACGATAATATTCCTCGTAGGGAAACTCATGGGCTTCCAGACTGGCTACGCCTGTGTGCAAGATCAAAGGGGCAATTTGTATACCGTGGGCAACTAGGCTCGTAATCAATTCGGCAGTGAAAGCACGTCCCGCAGAAGGCATTTCGGCGCTGCCTACCTCTGTCTCGTAGACCGTCTGGTAATACTCTATCGGCCACGGCTGCTGCACGTAACTGTAGCGGATGGGAAAGCCGTAGCGTGCAAGGTACTCTTGCCACGGGTTTGTAAGATGGAGCGTGGCAAGCCAGAGCCGATGGGGACCTTCCGAAGGTATAGCGTTCTTGCCAGCATATGGCTCGTGCAGTGTGACCTGCGCGCCACCTGCAAGATGCAGCGTTTCCCCTGCATCGATTTCGTAAAAGGGAGTCGTCGTTTTTCCACTTTCCTTACGCACCTCGACTACCCACATACTTGTTGACAGGTGCGTGGAGAGGTGCAGTTCAAGCGCTGTGCCGTCTGAACGGATGGCACTGAGGGCTGCATTCATCGTCCCACTCGTATTGATCACCAGCAGATCGCCAGCAGTCAGAAAGTCTCCAAGAGCACGAAACTGACTATGTACTACATGGTCGTTTGAGCGGTACGAAACCATCAGTCGCACCTCATCGCGTGCCAGTTCGCGGGCCTCAGGGGGCATACTGGCTTCAAGCTCCGGCGGTAAGACAAAGTTCATAGCATCAGTGCCAGGTAGGGCCACAAGGATGGGCTGTGCAGGCATTGATCGGTAACCATTCATCGGTGTTCTGCTTTCTATGCGAGTGTGCGGGCTGCATAGCGGCCACTTGGAAGTGTTCCAGTAATCAGTTGAACTAGACCAGGCACGCTCACTTCGGGCAGTGGTCGATCACTGATATCTTCACCGGGATATGCTTCCTGGTGCATCTGTGTGCGCATATCACCAGGATCAACCCAATAGATACGCAGCGCAGGATTCTCAGCGGCAAGAATGTGCGAGAGCTGTTCGAGTGCGGCCTTGCTTGAGCCATAACCACCCCAGCCAGCATAAGCCTCGACGCCAGCATCGCTCGTGATATTGATGATGCAAGCCGCCGGTTTGAACCGATGTTGAAGCTCTTGCATAAGGGCAAGCGGAGCAATCACATTAGTGCGGTAGACCTGCTCGAGCACGTCGAGCGGATATGCGAGCAGAGGTGGTTGCGGACTAGGGCCGAGCATACTTGCGTTGTTGATGAGAGCATCCAAAGGGCCAACGCTGCATACAGCGTCGGTGAGCGCACGGCGATGCTGCACGTCCGTGACATCGCCAGGGGTAGCGATCACAGCAGTATGTTGTGATAGTTCTGCTCGAGCAGCCTCAAGCGCTTCGGCACCACGGGCATCTATAATTAAGGTCCATCCTTGCTGGGCAAGTTGGCGGGCAAGCGCGAGGCCAAGGCCACGGGAGGCACCAGTAATGAGAGCAGAGTAAGTCATGATCTATCTTCCTTTCGAGTAACGAGATGGCATCGTTTTCTAATGCAGACTTACACAACCTTCTGGGAAAAGATTCCTGGATTGCGTAGCGATACCATCTGTTGTATCCTAATAGCAATGTGTTCATTTTCAGACAGGCGCTGCGGTGGTTCCCTACGAACTGCCGAGGATCGAAACTGATTGTTCCTACTCTACTACAAAACAGGGATCGATACATTGAGCGAGAGGACAGTCTTTTAACTGTACTTCTGTACAGAAGGGTCCAATTCGATTGGCTGAGTACAGCTAGCCCGGACCTTCACCCTCGTTCCACTCTTGCTGAATCTTACCGCCTTGTAGGTAAAAGATCTGGATTAGGGTGCGTGTTACTTGCGTATTGGTTGGGTCTCTATCTTCATGGCTACTTTGATGGGTTCCGCACCATGTCGTACGCACCACTACCTTGTCCCCTTCTGCAATAAGATCATCAATAGTCACATGCACGTCAGGGAAGCCCGCATGGACCATAGAGAAATAGTCTTTGACTCCCTGAGGACCAGGAATTTGGCTAGGCGTGGAGTGATCAATAAAATCGGAGGTAAAAAGTTCATCTACAACCGCCAGATTTCCCTGGTTTAACCCCTCTTCAAAGAGACGGCGAATGACGATTTTGTTTTCTTCTACTGACACCAGCTCCGCTCCTTGCAATCTACTCTATGAGTTGCGCGGCTCCTCTTGAGTCTGTGACTCATCGGATGGCTGATCTTGCTCTTGTTGTGCTTGGCGTTCTGCCGTACGACGCAGACGTTCCGCTGCTCGTTGTTCTCTCTGCTGTCGGCGCTGCTCTTCTGCTTCTGGGTCGACATTGATCACATTCATCGTAGTGGCAAGTCCCTGTTTGATAATCAGAGGAATTGCCTCGACTGCTCTGTCTTCGCCTCTTTCTAGTAGAATGCGCTCGTCGGTCGGAGGAATACCCAGAACGTAATGGATCGTGTCCATACGGTTATGGATGGGACGGCCAATGCCTATACGTAGGCGTGCTATGTTTCGGGTGTGCAAGTGGAGCAGGACGTTTTCTAAGCCATTGTGGCCAGCCGCACTACCATTGCTACGCAGGCGTACCTTGCCAACGGGAAGGTCAAGCTCGTCGTAAACGACCAGTATATCTTCTGGTGGCAATTTGTACCAATGAACAAGTGGCCCCACAGCCTCTCCACTATTGTTCATGAGAGTAAGAGGTTTCACCAGCACCACTTTTTCGGGACCAATGTTGCCGTTGCTAAGGACGGCTCGATTACGGTGCTCGTTCCATTGCCAACCAAGCTGAGTTGCCAGTTTGTCTACGACACGAAAACCAACATTATGCCGGGTCTGTGCATATTGACTACCCGGATTGCCCAGACCAACGATAAGTTTCATGGATATAGCTAACGACCATATGCTAAGCGTAATGCCAGGTATGATGGCAGGCCCGCCTGGATGATCTTCTCCTGTGTCTTCTGGTATGCATAAGGTACGCGATAGAATGTGAAACCACGTTCTGTGTCGTAAATCAGAAATGCAGCGCGTGGGTCGCCATCCCGTGGCTGACCAACTCCTCCAGGATTAATGATGGCTCGGTATCCTTCGGGAGCTTGCCAGAGTCCTTCATGTGGTACTACCTTCTCGTTTGTTATGCGAATCATGCTCTGACTCAATCCTAGCAAAGCCAACAACTCCTCGATTTCGCTATTGAGGCGATTTTCCGCGCTAGCAATCTCCTCTTGTGGCGTTATCGCATCGATTTGATGCCCGCTCCCTTGGCATTCGTTTTGTGCCGTCTGTTTTGAGCTGGACAGCTCTTTAGGAGAATCGACGTCGTCGTCAGGCTGCTCTTGAACTGTGTCGGTGATGTCATGCGTCTGAAGAGAGTTAGTCTCTATTGCAGCATGCTCTGTTGGAGTGGATTCCCGAGCTGCCTGTGCCATTGGGCGCAGTGCAACCATTTTTATGGTCTCATCGTCATCATCTTCCGTTGTGTCGCCTTGCTTCCCGTTCTCTTGCGACAGAGCTATGGGTACCTGATTCTGTTCGGTATCACCTAGCGGGGCTGTAAGCACACTGGCTATAGCGTGCGGTTGTTGAAATATGAGGGGGAGATGCGTGTGCCCAACGAGGCAGTAGCGGCTCGTGAAGTGCTCAAAGCTACGCTCTGCCAGGGCTTCCGAGGTAAGATACTCCCATAATGGGCCGTAGGGACTACCATGCACGAGAGTGCATTCTCCAATTTCCAGGCGTTCTGGCAATTGAGTAAGAAAATCGTGGTGCTCCTTTGTGAGCTGCTTTGCTGTCCATTCAGCAGACTGGCGTGCCGCTGGACTAAAATCATCTAAATCGATTTTGCTGACCGCTGCCCAATCATGATTGCCTGCAATCATGACATGAGTCCGTTCACATAGCTTAACGATACATTCGTTAGGATTAGGGCCATAACCCACTAGATCACCGAGAAACCAGATTTGGTCGATAGGTTCTTGCTGTGCAAGTTCATCTATTTTTGCCAGAACAGCTTCCAGTGCCTCTAAGTTAGCATGGATATCACTAAATACAGCGTAACGCATTTTGTTATACTCTATTCAAAACTTTATGTTAACAGGTCAGTGAGATTATTTTATCATAGAAAATCTTCTATGCATACCCATCTTGTCACGTCCCTCACGGGTTGGGAATCCCGAAGCCCCAGTTGAGCAGTGTAATTGCATCGTGAAAGCGGTGATCCGAATCGGTATCATCCAGCAGAACTCCCACTAAGTGGTGGTTAGCATGGGTAGCTGAGAATACCAGACAGTAACCTGCTTCCTGGGTGTAACCTGTTTTGGTACCAGTTGCTCCTGGGTAGATCTGTAGCAGTTTATTCGTGTTGTCCCATGTGTACGCATGAGTTTGCGCTGTAGGCGCAACGATATAACGTTGTGTTTGGACGACCTGCCTGAACAGCGGGAGAGTCATAGCATAGTTAGTCAGATGCACAAGGTCAGCCGCTGTAGTGTAATGATTCGAATTGATGTTACCGTCAGGAGTGAGGCCATCTGGATTGGTATAGTGTGTTTGAAACAGGTGCAGACGGAGGGCAAACAGATTCATGCGTTGCGCAAAGTTTGCAGGTGTTTGAGCCAGAGCATCGGCAATAGCGATGGCCGCGTCGTCTCCTGATGGCAGCATCAAGCCATAGATAAGGTCGCGTAGAGGCAACTGGTCGCCGACAACAAGATTGGCACTGCTGCCGGCATATAAATGTACCTCGTCATAGGCATCTTGCTTGATGGTGACGAGTTGGTCGAGATCACCCGTCTGTATGGCAATGAGTGCGGTCATTATTTTCGTAGTGCTGGCCATTGACAGCGGTTTCTCGCCGTTACTGTCAGTCAACACACGACTGGTATCCGCATCGACCAAGTAAGCCGTGAATGCATTTGTTGTCGGCGGCGGTCCATGCTGAGTAAGTTCGGGTATAGTGGTGGCGGGGGTCTGCCTCTGTGAAGCAGAAACTGGCTCTTTATGAGGGATGAAAGCAAGCAAAGATGCTGCAATTGCAACGCACAGTGCTAGTGTCATCAGGGTAATAGCAAGACTGCGACGTATCATGACACATGCACCTATTCTGTGTACTAAAGCATAGCTTGTGTATTATACTGTGTACGCAAGATAGATGCAAATTACTATCGGATGGGAGAAGGCAAGCGCCGACCTTTAAATAGCCATGGGCCAGCGCTTATGGTAGTCGGTTACTTGCTCAAAGGCGTGGGCA
>JAFAXQ010000053.1 GCA_019240835.1 Ktedonobacteraceae bacterium
GTCCAGAGGTGGCAGAATTGGGGATCAAACTCTTGCGCGTGCAACAGCCGGAACTGTTCACGTAGGCAAACGGGGAGGATATAAGGGGCATTATGACAAGTCTATTGGTGAAGATATGGCGATTGATACGGGGCCGCTTCAATGGTATGCTCTGTGGCTAGGACGGAGCCTCACACTACATGACTCGGCATCTCGGCCCATGAACGCCCTTCTCAAGAGCACTCGTGATGGTCTTCAAGTCGACGACAAACTTATCTTCTGAAATCCTTTCTTCAATCCGCACACACAAGAAGGGCAAAGCCCAAGAACGTGCGCTCCTTCCCCAAGGCGAGTGGGCCGCCTCACATCACAGGGTCGCGCTCGACTGCTTTGGTATTCCTCCTGTTTTCACCGATGCCCCTCCCGCGCTATCTGCCTCTAGAATACCTCCTGCATTTGTGATCGATTTGTGATGGGAAACGGTAGAGTTCTATTCCAGCATATGATATTATACTTGTGTTATTGACTATTGTTATATACTGCCTGATTGATTCCAAGGTATGAAATAGGTGTTTCGATGCTTCTCTAGTGCCACCTTCGACTCTGCTGGCTATGAAAAGGAGATCCCAAGGTGCTTGAGCCACCCATCTTGCTGACCAGAGTGATGCTCCCTCCGCTTCGCACCCCTCTGCTTTCCCGCGCCCGCTTACTGGAGCGCATCAGTGTGGCTTGGCCACTGGTCGTCATTTCTGCCTCTGCTGGTGCTGGGAAAACCACACTGCTGTCAACTTGGGCCAGATCGACAGACGACCGCGTGGGTTGGCTTACCCTCACAGAAGCCGATAATGATCCCACTCGCTTCTGGAACATGGTTCTCACTGCCCTTCGATATCACAAGATGGGTGCTATCCTCCCTGATGGACGAGAACCACCTCTACCAGAGACCGAATTGCCACCATTGCTTGAGGCTGCGTGGACACATCTGCTTAATACACTGGTCGAGTCGGGTGAGAGAACGACGCTCATCCTGGATGACTATCAGGTGATCGAGGAGCCACTGGTGCATCAGTCCCTCGCGTTCCTGATCCAACATGCACCCCCGCCCTTACGCATTGTGCTTGCCACCCGCCATGATCCCCCTCTGCCCCTTCCCAGGCTTAGGGCACGGGGACAGTTGGTAGAACTGCGAGACGCGGATTTGCACCTTAGCCTGCCAGAAACGGCAACGTTTCTCCAGATGATGATGGAAGAAGCGCTTACGGAGGGCGAGGTATTTCAACTTTTCCAGCGCACACAGGGCTGGGTCGCAGGTCTTCAGTTGGCAGTCTTAGCGATGCGAGCGCATCCTAACCGCTCCACCTTCATCCAAACCTTTAGCGGCACCCATCGTTTTTTGCTTGATTACCTGCGCCAGGAGATCCTTTCGCATCTGGATTCTGCTCACCAGGATTTCTTGTTACGCACTTCGATTGTCTCCTCCATGACCGCCAGCCTCGCCGAGCGTCTCACTGGCTGTGCCAACTCTCAAAAAATGCTTGAGGAACTGGAACACGCTAATCTCTTCCTGATACCACTCTCCGAAGAGCGGCGTTGGTATGGCTACCATCCTCTCTTTCGAGATGCTCTGCGTGCCCAGTTGCAAGCAACCATGCCTGAAACCGTGAAGAGCCTTCATCATCTCGCGTGTGACTGGTACGCAGAACAGAGCATGTTCACCGAGGCCCTCGAACAAGCTCTTTCGGGCACAGATTGGGCGCGTGCGATGGACCTGCTCTCTCGTGTCATTCGAGCAAATCAGGGCGAGGAGGGGTTGATCCCTCCCACATCTGCCCGCAAGCCGCTTTCCTCTGTGCTCTGCCACCTCGCCCACCAGGTAGATGAGGGGACCCTGACCAATTTTGCCTCTTCCCTCATCCTCGCGTACCAGTCCTGCAAGGCAGAGATGCTGCCCACTCCCAATGTGCAGACGATGCGCGAGAGCTTCCCCCAAGAGCATCTGACCCCACAAGAACGACGGGTATTACTCCTGATGGCAGAAGGGGCATCGAACCAGGAAATTGCCCGTCGGTTGGTGATTGGACTCTCTACAGCGAAGAAACATGTCTCCCACCTGCTTGCTAAACTTGGCGTACAGAGTCGAATCCAGGCCGTTCAAGAGGCACAAAAACGCCTGCTGCTCTAGGTCAGGCCCGACGTTTTCTCTCCTTGCCTCCCTTCAACATGATCTTTGACAACGGAAACATGGGCGGCACCCATATGGACCCTTATTGGGGCACGCAAATGTGGGGGACGTGGGGACGAGACCCGAGGGGGCAAGACCAGGATGGGGAACCATTTGAGATTCCCATGCAAGGATTAGGCGTCTTCAGTTGCCTGAAGTCTGCTTGGCCCGGCTTTCATCCTGATTTTCGCGGGTTTGGGGGAGAAGAGGGCTACATTCATGAAAAGTTCCGACAGGCAGGCCACCGTACGCTGTGTCTGCCCTGGCTCCGCTGGATCCATCGCTTTGGCCGACCTGCTGGGGTAACCTATCCCTTCACACTGGAAGACCGAATCCGCAATTATGTGATCGGCTTTACTGAACTCGGGCTGGAACTGACCCCAATCCTTCAGCACTTCTCCCACTACCTGCCCCCACGTCACGTCATTGCTGTGACAGAGCAGGCCCGCTCTGAGATGCAAGAATCACGGAGGGTGCCTGTAGCGGAGAAGACCCTTCTGCCTGACATGCAGCTCCTGGTCTCCGTCGTGATCGTGGTCTATAACGGCGAACGCTATCTTGAGGCGGCGGTCAAGAGCATCCTGGAACAGACTTTACACCAGATCGAAGTCATCATTGTCAATGATGGCTCTACGGACACGACCGGACAGATCATCCAGGCGCTCGCCTGCGATCCGAGAGTCAGGCCAGTCCAGCAGAATCATCTAGGTATTTCACGTGCCAAACACGCAGGGATAGCATTGGCCCAAGCAAAGTATATAGCCATGCAGGATGCAGATGATCTTTCCTTGCCAACGCGACTGGAAAAACAGTATGCCCTCCTGCAACGCTGCCCTGATGTTGGCCTGGTCGCTACTTTGGCAGATCTGATCAACGAAGCAGGGGTCGTACAAGTGCTGAGCGAAGCAAGACAACAGCGCAGACAAGCACTGGGACGGATGAATGCTCACGAGTTACGGACGCTGTTGTTTCAGATGAATTGTTTCGTGCATGGTTCAGTGATGATGCAGAAGTCAGCCTGTCTGGCCGTAGGCAATTATCGTGAAGAGCTTTCACTGGCGGAAGACTATGATCTCTGGTTGCGCATGGCTGAACGCTCTGCATTGGCTCTTCTTCCCGAGATGTTGTATCAGTATCGTGTCCACGCGGACACCCTCTCGAACAAGCATGCTCCTTTGCAGCAGGCGAAGGCGCGTATTGTCAGAGAACTCGCACACGAACGGCTGCAAGTAGGAATGGATGTACTACAGCAAGGAGGAACGGCAGCCTTTTTGGCCAGATATGGAGCAGAACTCCAGGCCGCAGAACAGGCCAACGCCATTCGTCCGTCACGTCAGTTGATGGAGGCTCCCTCATCGCGCCCAGTTTTGAAGCCGAGAGGAAACCATGACGAGCTCGAAGACAGGGCAAGTGTCTCTGCCACGCTTCCGTTTCCTCTCGTCCCCTTCACTTTTTTGGAAAAGAGGACCGTCCAGCCCCAGACATCTTACCTGATCGCTTCGACCGCACGCACTGGAAGCTACCTGCTGTGTGAAGCCCTGTCACAGACTGGCTTGGCTGGGCGACCAACCGAATATTTTGTGGGAAGCATGATGCTTTCCTTGCAACGAGAATGGGGGATCTCTTCTTTGAGCGAGTACCTCAACAAAGTGCTGGAACTGGGCACAACTCCCAACGGCGTCTTTGGCATGAAGGCGCATTTGAGTCAGTTTCGTCTTCTGCTCAGCGCGCTCCAGAAGATTGCCGTGGACCAGGGACTGACGGGAGAGGATCTGCTGTCAACCGTCTTTCCTCATCTTTCCTATATCTGGATCACACGCCGGGACAAGGTCCAGCAGGCGATCTCCTTTCTGAAGGCAGCGCAGACCAACCTCTGGTGGCTGACAGACCAACCTCCAGTTCCTGCGCCCCCGCCGAATGCAAAGATACCTCTGTTTGATTTCGAGGCGATTGACCGAGCAGTGCAGGCGATAGCGTTAGGGGAAAGCGCCTGGCAGGAGTATTTCAACGGTCATGCGATCACGCCTTTAGTGGTCACCTATGAAGATTTGATACAAACCTATGATGCAACTGCTCGCTCTGTTCTCTCCTATCTGAACATCCCCATCCCTGCACATCTGGGGATTCTCGAACCTCGTATGAAGAAGCAGGCAGACGGGATTTCGCAGGAGTGGGCAGAGCGTTATCACAGTCTCAAGCGAGCACAGAAGGTCCCTCTCTCTATGCACAAGCGTCTTTCAAGCACCATCTCTCATCCCGCGGAAACGCGAGGGATGTGATCCGGGAACGTTGTCTTCTCTATCACAAGGGAGCATATGATGGATATTATTCTGTTGGTCATTCGTCTGCTGCTTTCGGCAGTCTTCTTGGTAGCCGGAATCGCCAAATTGGGGGATCTCACAGGGTCCCGGCAAGCCTTACGCGACTTTGGGGTCCCTGCTCTTGTCGCCCAGCCCGCAGGAGTGCTGTTGCCACTCACTGAACTGGCGGTGGCGGTGGCGCTGATTCCGACGATTTCTACCTGGTGGGCAGCGGTGGTCTCCCTCGGTCTCTTCTTGCTTTTTGTCGCGGGCATCAGTTATAACCTGGCACGTGGGCGTACCCCTGATTGTCATTGTTTTGGGCAGTTGCACTCCACTCCCGCTGGCCCATCCACGCTCATCCGTAATCTGGTGCTGGCCGCTCTGGCTGCTTCACTTGTCGTTCTTGGGCGCAAGAGCGTAGGGATCGACCTCTTTGGTTGGTTTGGTCAGCTTTCTCTTCGAGATCTGCTTGAACTCATTGGGACTATGATGGGGCTGGTGGCCCTCTCTGTCACCCTCTGGCTGCTCTTTCACGTTCTGCGCCAGCAGGGGCGGCTACTTTTACGGCTGGAAGCGATGGAGGCTGGGCTCACTGGCACCCCTTCTGGCACGAGTCTGCCAACTGCCGGGCTACCTGTTGGCGTTCCTGCTCCCTCGTTTCGTCTGCCTGATATGGCGGGAGCAACAAGGACGTTGGAGGATCTGCTTGCCCTGGGCAAACCGGTGCTGCTGCTCTTTGCGTCTCCCAATTGCGGACCATGCGAGGCTATTTTCCCTGAAATGAGTCGATTGCAACGCGACCACGCGAAGGAACTGACAGTGGCTGTCATTAGTCAGGGGAGTAAGCAAGCCAACCAGAAGAAGGTGGCAGTGCATGGAATGGCCCAGGTGCTCTTGCAGGAGAAATATGAAGTGCAGACGGCCTATCAGGTCACAGGCACGCCTTCTCTCGTCCTCATTCGTCCCGATGGCACCATCGGCTCGCGCCTGGCTCAGGGGGCTGACGCCATTCGAGGGATCTTAGGAAGCTCTACTGGCTTCCCTGTGCTTGCTGGCTCGTCATCTCGCAATGGGCATGGGCCTCAGGCTGCCAGCCCGACCGGGCTTGCGCCCGGCGCACAAGCTCCCGATTTCAGTCTACCCGATCTCTCTGGCAAAACAGTTCGTCTCTCTGACTGGCTGGGAAGTCCGACGCTGCTGCTCTTCTGGCGACCCGGCTGCGGCTATTGTCAGCGGATGCTACCCGCGCTCCAAGCCTGGGAAGCAGACCCACCCTCGCATGCACCTCGCCTGCTGCTCATCTCTAGTGAGAGCGTACAGGCAAATCAGGCGATGGGACTGCACTCGCCCATTGTCCTCGATCCGTCTGGCATGAGTGTGGGCATGAAGTATGGAGCCACTGGAACGCCGATGGCGGTCCTCGTGGATGCGGAAGGTAGGGTTGCCTCGGAACTGGCGACAGGAGCAGAAGCAGTCCTCGCGCTGGCTGGGGTACAGGCCCCCTCGCCTGCATAATCGGAAGAGAAAAACTAGCGAGAGAGTCTGCTGTCTGTTTAGCGGACTCTCTCGTCTAGAGAGAGTGATCCACGAGCAATTGGAAGCGCGTTTCTTCGCTCACCCTATGAACTTCACTAGCATGTCACATCACATCCACACTGATGGTATGATACCCTGACGAGCCATCAGGCAGAGGCGGAGCCTCAGCAGGATCCTGGACGTTGCCCTCCATATCAATGGCACGTACGACAATCGTATACGATCCTTTTGCGGGCTGCCAGACAAGCTCCCACAGCACCCAGGTGAGAGCAGATAGGGGACGTTTGGGCAGTGCTTTTTGCCAGGTTGTACCCGCATCAAGACTGACATCCACTTCGCTGATACCTTTGTCGCCCGAAAAAGCTACACCAGCAATGTAGGTCAGTCTGCCCGCTGGCAGTGTCGAGCCGATGAGCGGCGTGTCAATGCGCGCCGTCATACGAATAGGGGCGGCATCGCTCCAGCCGCGCTGTTGCCAGTAGCCCTGGTAGTCGCTGTTGACAACCTCAATGCGCGTTATCCATTTCACATGCTTCATGCCATAGATACCAGGGACCAGTAGACGTGCAGGAAAGCCGTGTCCCTGGGGAAGCGTCTGGCCGTTCATGCGCACCGCTACCAGTGTTGTCGGCTCCACAGCCTTCGTCAGATGAATACTATCACTATAGTCGTCGACAGCATACAGTACCACCTTGCTTGCTCCTGGCTTCACTCCTCCAGCACGCGCTAGTAGGTCGGCAAGCGGAATCCCCTTCCACAGCGCATTGCTCATGTACTGACCCCCAACCTCGTTGCTAATGCACATCATCGACTCGTACTGTTGCTTTCTAGGCAAAGCCAGCAAACCTTGGTAGGTCAGGGTATAGGGAGACATGACCTCTCCCTCGACTCGTAAAGACCAGTTAGCCGCGTCAACCACAGGGTCGGAAAAAAGATTTTTCGACACGATATAATACCGATCATTCGGGGTTATTTCGCTTGAGAGCAACGGGGCAGGGTGAATCTCGCCGTACTGGGGATGCGGCGGCACTATCTTAGGCGTGAACTGCGTAGCTAAGCGCGACTTCACGGCGTTATTTGATGGAGCTATACCTGCTCCGAAGCCATCGCTAATAAAGCGCCACGCCAGTACGCCCAACACCCCTATACCCGCGACTTCCAGTACACGCCATAAGATGGTGCGGCGAGAGAGGTTCTCTTCGAGGTTACTTCCTGATAGCGCATACGTTTGTAGATAGCGTTGCAGCAGCCAATTATAAGTGGACACAAACAAAAGTCCAAAAGTCAGGCCCACCACTGCCAGACTGAGCATTGTGTCACCCAGGCCAATAACCAATTGTGCGCCGAAGAGTCCGGCACCAGTCAGCGGCATGAACACAAAACCCGTTAGTAGCCAGAGTACGAGTGCGACTATGATACCCGTCGTCCAGTGTAGCCACTGCTGCGTACCTTGCTTCATTGTGGCGACGAGCAGGGCGCATAAGCCACCACTTAGCGCAAACACCAGACATTGCCCTACCATGATGCCATAGAAGAGATAGTATTTGGCATCAGCGCCTATAAGCTGATGCAGATAGTCAAAAAGTGGCGGCGGCATGAGCTGCGTCAAAGCCGAGCCAAATACTTCAGGTAGCGAGATACCGTGCAGCGTCACGTTCAAGAAAAGCATGAGGGCCGTGGCAATTACGCCAGCGACCAGACCTGCTAGCAACCCTCTAGTGAAGAGCCGCCTACGTGGTAACGCTAGTATTTTCATAGCAGAAGCCCCCTCTATTGCACATTGTAGAGGATAGAAAGAAAGTTATCCATAGTTTTACACGTGGCGTAGGACGAAAATTTACACAGAGTTCCCTACGTGTTTCCCCGCTCTTGAAGGCAGAGTTACTATAGATTTACCCGTTTAAAACTTTCGTACTTTTCCCGATTTCATAACCAAATACCTCTGCTATGTTCCCCTTAGACATAATATCAGATCCTTTTTTGATATTCTTGATTTTTGGAGAACATCCCCAATTAGGGGTATACAGTCGGAGGCTAGCGAAATTATGGACCATGATGGACAGACACTTTCAGAGGGAAAGACCTCTTCTAACAGCGCTCTTATCCATGATCACGGCAAGGAAACACCTGGAGAGTTCTATGAAGCATTGGGAACTGCGACGATGCAGAAAACCAGCAGCTACCCACGGGTCAGCGTTATCATTCCAGCACTCAATGAAGCAAAGAATCTCCCTCACGTCTTGCCGTATGTGCTAACTATTGCTAGCGAGGTGATCTTGGTAGATGGGCATTCGACCGACGACACGGTCGAGATAGCACAACGTCTCATGCCCACAATCAAGATCACAAAGCAGACTGGCAAGGGCAAGGGCAACGCGCTCCAATGCGGATTAGCAGTAAGCACTGGAGACGTCATCGTGATGATGGACGCAGATGGTTCGACCGATCCCAAGGAAATTCCACGCTTCGTGCAAGCGATACTACTAGGTGCCGACCTCGCAAAAGGGTCGCGCTTCCTCAACTCTGGCGGTAGCGCCGATATTACACGCCTACGCCGATGGGGTAACCACTTGCTGCGTATGATTGTCAACTGGCTCTTCCAAACGCACTTCACTGATCTGTGCTACGGCTATATCGCATGCTGGCAAGGTAGCCTCGATTTCATTGAACTTGATAGTAACGGTTTTGAAATCGAAACGCAGATCATCCTACGTGCTCGTAAGGCCAATCTCAAGATTGTCGAAGTGCCCAGCTATGAGCATCTTCGCCTCCACGGTGCCAGCCACTTGAAGCCCTTTCGCGACGGGTGGCGGGTGCTGCGGACGATCTGGCAGGAGTGGAGCAAAGGGTACTCGGGTATCAAAACTCCTGGTTGGCACCGCCTCTATCAGTCGAGTATCTCTGAATGGCAAGCTGACTCGTAGAGAGCAAACTAGCATAGCAGTATCATTTTTCACGAAGTGGTGTTCAAAGGGGTAGCTACTCATAGGCGCTGATTTAAGGCCCTATGGGCAACACCCCAATCTTTGGCGCGCCGACATCATTTAGGGAATTTTCGAGAAGACCTCTTCATGAGCTGACCGGTTTCGTTGCCCACGCGCTCAGAAAAAACAGCGTACCATGAAAATCAGGTTGCTGCATTTCTACGGAGGCCTGATGGTACAGGCGCTCAAACTGCTCTTTCGTGGTCACCCCCATTTTCACAAACCAAGGGGCCATGAGTGAAAACGTCATCATGAAATTTTGATAATTCGATTCATGTGCTTCTGTCCCGTAGGAGTAATCCAGAGCGTAGGCATGGCGCTGGATGTTGGTCAGCCCCACATCAAGCAGGAACTGAATCAGCATCAATGTGATACCGTGCATCCCACCTTCAGGACCAAACGATTTTCCATCCAACTGCCCAGCAGATCTCATGAGTGCAAAGATCTGCTCATGGGCCGAGCTAGTGCTGAACGGTGCCTCACAGTCGGTGAGCCTGATGACTCCACCGGGTTGTGTGACGCGAAAACACTCTTGCAGCAAGTGCGACCAGGCACCTTTTGGCATGAAGCTAGAGAGGAAGCGAGCATTGACGAACTGGAAGACGTTCTCAGGGAATTGGAGAGGTTTGAGGATGTCCATCACCTGGAAGTTGGCATTGAGCAGATGCAGTATCCCAGCTTGAGCTTGGGCATAGCGGATCATCTTCTGGCTGATGTCCACTCCGATTACGTCGGTAGTGGCATAGGCACGAGCAACATCAAGCACCCAGCCACCAGAGCCACAGGCCAGATCGAGCACCATCTGGCCAGGCGCAGGCTCGAAAGCAGCGGGGAAGACACCTCCCATCTCTTTAGTGACGAGGCGGTCCTGCAAGAGCGAGCGTGTACATTCCTCAGCATCTTCGGGGTTAATTACATAGGTACTCGCATTTTCTGGTGGATTGAATTGGTTCGCCATACAGATTCTTCCGTTGTTATCACCCGCTCGACACATCTAACAATTCAGCTTCCATCTGTTGCAGGACCAATGCCTCTGCTTCAGGCTCCGAGAGGCGATATTGCTGCTCCCGTCGAAGGCGCAACACGCGGTCACGGAACTGAGACACGGAGCTATACTGGCCCTTCTCAGAGAGAAGTGGTATTTCATGCAGAGCTATCCTGTATAGCTCGTAGAACTCCTCGTCCCGAAAGGAGAGGGCAACCATATTGGCACAAACCTCAATGAGGCTCAAACGTGCTTGCGTGAAGTAGTTGACCTGAGTGCTGAAAACCAGCAGACAGCCTGCAACCTTTCCTTCTCTCTGCAAGGGCCAAGCCATGGCACTTTTCTCATGAGCACTTGGTCGAACAGCTAGTGGCTCATCCTGCTCCATATCCTGCACGACGCTAGGCTCACCACAGCCGACTGTCCAGCCTGCTAGCGACTTGGCCCCAAGAAAGAGAAATCGCCACGCGACCCCAGTATAGTCCCAAGGAGCAGTTCCCACGCCCATGCGCTCACACAACGAGCGCACAGATGCAGCCTGAAAAGGAGGAACGCATTGGACAATAGTCATTTCCATGCCGAGCGCATCAGGATCGAGCAGATCGATAGTTGTCTGCAACGCGTTGGCACGCAGCGTCCAGGCTCGAAACGGGCCGCTAGTAGTGGCATAGGCAGCTAAGGCATGGACGAGACACTCGCAAGGCATCACGTCCTGAGGACGATTAACAGCAGGAAACTTGCTCAACGTTATGTACGGGAAGAACTCCGCTTGGATCAACTCCAGAAGCTGGTCGCGGTATGGGGAAGGAAAGACATCGGGCAGTCTCTTGAGTGTACTCGCCCTCGGCTCCGTCTCGTTATTGATCCACCGTGTCACTGTGTAGGTATTCACGCCGAGTATATCGGCAACACGTTGCCTTTCGGATGGCCTCTCCGTGAGCCTCCCTAAGAGTACTCTCCATGATTGTGGTTGGGTGTCTATGCTCATTGCTGCTTCCACTTACAGGAACTTTTCTGTTACGGCTAGTGGCTGTGGAATTACTCTGAATAGTTGCAAAGGTTGCCACCGCATCTTCTGCTAGTTCTAAGCGCGAACTAACCTCAACCCCTTTCGGGTATGAGATAGAATACATACTTTTCCCAATCATTTCGTATACTCTAGTATTGTAGTATACAAATATGCGCATGTCAAGCTATATTTTCGCATTACTGCGTGCTCAATAGGTGAAACGATTATAGAAATGTTGACATTCTGTGCTTTCTATGCTACAGTTAGCTTAATAAATACGTATTCACGCTTACAGAATAAAAAGTATCCTAGTCTCATGTGGAGGAGACGGTATTGTACTCTTATGAGGAGGCAGGGCGGTTGTTAAGATCAAACATAAAATAGAGCGGTGTGTGCCCTGAGTACGACCTTTGCAGTTACTACTGCTATACCTATTTCGGCGTTTCTACGTATATGGTAGGGATCCTTGCGGTCACCTTGCCCCCCATTGACTATGCAATGGTCCTGTTAAAGGAGACTGGATATTATGGAGAACAAGGCTCCAGCTGTGCTAGTGCGTCCCATTACAGTCCTGGTTGTAGATGATCATCCACTAGTTCGCTCAGCAATTAGCCACGCTCTCTCCTCCCAGCCTGAGATCAAGCTGGTTGTTACTGTACAGAATTATACTGAAGCTGAGGAGCAAGCCTCTCAACTACTTCCCGATATCATCTGGTTAGATATGCACATTACTCATGGCGATAGCATTGCGGAGATACGCTTCCTGAACAAGCTTTCTCCCTCCTCCCGCATCATAGTGCTTGCCGATAGAGAGGACGAGCAGGAAGCGTTTGCAGCGATCATGATGGGCGCACAGGGTTATCGCTCTAAACAGGACGTTGACCCAGAGGAAATGATGGCGATGATTCATGCGCTCTGTCGCGGTGAACTGGTGCTACGTCCAGTGCTACTGATGTGCTTAGTGGGGCGCTTACGCTCCGCTGCCATGCCGCTGTGGGGAAGCGAGAGCGGGTTGGGCTATCGTGCCTTGCAGCCCAGCGCGTCACTCAACGGGCTAGCACAATTAACAGCACGAGAGCGCGAGATACTGCAGCTAATCAGCCAGGGACATCGTGATCGTGATATTGCTAAGGGACTGTGCATCTCTGAGAAGACAGTGCAAAAGCATGTACAGAGTATTCTGAGTAAGCTTGGCGCACAAAACCGTACTGAAGCAGCGTACCTCATTCGTCAGCGAGCAGGCTAAATGTAACTAGGAAGACATTTGTTATGGTTGTGAAACGTTTGAGAGCCTTTTCTTACTGGCGGAAGAACAAGGCATTGTTAGCTCTGCTTCTTGGAGTAGTACTTATCATCAGCATTGCTGGATATGCGGTCGTCCTCGAGCTACTGTCAGTATCCTCAGCTCACATTGGAGCCAACGTGGATATGAGTGCTATAATTCCGGGCACTCCCTACACCATCACGACAGCTCATAGTGGCAATTTCTTCGATCTAGCCGAGCAGCTTGGTATCAATACACTACGCATCACAGATATCCAGTGGGAGCTTAGCGGAGAGGAATATTCCCAAGCAACCTGGCGGCACGTGTTCGATGAAGCAGCACAGCATCATATAAACATTATTCTGCTACTCATAGATGGCAAAGGACACCCAGCCATCGAGCAGGCGCACACACTGCTGGAGCGCTATCGGTTGGCCTACGCCTCAGCACTTTGGCTGGTAGACCTCTATAATGAGCCGGACCTGAGCGATCCGCAACGCATGAATGCATTGCACAAGGAAGCTGCCTACGTTCATAGTGTCGCGCCAGGGGTTCCTGTCACCATTGGTGGCTGGAGGAGCGAGATGCCAGGGAATCCAGGAGAGTTTGACTGGCAAGACCCGGCAGATATCCCCAAATTTATTAGCCTAGTGGATGTCGTATCTCCCCACCTCTATCAATTTGCAGAAGCAGCTCAACAAGGCTTCACACCGCAACAATGGACGCGGCGCTTCTTGAATGCAGTGCGTCAGAAAGCGCAGCAGAAACCGATCCTGCTGGAAGAGTTTGGGGCAAGCAATGGATTAGCGCCGACTACCACATCCAATCCCACGGGTAGCCCCGAGTGGCAGGCGTTTGTATACCACGGAGTTCTACAAGAGATTGTAGCAGAATATCATCATCACGAGGTCATTGGCGCAGTCGCCTGGATAAGCGCACCGCGAACACTGCAACCCGACCAGCAAGGAGACATGAGTGGTTGGGCATTCATACTCAACAATGGGCACCGTCTCTTGCCCGCAGCAAAAGCATTCTCCACCCCTTCTTGAGTTGCTTGCCCGGCCTCAGGGCTTTTTCAAGTCGCCCTCTGGTCACAGCAGCTCACCACCCACTCAAGAAAATGCCCTTATTAGGATGGATGGATAGCCTCAAATAGTTGGTGATAGGATGTGACGCTGTGCTCCCATGAATGGGAATCAGTGTAACGCTTTCCACGAAGTCGCGCTACCTGGGACAGTGCGCTTTGAAGCATAGCAACATCTCCTGGGGGCACTAGAATAGCACCTTCGTAACCAGCCACTGCCTCAATTAAACCGCCGACACGCGTTACCACTATCGGCAATCCCCAGCTCATTGCGATGTGCAGGGGTCCGCTCGTTGATGCCCGGTGGTAGGGCATCACTACAGCGTCTGCCCCGGCAAAGAACTGCCCAACCTCTGCATCGGACACATAGCGGTTGACGAACGTGATCCGATCACTATAGCGGCTTTGGTGAATGAGATTTGTTGGCATAGTCCATTGCTCCCAAGTCTCGCCAACAATAGTAAGCCAGTAGCCGGCAATTTCGTCCTCGGGCAGCGCATCGAACGCTCTGATAAGATCTTCAAGGCCTTTATACGGTCGAATCACGCCAAAAAATAGCAAGTTGCAGCATGACGCCGGCGCAGTGCGCTGCCCCTGCTCCCCATCAGCTAACTGATAATGGTCATACGGGCCATGGGGAATCAGCGCGACAGGTCGTCTCTCCAGGTCATAGTATCCCTGCAACAATTTATGGTCATATTCAGAGTGGATGACCAAGCCATGCGCCAAGCGTACCACGAGCGGCGCAATGAGTCGCACATAGGCTTGTGCCAGCCGCAGCTTTGCCTCCCCCGTATCGAGCACTTCGTGGAACTCAATCACCACTCGTGCCCCCAACAGCCGTGTTACTAAAGCAAGCAGAAGATACGAATGTAGCACTGTCCCGCTCCACCATTGGAACACAACCACCTGCGGGCGCTCCTGTATAAGCAGCAGCAGAGCGCGGAGCATACTGGGTAGCCAGTACCAATCCACCCCATCAAAGACTCGCACAGCAGGATCATACTCCAAGCGGGTTAGGTTCGCCCCTACACGCTTTCGTCCAGGGTAAAAATGCGTTGGCAACAACTGACGCATCAAAATCGCTGATACCTTACATGATCGTGCCAACGCATTCACCAAGCGGAGGGTATAGTAGCTGATTCCGCTCAGAAAGCGCGTGCCCGCCCCAACCACGCATACCCGTAGCTGCGTGTTCTCCGTCATTGTACTTAACCTCTTCTAGAAAAGCTGATAAGATCTGCCGCTGCCACCAAACTCCCGGCTGTTTGAGCGGCAAAGAAGGCCCAACCAGCCCCTGCAATGCCCAGTATTGGCAGCAATAACCATGATAGAAGCAGTGTGAGCGATGCCATACCCAGGTTGAGCAGTACAGCACGCCGTAGACGCCTCTGCACACGTAACACACTCACATAGATATTTGTGATTGCGTCAGGAACCGCTGTAATAGTGAGAATTGTCAAGAGTGGCAGGCCATACTGAGCATAGTTCGGTCCAAACAATAACATGATAGAGCGCCCACCTAAGAATGCAATGAGCATAGCTGGGATTAACAGTATAGTGATGATCACTGCGCTAGAGCGTGTCTTATGCAAGACGTTATCAGTAGCGTGCGAGCCTTCGGCGAAGAGCGCCACTGCCACCGCCGACGATATCATATAGAAGAAGCCACCCACCATAGAAGTGGTATAATAGTAGGCATTATCGGCTGCAGATAGCCGCACTGTCACAAAGACTGGCACCAGATATACAGGCATCAAGCCACCGATATTGATGAAATGATTCCATGCAAGCAATGAGAGCATGGTGCGGACCTGCCCTACTATACCACGCACGGCCAAGCAGTAGGCTCGCTTCAGATATGGTATCAGCACCAACCATGCTCCTATCAAAGTAGCCGCAGCGGCCAGGACGAACCCAGAGAAAATCCCCAATACGCCCCATGAGGTGAGCAACACCATCAGTACAAACTTGATCACGGCAAAAGCTGCATTGCGCACTAGCGTGTTGTTTGCAGCTCGCTCTGCTACAAAGGTTTGATCTAACAGTGTGGTAATGATCCATAGTGGCACCCCAGCAATGAAGACAAAGGCACAGGTAGGATAATATGCGAAGATAGCGAACTGGCGCGAGAAGAAAGGAAGAACCAAGACAACAATGCTGCCAGCAAGTAAGCCAGCTAAGGTACCTATCACCAATCCTGCATTCAGTGTGAGCGACCACGCATAACCTGTCTCACGGCGAGGCAAGATGTGTACCAACGTTGAGTCTATACCCAGGTTGCTAAAAGTCGCAGTGAGCATCATAACAGCAATAATCGCTGACGCCAAGCCTACATCCTGGGTTGAGTAGATATGGGCTGCCACAATCCAATAGAGGTAGCCGATGGCTGACGTAGTAACGGTTGTACTCATGATGTAGATGCTATTGCGTAGCAAAGAATCATTGCGTATGCGCCGAACCAATGCATGTAACAACGACCAGAAGTTCTGGCTGACCTGTTCGAAAATCATAGCACTCGCTTTTGTTCTCTCTGTTGCCGTGCGACGATGTATACAAAACTATACACGCCTACCACTGCACCGCTTTCTCTCATGTGCTAAGCCATAGCACAACATGACGGTATATCGTTGTGGGAGCGTTTGTATGGTAGAGCAACGCCTCCACTTTTGCAGCATGATGGGTTTGTGGTAGCACAAGTGTCACTTCCCACTTCTCGTTCACCTTGAGATCAATAGAAGACCATACCTTCACTACCTTGCCGTCCACGTTAACACTGAGCCTGTACTGCATAGCTTTCGACTCCATGTTGCGCACCCCAAGACGGGCAACATTCGACGGGTTGGCTCCCCCTGTCGGCAGTATCCAGAGCTGGGTAAATCCCGCAAAGGGTTGCTGTGCCACTCCGACGCTAGACACAATTATCGCTGCACACACTATTAGCGCAGCTAAGCCCAATAGCAACCCTTGACGAACTGTGAAAACAAGACTCCTAAGTCCCCTCCGTGCTGAACTAGTTACGCTCTGTCCTCGCCGACGTACGAGTGCGACGACACAGGTGCCCAGCGTAATACTACCTAAGAGCACTGACCAGGAGCTTGCGCGCAAGCCAAATGGCGTCCAATTAAGCGCAAACCCACCTAATATCACAATCGTTAGACTTAAACCTAGGCTAAAAACGAGGCGCTCTGCAAGCCCAAACGAGCCTCTGGGGAACATCGCTACCATTAGCGCGTAGCCCGGCAACACGAGCACAAGTGGTAATGTCCAGATGCGACCAAGCACACTATCCGGCGTCACCGCGAATGTCAAAGTGACTGCAACAATGGTGACTGCGATTGTCACAAGTATATCAATAGACCTATGTTTCATTTAGTATTTCTCCCTCAAAAGTGAGAAATGCTTGTTTCGCATTGCCTGTAACTACGACTTGCCCGCAATTGCTTCAACGTCATAGATAATGATATCGCCGCTATCGAAAAGTCGACTCACATTCTTCACGTTATCAAATTTTGCTAGCGCTAGCGGACTGATTGGTTGGGACTGCAAAGTGTTAGACGCATCTACGCTGAAGTAGGTTCCCACCCGTGGCAATCCTTCGCTGAGTCGACGATCAACAACGAGATACTGAATCTTGTCTTCCTGCAGAATAGACTCTACGTCCGGTCCAAATTGCAGTGAGATAAATATCTGCGCCACGTCGGTTTTGGCGTCCAAGGCTGTGACAGTCCACTCGTTCCCATACGTCATCATGAGCAACGTATTGATACGGTCAGTGGCTACGCGACGCCCGGGTCCAAGGTAGGAGCGCGCCCACTCTGCTGCCGTCACACCTTGCGGCTCAATAGAACGCTGATCAGCAGAAATCAGATATGGCCCCGGCATACGAGCCCACGATGGTCCATCACTCACGATCGCTTGCCCCACGACGATGATGCCTATTGCGCCCATGACTACTGCAGCTTGTCTCCAGCTCAGCCCGTGAGACAACCAGAACTGTTTGGTTCCAATGGTCAGGACGAAGGCAACCCCGAAAAAGAGAAATGCTGCTAACCGATCCGCTGATTCCGCTCCAGCAGGCGTCAGACGGAATGCCTGGCTCACCGGGTAGGCAAGTGCTCCGCTAGCCAGGGCAAGGGCGACTGCACTGGTGCGATATTTTCGCCAGATGTGGAACAGCCCAAATGGCAGCCCCAGCAGGATCAAAGCCACCGAAGCAAACCCTGTTACACGCTCCCACAGAGGCGTCACGAAGCCTGCACCGTCATGAAACAGTTGCCGGGTTGCTTCTTCGCCAGCGAGTATCTGCAAGACCTGATGCACTGTACTATCAACGTGTGGGCTTAGGTAACCTACTGCCATATCCCCCGTGTATTGCAGCCAGACGGCACACAGCCCTAACGCTAGCAGCGCTGCTCCGCCCGGTCCTACATGACCTTTCTGATGGCAACTTTGAGGAAAAGATGTCACCATCCAGACAAACAGGAATGGTGTGAGTATATATGACGTTATATGGTGCGTGATCACTACCGCCCCAATGCCAAGACAGATCATCAGGGTCAGACCTCTATGGCCACCGACAGCGCAACGCAGGGCTATGGCGAAGGCAACGAGCACCGTGAGAGGTAGGGCTAGAGACTCATACGAGAACCCTCCGTTGAACCAGCCCACGCAAGCAACGTATAACAGTGTGGAAATCCCTGCTACTTGTGCCGAGTTACTAACGTGTTCGTAGAATAGGTAGAGCGCCAGCATAAGCACCAGCCGTGCTACCCCAATTAACACAGACCCAGCAGCGAAAGCAGACAGTCCTGTCAGGCTGCTAAGTGCATTTGTGGCAATCTCTAGCCCAGGATAAAAAGGGCTAATTGGTAAACCGGGATTTGCCTGAAAGAGATGCCCGCTCGCCATAATATCGTTTGCCGTTCGCACATGTAGAAAATCGTCATAGAGGTGCCCATTCGCGAGCATATCGGTTGTTGCTTGCAGGTGTAGCAATTCGTCAAAGTGCGCGAAATAAAGTGGGTATCCCAACAGCTTACCAAAGTAGAGTGCCATTCCCAACATAATGACAAGAGCAATGCGCTCTCGTCGTGCTGCATCAGGTGAGAAGAGACGCCACGCGACGGGTAGAAAAAGCACTAGCAGGCCAAACCAATACAGCGGCTCGGATACTTGTGATGCAAAACGCCCCGCGTTGTATGCCAGCGCTAGCAGCAACAGTCCCAGTGCGCTGGTCACGCTTAGCGCCGGCAACCAACCCCAATTGTCGGCTCTCGGTAGAGCGGTGGCGACCGCGATATCGTCAGCCAGCAACTCAGGCTCTCTCAGACCCGCCAGTACATTAGCCATACCTATACCTGTTCATATATGTGCTCAATACGCGGTACAACTGTGCTAGCCTGAAACGCCATGACTTTGCGTAGTGCGGCTTGCCCCATACGACTGCGAAGATCTGGATGCGCCAGCAACCTCTCGATGGCTTGCTGTAGAGCTGTCGCATCCCCCGGTTGAACCAGAAAGCCGGTCTCACCATCAGTCACGAGGTCGATTAGCCCACCACCACGCGAGGCGACAATAGGCTTGCCCATGGTCATCGCCTCCATAGCTACCGTCGGACAAGAGTCAGGCCCCACTGTGGGAATTAATGCCATCATGCTACGATGCCATGCCTCCATAACTGCATAGCGCGGCCAGTCCCTTAGCACAAAGACGTTGCGCGGACAATCTACGGCCATAACTGACCAGTCTGGCATTTCGTGCCCAATGAGAACCAGGGGGGGCGCATGGGTAAGACCAGCATATGCTCGTAGCAGCACATCCACTCCCTTGAGGTGGCCCAAAGCACCGACGAAGAGCAGGTAATCCTCGTCAGGTAGTTGTGCAAGGTAGGGCTTAAGGTCACCTTGTAGTGTACTAATATCGTCAGGTATGAAGTTGGGAATGACCTGGAATGGCAGTTGACTCCCGACCAGGTGACAGCCAAGCGCCACTGCTTGACTCACCGGTAAGAACATGTCAACGGCACCTCGCTCCACCAGACTCATCACCCAATTACTCAGCACAGTGGGTATTCCCTTTACCAAGCCGTAATATTGGGTGGCACAGCCGAGGCACTTCGTAAAACCAGGCCCCTCGCACAGTGCATTGTGATACAGAAGTGTCAGCTTCGCGCATACCAGATTATTGTTGTGTAAAGTTACGATGAGCCGTACCCCACTCCAGACCTTCAGTGGTAGAAAGGAATAGACAAGCCAGTTATGTGCATGAACTATCTCAGGCCGCTCCTGCACAATGACACGGCGCAACGCCAGCGTTATCTCTGGATCAGGAAATGGTGGCGCGTAGCACCGTTTGCTGTTACTGAAGAGCCAGGGCATACGCTGCATTGAGGAGCGAACACGATACACACGCACACCTTGGTCCAGCTCGAACTCTGCTAAGCCCTGGTGCCACAGCGTGACGACGGTTACGTCGTGGCCACGAGCCACAAGCTCGGTGCTCAGGGCGCGAACGTGTTGTTCCTCCCCCCCAATAATAGGTGGATAGAACTGTGAGAGCATCAAGATACGCATGATGCTCCCCGCACGATACTCTTAGTGACATCCTGCACGATGGTCTGGTAGAGGGCTAAAAGATTAGCTGCACAGTCGTCCCACATTGGCAATTCGACGTTCGGCGGTACCAGCGGATGGCGCAGTTGGTCGACCATTGCTGTCGCTACTGCTTCTGATGTACTGTTGAGGGGGACCGTGCGTACGAGGCCACGATCAGCTAGCTCCTGCAACGCGGAGGTGGCGGTGACGAGCACTGGACGCCGCAGAGCAAGTGCCTCCAGAACAGCGATGCCTTGGGATTCATACTGGCTAAGTAGCGTCACAAGGTCAGCTCGCGCAAGCAGCGAGGCCATGCTGCCACGGTCCCCTGGCGGAACTGGCCGAATTTCTACACGTTCGGCAACACCAAGCTTTCTTGCCATCTTTTGCAGGGCCGATTCATACGGACCTACGCCCGCGATACGGACCCGCACATTTGGAACAAGTTCCAGCACCTTTGGCAGAGCCGCGATCACCCGTTGATGCCCTTTGTACCGTTCAAGCCGACCGATTGAGACAATCAGGGGGCCTTCATCTACCTCGTCTGTTGCTTCTCCCGCCGACCCCGGCACTTCAGGCAGATACGCTCCGTTTGGAATGATCACAAATTGCTCGCCTGGAAGCCGCAACTGTTCTCGGAAGAAATCTGCCTCGAATGCTGAAACAGCGATTAACTTTCGCGCTCGCGACAAGAGTGGGCGCAACATCGCCCTTTGCAGTCCACGTAGCAAGCTGCGCAAGCGCGATACGTCCCCACCGCTATGAAAAGTGAGAACGTAGGGAAGTTTGGCTCGCCACGCAGCAAGCATCGCAAGAGGTGGTACCAGGCTATGGTACCCTTGACAATGCACAAGGTCCCACTGCCCACGAGCAATGAAGCGATAGATAGCTGGTGCAAAGTAGTAGTCCTTATTGGTCGGCCAGGCAAGCACCCGATGAATCCGCACCCCATCTACCTCCTCAAAGGCTGGAAGCCGTCCGCTCACGTCCGTTGTCAGAACTGTGACCTCGACACCAGCACGCGCTAAACGCCGTCCTACCTCATAGACGTGCGTCTCTGAACCTCCCATGTAGGGGAAGTAGCGCACAGCCACCAGCAGCACACGCAACGAACTAGATTCAATTGGCATAGCTAGACCTGATTTCCTTACTAGCCCTCTTATCAATGGCGCTCCAGCCCGCCCAAAGCTTTCCGTACACGCCTCGTACACCTTGCCGCACATTGGCGCGTATCCGCTTCACAGGGGATGCAACCAGGGGTCCACAGCCACTAGATAGAGCAGTGGCTAAATCATGCACATCAGTATCCGGTTTGATCGCAAGACGAGCTAAGGCATATGGGTCGTCGACCGGAGAACTTATCGTATGTTTGATCGCACAGGCCGAAGTATAACCGGATTCCTGCACAATCCGCCGCACAACAGAAGTGTAATAGCCAAACGGATATGCGAAACTTGAGACATGTTGACCAAGATGTTCCTCCAGCAACTCTTTGGAGTGAACGATTTCGCTACGTGCTACAGAAGGAGATAGCATATCCAGTGGCGGGTGAGTATGAGTATGAGCACCGCACTCAATCCCGCTTGCGCTGATCTTAGCTACTTGGTCCCACATGAGCATGGGGCGCAGCGATTCGCCTTCACGCTGCAACCAACGACTCGTGCCGCCTACGAACATAGTAGCGATGTAGAGAGTCGCTACAAAGCCGTGACGTTGCAGAGCTGGCAGGGCGCAGGTATAAAAATCCTCGTAGCCATCATCGAAGGTCAATATCACGGGCCGCGGAGGAAGCTTACCCCATCCCTGGTCCATTGCTTGCACAAATTGCGTCACCGTCATTGAGGTGTAATGATGCTGTTCTAAGTACGACAGATGTTCCTCAAACACCTCCGGCGATACGATGCATGGCCTAAACTTTGGGCTAGCATAGCTCGAAATACTATGATACATGAGGATTGGTATGTTTTGCTTTTGTACGCGTTTAACCATCAACATCTTTAACACTGCCGCTAGTGCTTCAACAGGGGTTCACTTAAACCTCGAACTTTGAAGGAATCCTCAGTTAACTGCAATAGGTTATCCGGCCTCTCCCTTATCTCAACGTCGCATGCCGACTTGAGTAGCTTAGAACAACAGCCAACTTTAATCTCCGCGCAAATCATCGTAGCACAGCGATTGACTGAGCATAACCATAAAAGTACGAGCATTTTTGATGGGTATCTCCCCGAAGGATCTATACGCCCTTTTCCCTAAGTAGCAGCCAGAGTCCCTCATACATTTACCTATGAAACCTGCGAGAAAATACTTACCAGAAATCTTCGTGTTTTCATGATTGTGCATGCCAGATGCAGAGATTAGACTGTCTTCATCCCAAGCAGTAGTCTAGAACGAGGAAGTCATGTGGTTGATGCAGGCAACAGAGCTTATCGGTTTGCTTGGTTGGTCTTGTTGTAGGAAAAAAGTATGAAAGATTCTCTGGAAGAAGACTTGTATGTGCGTTCACCGCTGGTCGAACAGCAACTTACTAAGGTGCAGCAAGCTAAGGGCAAGGTGACCTATGACGCACTGGTGCTTGATGCAAAACTGCGCCAGTCACTGGTGACCATACGCTCGCTTGGGCGTCGTGGTATGCCTGTGGCCGCAGTGGAAATTGCCAGCCTGATCAAACAGTCCAGCCATGTACCTACCTTTGCTTCACGTTGGTGCCACCACGCCTATATTGCCCCAGCTTACGAGGAGAGCACTCACCCTTTTGTAGAATATCTGCTGCAGTTACTTGACGATACAGGTGTAAGGGTGCTCATCACCTCTTCCGACGGCACGCTTGCTGTACTCCGTGAGCATCGCCAAGAACTGGAAAAGCGAGTACGTCTTGCTTTGGCACAAGAGCCTGCTTTAGCACTCGCCCTCAACAAAGACCAAACCCTTCAGATGGCTGAACAATTGGGTCTGGGTGTGCCAAGAGGGGTCATGATAAAAACTGTCAGCGAGCTTGCAGCAGCCCTACGTGAGATTGGCCTGCCTGCAGTCATCAAACCTGTTGCGTCCTGGGTCTGGGGCGAGCAACACGGCCAACGACTCGTCTGTCAGTTGGTCACCACAGCCGATGAAGCGCGTCTTGCGGTTGAGCAATTGACTCAGGATGGCGCGCCTGTGCTCTTGCAGCAGTTTCTCTCGGGAAAGCGCGAAGCGGTCAGCTTGCTGTATGCCCACGGGCAGATGTATGCCCGCTTTGCACAATGGGCCAAGCGCACCCAGCCACCATTAGGTGGCTCATCAGTGTATCGCCAAAGTATTGCTCTGCCGGAGGATATTGGCCAGCAAGCAGAGCGACTTGTGCGGGAAATGGCTTTAGAAGGCTATTCAGAAGTCGAGTTTCGACGCGATAGTGTTGGTAAACCCTATCTTATGGAAGTGAATCCTCGTTTGTCAGCTTCGGTTGAGGTGGCCGTCCGTGCTGGGGTGGACTTCCCTTACCTGCTCTATCAATGGGCAAATGGTGACCGCATCGAGCGAGTCCCAGGCTATCAGGTTGGCGGGTGGATGCGCTACCTAGAAGGAGATCTGCTGACCACGGCTCAGACGTTCACGCAACGGGGCAGGCCAGGAGTGACGCCACCAGCTCAAGCGTTGCTCGAGTTTTGTACCGATTTCTTGACCCCAAGCGGCTATGATTACCTCGACTGGCAGGACCTGCGCCCTGTATGGGTAGCTGTTGCTGAGTCTATAGATCGTTTGCGGCAACGGCTGGGTAAAGACTTCTCGAAGCTATCATAATCGCCAGATGTGCGATCCACTGATACCAGCCGTAGCATTACGCGTATCAACGACAAGAGAAGCGGTTCTGCACAGATGGGCATAATCAAAGACGCTATGATCCGCGACGATGACAACGCAGTCAACACCCCTCAGACATTCATCATCAAGTGGCACAGCCGTTAGCGTTGTTCCTGCGAGTCTTAATGTGGGTATATAGGGGTCGGCATACTCAATATGTGCTTTGCGCTCTTGTAGCAGCTCGATAATATCAAGGGCGGGAGATTCGCGCAGGTCGGCCACATCACGTTTATAGCTTACGCCTAGTATGAGGATGCGTGAGCCTTTGAGGCATTTGCTCACCTCATTCATAGCACTGACAACGCGCTCAACCACATAGCGCGGCATTTGCGCATTGATCTCGCTTGCCACCTCGATGAAACGAGTCTTGTAATTGAGAGTGCGCAGCTTCCACGCTAGATAATGTGGGTCAATAGGAATACAGTGACCTCCAAGACCGGGTCCGGGATAAAAAGGCATGAACCCAAAAGGCTTGGTTGCTGCTGCAGAAATAACTTCCCACACATCAACACCAAGCAGGTTAGCAATAATGGCCAGTTCATTGACCATACCAATGTTGACGGCACGGAACGTATTTTCCTGGAGCTTGACGAGTTCCGCTACCCGAGTAGAGCTGACAGGCACGACGCTCTCTATCACCGTTTTGTATAGTGCTGTCACTACCTCTAGGCACTGTGGTGTGATACCAGCGACAATCTTTGGCGTGTTGCTCAGGGTATAGTACTTATTACCCGGGTCAATACGCTCTGGAGAAAAGGCTAGGAAAAAATCCTCACCGACGGTTAAGCCTGTCTGACTGAGACATGGCAGAATAAGTTCGTCAGTAGTACCAGGGTAGGTCGTGCTTTCGAGCACGATGAGTTGGCCCCGACGCAGGTATGCAAGAACAGCATCGATGGCGCTGAGGACGGCACTAATATCTGGATCCTTCGTCTTATTCAAAGGAGTTGGAACGCAAATGCTAACAGCATCCAATTCGGCAAGCACTGTCATGTCAGTCGTTGCCGTTAAGCGGTCTTCTCGTACGAGTGCCGCAAGATCATGTGATGCTATATCAGCAATCCAAGAAACGCCCTGTTGGCACATTGCCACACGCTGAGCGTCGATGTCGATTCCTGTGACACGAAAGCCTGCACGTGCCCATTCAGTGGCCAGCGGCAAGCCTACATACCCCAGCCCAATGACACCGACACGGGCAGTACGCTGGGTAATGCGAGTGAGTAGGTGTTGATACATGCTATCCTTTCTGACTTATACCTCATCAATTATAGGCATTCTGATAGAAGAAGTCAAGACTCACTCTGTTATAATACGTTTATCCTTGATGGAACCCTGGCCGAACCAGTACATCAATCCAAAGGGGCGATTGTGCAAGAGGAAAGAAAAGACTAACAGCTAGGATGAAAGCATGACAGAAATCACCGCGATTGTGCGCCTACTCGTCCTTCTCCTACTTATTGCCTTAACAGTCATCCTGATAACCAGGCGCTTAAAGATCCCCTACACGCTTGGTCTGGTCGTGGTAGGTCTGCTCATCAGCTTCTTTGACAGCAATGCTCACCTTCACCTTACCCCTGACTTGGTACTGTTCGTGTTCCTGCCTGCTTTGCTCTTTGAAGGCTCCTGGGCTATTTCGCTACAGGTGATGCGCGAGAACTGGCTCGTTATTTTTTTGCTGGCCGGTCCTGCACTGTTGTTGGAGGTAGTATTGATCACTGTTCCTCTCTCTTTTTTTACTATATTGAATTGGGAACAGGCGTTTCTACTGGCAGTTATCCTCTCACCAACCGATCCCGTGGCTGTGCTTGGGCTATTTCGTCAGTTGAGAATCAACAAGCAGTTGTCAACTATTATTGAGGCAGAGAGCCTCTTTAACGATGGTGTGGCGGGCGCACTGTACCAGGTATTTTTGGTTCTCGTGCTGCTCAATGCACACGGCGAAGCTTTGTCCGCGGCAGGGGCGTGGTTAGAGGGCATACAAACTTTTCTCTTGCAGGCAGGGGGAGGTGTCCTCATCGGTGCTCTGTGCGGCTTCCTTATCAACCGCTTCGTCAAAATGATTGATGATCCTCTGATCGAAACCACCATTACTATCGTGACGGCCTATGGCGTTTACCTGCTCGCCGACTTTTTGCACACCTCTGGCATTCTTGCCGTTATTCTGGCAGGCTTGATTCTTAGCAGTGGACAAGCAATGGGCATGTCGGAGCTAACACACGAGGCCGTTGACAATTTCTGGAGCGTGATAGCCTTTCTTGCTAACGCGCTGCTCTTCCTACTGGTGGGAATACAGTTGAATCCTACACGCTTGCTCGACTCTCAGGATAGCGTGTCACTGCTCTTGACGGCAGGGCTGGCTATTATAGCTGTCCTGGCAGCGCGCTTCGTGATAGTGGCGGCATTGCCCACTGGTTTGCCGCCTACCGTGCCTGGTAAGCGCTTGCGCTCATGGCGCTTTGTCATCTTCTGGAGTGGCCTACGAGGAGCACTCTCACTAGCGCTGGTGCTGGCATTACCTCTGGACGTGCCGAACCGCAGTAACTTTCTCTTTGCCACCTACGCCGTTGTACTTTTTACCCTACTCGTACAGGGCTTTAGCTTACGTGCTATCTTGCAGCGCTTGCCATGTATGTCGGAGTCTTACGAGCCAAGGCCATAGCTAGAGAACAGGGTGACCACAAGAAACCTGTTCGCGTTTTGTTTGACACTCGCCCCCTGCTGTGCTAGGATAAACGTGAGGAAGTGTACTTTGGACACTAGTCAATAGATGCAGCATACACGTCTTATGCTCGATGTGTGCTGTGCCGACAGAGATAGGAATGAAGAATTGCACCTATGGCAACAACACTCCCTATTTTTATTATGGTAACCCTGGCTATCCTCTTCGGCATCCTAGTGATGGTCATTACCGCCATTATTGGACCCAAGAAGCCGACGCCGGAGAAGTTAGCTCCCTATGAGTGTGGCATGCAGGAGATTGCAGCGCCAAAAAGACGCTTTCCTGTTAAATATCTCTTGACAGGTATGCTCTTTATAGTATTCGACATTGAAATTGTTTCGTTTTATCCACTTGCCATCCTAATGCATCAGTTGAAAGTTTTTGGACTGATTGAACTACTCGTCTTTCTACTCATTCTGATGGTGGGTTACGTGTATGTCTGGCGCAAGGGAGCATTCACATGGGAGTAGTCAAGAACCCCTGGGAGCCGGTACAGACCGTCTCGAATACACAGACTGCTCGCCCGCGACAAGAATTGGCGATGCATACAAAAGACGGCGATTTTGGGGTTTTGACGACCCAAGTACACAAATTGCTCGATTGGGGACGTAGTTCCTCGCTATGGCCTGCTCTGTTCGGCCTGGCGTGCTGTGCTATTGAGATGATGGCGACCAGCGCCGACCGCTTCGATATCGCACGCTTTGGAGCCGAAGTGTACCGTGCCTCGCCGCGCCAGTCCGACTTGCTGATTGTGGCAGGGCGTTGCTCGGTCAAGATGGCACCCATACTGCGGCAGATTTACGACCAGATGCCTGAGCCTAAGTGGGTGATCTCAATGGGGGCCTGTGCATCATGTGGTGGCGTTTTCAACAACTATGCTATTGTGCAAGGCGTGGACAAGATCCTGCCAGTAGATGTCTTCATCCCCGGTTGTCCCCCGACGCCCGATATGCTGCTTTACGGCTTCAACGAGCTACAGCGCAAAATCCGCGCAGGTATTCCCAATCCGCCCGACCCTTTAAAGGATAGCGGACTTCAGTTGATAGGGCCTATCGGTGAGGAACTTTAAGGGAAGCACAAAGAAAAAGAATATGTGAGGAATATTGTACGTATGCTTACAACAGCACCATCAACAGTAGAGTTGGTGCGAGAGAAGTTTCCGCACGCAGTAATTGAGACTTCTGACTTTCGCGACGAGCAGACCATTTTACTCAAGGCCGAGCATTTAGCATCTGTATGCACCTATCTGAAAAAAGATCTGCAATACGACTTCCTTGAGACGATTACAGCAGTAGATTGGCTTGAGCGTGTACCGCGCTTCGACGTGGTCTATCAACTGCTTTCTCTGTCCAATCAATGTTTTCTACGCTTGAAGATACAGGTTGGGCAGCGGCGCGAGGAAAATCCGGCGCTACCGACGGTAACAGGGGTCTGGCCAGGAGCCAATTGGTACGAACGCGAGGTGTACGATCTGTTCGGTCTCACCTTTACTGACCATCCTGACCTGCGCCGCATTCTAATGCCAAATGACTGGACGACGCATCCGCTGCGCAAGGACTACCCTCTCTCTGGCTTTGATCTGCCTGAACCACATTGGGGTGGACAGGTGCCCTATGATAGCGACCCCGGCGTTGGCAGCCAAACACTACGCACCCCGCAGGGCCGCGAATTGAATGAGAGCCGCACAAAAATCAATCCGAACCAGGAACCTGGCATGCCAAAGGGATAACATACTTCTTCAGTGCAGAAGATTGCAGCAGGCCCTATAGCTCCTTGTGACCCGCTTTACTGAAGAGTTACAATTAGAGAAGATAATGTGCATACTAGCCACGAGGATATATGCAACAACAACAACTAGAAAATTATGACGCCATCGCGGATAATCAGCAATTGGAGGATGGGCAACGTGTCGATACGATGACCATCAACATGGGACCTCAGCATCCTAGCACTCATGGCGTGTTGCGCCTGATCCTGACAATTGAGGGTGAGACCGTTGTCAAAGCAGTTCCCGACATTGGCTTTCTACACACGGGCATTGAGAAGACTGCTGAGGCCAAAACCTACCACCAGGCACTGGTGCTGACAGATCGCATGGACTATTTGGCCCCCCTGTGCAACAATCTGGGCTACTCGCTCACTGTCGAGAAGCTCTTGGGCATTGAGCACGAGATCACCGACAAGATCAAGTATGTGCGCGTAGTCTTGGCTGAGCTGCAGCGTATCGCCAGCCATCTGGTATGGTTGGGCACACACGCGCTCGACCTAGGGGCTATGAGCGTCTTCCTTTACTGCTTCCGTGAGCGCGAGATAATCTTAGACATCTTTGAGTATGTCTCAGGCGTGCGTCTGATGACCAGCTATATCTGTCCCGGTGGGCTACAGGCCGATCTGCCTGCTAGTTTTGATGCCAAGGTGCGCGAGTTCACAGGCATCTTCCCACAGCGTCTACAGGAGTATCACGACCTGTTGACCAACAACCAGCTCTGGCTTGAACGCACCAGGGGAATTGCCCACCTGAGTGCGAAGGATGCTATCGCCTATGGAGCCAGTGGCCCCGTCTTGCGTGGTAGTGGGGTAGTATGGGACATACGCAAAGTCTTCCCTTACAGCGGCTATGAGCAGTTTGATTTTGATATTCCCGTTGGCTCAAATGGTGATGCCTATGATCGCTATCTCGTGCGTATGCTTGAAATGGAGCAAAGTCTGAAGATCATCAACCAAGCTCTTGACGGCATACCCACAGGAGCCTTCCGTGTCAGCAGTCCCAAGATTACACCGCCACCCAAGTGGCAGATTACGGGCAGCATGGAAGCGCTTATTCACCACTTTAAGCTCTATACCGAGGGCTATCGCCCACCCGAAGGCGAGGTGTTCACGCGTACAGAATCACCTAAAGGTGAGCTTGGCTTCTATATCGTCAGTGATGGCAGCGCCAAACCCTACCGCATGCACGTGCGCGGTGCCTCGTTCGCCAACTTACAAGTCCTGCCAGTGATGATTGAGGGACGCTTTCTCTCCGACGTTGTCGTGGCTATTGGTAGCATCGATATTGTGCTAGGTGAGGTTGATCGATGATTTCAGAAGAGACGAAGCAGCGCATGCAAAGTCTGGCTGCACGCTATCCCGTGGCGCGCTCGGCTGTTATGCCAGCGCTGTATCTAGCCCAGCAAGAAGAGGGCTATATCACACAACAAGGACTGTGTACCATCGCCGAGGCCATAGGCATGAGCGTTGACGACGTAGAGAGTATTGCCACCTTCTATACAATGTACCACCAGCACCAGCCAGGCAAGAGGATCATTAAAGTATGCACGAGCATCTCTTGCTACTTGCGCAACTGTGACGCATTGGTCGAGCACCTGGAAAAGCGTCTCGGTATCAAGCGTGGCGAGACAACTGCCGATGGCAGCTACACGCTGATGACCGCCGAATGCCTCGCCTCCTGTGGCACTGCACCCGTGCTGCAAGTCAATAACGAGTTTGTCGAAAACGTCACACTGCAGATGGCCGACACACTTATTGACGAGCTAGATGGAGAATTGCATTGATTATCACCAAAAACCTGGATGTCCCCGACCTGGACAACATAGATGTGTATCGTCAACACGGCGGCTATGAAGCACTGGCCAAGGCTCTTAAAGACTACCAGCCCGATCAAATCGCTGAAATGGTCAAGCAATCGGGCCTACGTGGACGAGGTGGCGCAGGCTTCCCTACAGGTATGAAGTGGGGCTTCCTAGCCAAGAACGGCAAGACACGCTATCTCTGCTGTAACGCTGATGAGAGCGAACCCGGCACGTTCAAAGACCGCATGCTGATGGAGAAGAATCCTCATCTGCTCGTTGAAGGAGTGATCCTGACCAGTTATGCCTGCGGCGTTTCAACTGCCTTTATTTACGTGCGCGGCGAGTTAGCATATGCAACTCGCCAGGTAGAGCGAGCGGTAAATGAAGCGTACGCAGCCGGACTGATCGGCAACAATATTCTAGGCAGTGATTTTAGCCTGGATGTGATCGTTCATCGTGGCGCGGGCGCTTATATCTGCGGTGAGGAAAGCGCTTTGATGGAATCGCTCGAAGGTCGACGCGGTTACCCACGCTTGAAGCCTCCTTTCCCCGCCGCAATTGGCCTCTATGGAGGGCCTACTGTTATTAATAACTGTGAGACGCTGTGTACGGTGCCCTCCATCGTACAGAATGGTGCTGAGTGGTACGCCAGTTTCGGCACTGAGAAGAGCAAAGGGACGCGTATCTTCTGCTTGAGCGGACACGTTAAGAAGCCTGGTAACTACGAGTTGCCATTGGGTACGCCACTGCGCACATTGATCTACGACGAACAGTACGGCGGCGGTATCCTCGGCGACAAGGAGCTGAAAGCAATTATCCCTGGCGGCTCATCCACTTTTCTGCTAGGCCCCGACAAATTAGACACGCCGCTCGACTTCGAGTCTATTGCAGCCGCAGGCTCCATGCTCGGCTCTGGTGGCGTGGTGGTCATCGACCAGGACACCTGTATCGTCGCTGCTATCCTACGCATGACGGAATTTTATCGTGACGAGTCCTGTGGCAAATGCACTCCTTGCCGCGAAGGCACATACTGGCTGACGGAGATACTGGAACGCCTCGAACACGGACACGGCACAGAGGGCGACATAGCGCTGCTACTCGACATTTGTGACAACATCAGCGGCAAATCGTTCTGCCCGCTAGGTGACGCCGCTACCAGTTCCATCACCAGTGGCATCAAGCTTTTCCGCTCCGAGTTTGAATACCATGTCAAGCACGGTCATTGCATGGTTGGAACGTGCCTGGTAGGGGCATGACTTTGATAGATGGTAAAAAACATATGCCAGAAGAAGAGAAAAAACCAGAACTCATTCACCTGACCATTGACGACATACCCGTCGAGGTTCCCGCCGGAACCGTGGTATGGGCGGCAGCACAACAGGCCGGAATAGAAATTCCTATTTACTGCTATCACCCCAAGATGCCACCCTTGGGGGCGTGCCGCATGTGCTTCGTCGAGATTGAAAAGATGCCCAAACCACCGCAGACGGCCTGTACGACTCCGGTGAGCGAGGGCATGGTTGTGCATACAAACACGGAGAGAGTACTCAAGGCTCGTCGAGGCACTCTGGAGTTCTTGCTTATCAATCATCCGCTCGACTGTCCTATTTGCGATAAAGGCGGCGAGTGTGATCTGCAAGATTTCACCTTGCGCCACGGGCCAGGTGGCACACGTTTCAACCTGTACAAGCGTCACTACAGCAAGCCCATTGCTGTCAGCAACGACGTACTGCTTGACCGCGAGCGCTGCATTCTCTGCCAACGCTGCACGCGTTTTTGCTCCGAAATCTCTATGGATAATGGCCTCGTGATGATCTCACGAGGCCACAAGATGGAGGTCGGCACAGCTCCCGAGCACGCTTTCGATTCCATCTTCTCCGGCAACACCGTTGAGATATGTCCTGTGGGTGCCTTGACTGCGGCAAGTTATCGCTTCAAGTCGCGGCCTTGGGAGCTTAAGCGTACGCCCAGCGTCTGCAACAACTGTAGTGTTGGCTGTAACGTGCGCATAGACGTACGCGTTGACAAGGTGATGCGCTTGATGTCGCGCACAAACGACGAAATCGACGACGGCTGGCTGTGTAACCGTGGGCGCTGGGGCTTCGAGTTCGTCAACAGCCCACAGCGTCTGCGTACACCTCTCTTTCGCCACGAGGGCAGCCTTGTGCCGACCAACTGGGACGCGGCTTTCGACTACATCGCCACACGCCTCAAAAAGACCATTGCCAAACACGGAGCACAAGCGGTGGCTGGTATCGGCTCGACGCGTACCACCAATGAAGAAGCCTATCTCTTCCAGAAATTCCTGCGCAAGGTCGTCGGCACGCCTAACATCGATCATTATCACGGGCTGTTCCCTGCTCCACGTGATCGCTTGACGGGCAAGCCGTGGATGATGACCAATAGCATCGCAGAGATCGAGAAAGCCTCGCACCTCGTGTTGATCGCCGCCGATCCCTACCAGCGTCAGCCCGTTCTCAACCTGCGTATCAAGAAGGCCATCAAGGGGGGCGCAAAACTTTCTATCGTTAACGCGCATGAAACAGAGCTTGATCGTTTCGCTACACGCAAGATTACCATTCCACAACATGCTGCGGGTATTGCTGCCAAGCTTTTACTCAAGCAGGCATTGAGCAACCAAAACATCAAGACCGACGGCTACGAAGATGTGCGCACAAAGCTAGAGCGCGAGGATCAGAGCCTGCAGGCCGCTACGCAGACGTTGGGGCCTGAGGCCATATCACAGCTTCAACATCTTGCCGATGAGATCATAGAGGCTAGGGGCGCGATCATGCTCTACGATGAGATGGCGACACGGACACCTGACTGCGAAGACTTGGCGGCAGACTTGCAAACTCTGGCTGTGCTCACCAATACTATTGGTCGCCCCGGTGCTGGTGTGGGACCACTCTTTGAAGACGCCAACTCGCTTGGAGCACGCGATATGGGTCTTCTACCCGACGCACTCCCCGGCTATCAGTTGCCCGCACAGGTTGGCATGTCATACGAAGAGATAATGAGCAGCCCACAGATCAAAGCACTGTATGTCATGGGTGCTAATCCCGTCCGTCACCTAGCTAAACCGGAGCTGCCCTCGTCGCTAGAGTTCACCATCGTACAGGACATTGTGCTCTCCGAGACGGCACAGCAGGCTGATGTTGTGCTGCCTGCCGTGACCTTTGCAGAAAAAGATGGCACTATGACCAACGTCGATCACCACGTGCAGGCCATTCGCCGTACGTTGCGTCCGTTGCCCGGTGCCAAGGCCGATTGGGAGATTTTGACCGAACTGGCGCAGACTATGGGTCAGGCGTGGGACTACGATAGTCCATGTGACATCTTCCTAGAAATCGCCGACAAGAATCCCTTCTATGCTAGCCTCACCTGGCAAGACCTGGGTCTGCATGGCATACGTACGCAAGAACAGGAGCTAGCCCATGCTTGATCTTCTTCACAACGCAATCTTTGCGGCTCTTATCAAGAGCGCCATCGTGATCGTCGCCCTCTTGACAGCGTTCGCTTATATGACGTTGATTGAGCGGCGCGTGGTTGCCAAGATGCAGGGACGCCTTGGCCCTAACCGTGCTGGCCCCTTTGGCCTCTTGCAACCACTAGCCGACGCGCTCAAGATGGCCTTCAAAGAGCAGATTGTGCCATCACAAGCCCAAAAGGCGGTCTACCTTATCGCGCCTATTATCTCGGTCGTTATTGCGCTCTCTGCTTTTGCCGTAGTACCCATCGGCAACAGTTGGATCGACGGCAAACCGAGCGTGTGGGATCCGGTCATCGGCGATATTAATGTTGGTCTCCTCTGGATACTGTCAATCTCGTCGCTGGCTGTCTATGGCATTGTGCTCGGTGGCTGGGCCTCTGGCAATCGCTACTCGCTGCTCGGTTCGCTGCGCAGTGCTGCCCAAATAGTTTCATATGAAACAAGCCTTGGCCTCGCCCTCAGTGGCACGCTCATGCTGGCTGGCACCTTGAGCATGGTAGGCATCGTCCATGCACAGCTCAACCAGGGCATCTGGTTTCTCTTCGCACAACCTTTGGGCTTTGTGCTCTACCTGATCGCTGGCGTCGCCGAGGTCAACCGTGC
>JAFAXQ010000253.1 GCA_019240835.1 Ktedonobacteraceae bacterium
AGAACAGGGATAATATTGATACCTAGCACGGTCAAAAAGACGATAAGCACTATGCCCATAAAAAAAAGGGCTGTCTTTGATGGGCGCAGAAACTGCCCAGGCCGAGGAGGAAGACCTACTGGCCTACCGCTTGACAACAGGTTAGGACCGCTAGAGCTATGCGGGAGGTCAGAGCCTGCTCGTTGTCGTGAGAAGTCCGGAGGAGAAGACAACGATGCAGGCGGTAATGGAGTGTCAAGTGCCTCTGTAATACTTTTGGCTACCTTTACCCATGTCTCTTCTCGCTGTGTTTCCGTCATCTCTATCAGCGGCTTGAGCGGCCTGTTCACAAATTGGAACTCCCCCAGGATAGGCTCATAGCGGCAGGGTCTGATAAGCACAGGCAGAATAGTGACACCCTCATTCTCCGCTGCGTTAAGCAATGACGGCAACTCAACCTCGCTAATAAACTCCGATGCCAGAAAGTCCACGCTGACCAGCAATACAGCAACTCGCGCTGCTGCAAGAGCATTAGTTATTTCTGTAGGCCACTTCATTCCTGGTTTAATGCTTGTATCATCCCAAAGGTCCACATGTTTATTGCGTACATCCTGGGCAAGATGGACTTGCAGTCGTCTTAGATGATCTTCATCATTATGACTATAACTGATAAAAACTTTGCTACGAGGCGACAGGGATGGTGTCATCTTCAGATGCTCCCTCGAACAATTCCTATCTGAATAGAATGCAGCGAGTACACCTTGGAGTATACAGATAGTTGTTGTGATTGTCAATCTTCTTCCTACCTTCTGACTAGCTATTTGAAACGAAATGTGCTCTTTGCCTACCTGTTCCGCCAATAGCGTTACAGCTTGACGGCACTCCTGTTCAATGGCAAACTTGATTGTCACCATTGTTCCTGCTAAGATAGTTTGGGGAGAGAGATATGACCAACTATATGCAGCCTGCAACACGGCTCACACCAGCCCTAGTGATCTACCTGATTGATGCGAGCGCTTCGATGAATGAGCCATGCGGTTCTACTCTGGCTACGACGAAGATCGCTCTCGTCAATGCAGCGTTGAAAGAGGCATTTAAGGGGATGGTCCTGCGCTCTATGCGTGATAACAAGGTGCAGCCGCGTTACCATGTTGCCATGTTCGCCTATAGCACAAAAGTGCTCAATCTTCTGGATGGTATACGAACACTGCCAGAAGTGATGCGTATAGGAGGCCACCCAGAACTGATTGCAGGAGGTGATGTGACCGATACTGCTAGCGGTTTTGCTGCTGTCGAGCAACTCTTGCAGCAGCACATCAGCACGTATAAGAGCTGTCCTGCTCCGCTCGTCTGCCATCTGACAGATGCGCTCTTCACGACTCGCGACCCATCACCCGCTGTAGAGCGCATACGGGCAATGAGTGTGGAGGACGGCCCGGTGTTGGTGGAGAACATTCTCATGGCAGAGAAGATGCTGCGCAAACCTCCGAAAGATTGGTATGCATGGCGCGGGGTACACAAGGCGAGGGAGTTAACCGATGGGTATGCAAGGCACCTGTTCACACTCTCATCACCCCTGCCGGAAACCTACCGCAATACGATTAACACCTCTGCAGGCTATCATTTACAAAAAGGCGCAGCGCTCTTCTTCCCAGGCGTTCACGCCGAACTGGTCCGCTTGGCGCTCGCCGCTTCCTCAGCGACACAAACATGATAAAGGAGTTCCGTCCAGACCTTAGCACCACACTCACCATAGGGTCAGATAGCTATGGTTTTCTCCCGCATCCCGTCCTTGCTGGTGAGGTGCAGAAGATGGTTCGCGAACAGACAACGATCTACCAATTGATACGCCAAGCAGACAGCACGCTCTGGGCACTTAAAGTGATGAACGTCGGTTCCCATCGTGACCAGCAGAATACCCGGCTCACAGCCGCAGCTTTGACGCCATATAAACACCTGCCCGGCCTCTTTGTTGCTAATCGCCTCCCCCTCACTAAGGCACTCTACCCTGAACTCATCGCTGCATACCCAGCACTCAAGGACGCCACGCTAATGCCCTGGATCACAGGAAAGAGTTGGGCAGACTTTATGAGTGATCCGCTAGCCAGTGCCTACTATACCCGTCCTCAGGCAATTGACCTAGCTGTGAGCATGGCTCGTACCCTTTGGAACCTGGAGAACCATCAGTCGGCGCACACCGATATCGCTGGTGAGAACGTCATAGTTTTGGCGACGAACAAGATTGAACTGATTGACATTGAGGGCATCTATATCCCTGGCTTGCCTCCACCGCCTCAACGCAGTCGCGGCTGGCAAGGCTACCAGCACCGCTTTCTCGACCAACGGGGAAACTATCGACCCGATGGTGATCGCTTCGCTGGGGCCATATTGCTCAGCGAGATGCTGACTTGGTGGAACCCGCTCGTACGCGCCTTGACCCCGGACGAGTACGATGCCCTGTTCCAGTTCCGCCAACAGGAGCCACCCGCACAACTGGAGCGCCGCATACGCGCAGTACGTGGCGTCCTTTGGAGCATCAGTCCAGACCTATGTGGTCTCTTCGACCAAGCATGGTCATCATCGGACTTGGCCCAATGCCCCAATTTCGCCACGTGGATGGTTTACCTCTTGGAAGCAAAGCTGGCAGCCCTTGGTGGCTAAAGCCTCCACAGCTTCGCATTATGATAAAAGCAGTCCTTCATCCCTTGTCACTTGCTATGATGTTACTCAGCAACCAGAAAATGTTGTGCCGCCGTACGTGTCCTTTGTAACGGTTCTATTGGTCTCACCTTCCGCTAGGAGTAGGAGTGGGTGTAGGGTTAGGTGTAGGAGTAGGAGTAGGAGTAGGAGTGGGTGTAGGGTTAGGCGTAGGTGTGGGTGTAGGAGCAGGAGTGGGTGTAGGCGTAGGTGTGGGATTGGGCATAGGCGTAGGTGTGGGCTTAACTATAGGAGCAGGGGTAGCTGTGGCTATAGGAGCAGAGGCACGAGTAGGCGTTGCCGTACGAGCAGGTGTTGCCGTAGCTGTAGAAGCAGATGTAGGCGTTGCCGTAGGCATAGCTGTAGGAGCAGGGGTAGGCGGTGTGCTAGCGTGGATATGAGTGAACACGAGCACGGTCATAAAGACGAGCAGCCCAACGAGAAGAGCAAAAAAGCCTAGCCTTGCCAGGCTGGGGAAGTGCCTGGGCCTAGGAGGAGAACCTGACGGCCTATCGCCTGCGACGAGCGTATCTCCGCTGGAGTCATACGGCAGATCAGAACCGGTTCGTTTCTCTCCCGCAGCGAGCGCTAATCCCACGCCAGGCGCTAGAAACGGTAATGGCTTTGTACGCACAAGACCCAACGCGAGTAAGAGCCTCTCTTTTGTTCTAGCATAGTCCTGAGTCGCATCGAATGCCCGCATTGACAGCCAAGAAGGAGGCAACTCCTGCGAGGAGGCACGTAGTGGCCCATCAGCAATGACCCGCAACACTCCCTTCATACGCTGTGCTCCGAGCAAAGTCAGTGCCGTGTTGACCGCACGCTCAACGTGGTGCGATTGCACTGCCTCTGGGGTCTGTATGAGAATGAACCAGTCACAGCGTGCAAGCTCCTGCCAGAGTAACTCATCAGGAAGAGAGGCATCGCCACTGATCACCTCGGCACCCGCCGCAGCCAGATCAGCGATGAGTTGTGTGGCAATCGTTGTATCGGGGCCAAGTGATTGGCTCGCTTCGTGACAGACAAAAATACGCGGACCCGTCACTTTTTCCCTCCTAACAGTCGAAGAACGACGTGTATGATAGTCTTTCCTTTCATCGAATTTTCTTGTAGATCCTTATATACGACCCAAGGCCGACATACGTGTTATACGATCTAGGCAGAAACATCTCTACTCTAGAAACGCAGCGCAGCATGACTTGTAGCATATTGAGTTGGTTCATCGTCTCCCAACTAGGGGATGATGAACCAACCCAATACACAAATGAGTCCGAAATCCGTATGCTAAAAGTTTGTCTACTTGCCGTATATATTACTGATTGACATCCCTATGCAGTCGGTCTCCCCAGCGGTTTCCTCCTGCACAGTCACAAGAACCCTTTACTTTCCATAACACACATGCTACAGTTCTTGTGTATGCGCACGCTTTTTTTCCAGTAATGTGCGTACGAGAATAGGTTACATTGTCACAGTACAACCGAGAGCATGACAGAAAGGAACAAGAACATCATGGCAGACATTCGTACCAACACTGAATCCATGCAAACAGCAGCAGGCCAATTCGCTGCCCAATCCGTGCAACTTGCCGACCTGATCTCCCAGGTTGGCAAAGATATCGCCGCCCTGCAAGAGATGTGGCAGGGACCAGCAGCCTCGCAATTTGCTAGCCTGATGGCTCAATGGCACACCGATGTCAATGGCATTCAACATGTGCTGGAAGAGGTTGGCCAACGTGTGCAGAGTGCGGGGATTGGCTATGGCGATCTAGATGATCAGATCAGAAGAGGGTTCCAGGCGTATTAGGGGCCAATGAGCAATACACATCTATACACTCTACTGCTCAATTGCCAAAGTATGGGGGAGTTTGAGTAGGAGTGGATACTGTTGTTCAATTGGTTCTTTGTGACTCGTCTGTCTTCAGAAACAGATCGCTGAGATATCCTAAAACGGTTATAAATCAGAAAAAAAGCGAGGCGTCTATGAGCAACGAAAATCTTTCATACTCGACAGAAGCAATGTCGACTACTGCGTATAGCCTGAGAAACTTCCTCGATACACAATGGCAGGAGCATTCTCGTCTTTTTATGAATCAACCAGCATCTTACCATCATCTGCTGACGGCTGTGGGTAAAATTTTCGCCACAGTCTCGGGTCAGGGTAATGAAATTGGAGACGCTGTGAACAACTATCACCGCCAGTACCAGGAGGTCTATCAAGCGCTGTACACCCTGGTGGACCATATCGACAAGGCGTCACAAGCGGTGAGTGCATCTGAACAGAACATCAGCGGACTTCTCCAGTTTCAGCAGGAGTAAAAAGCGCCTTCTTCCCAAGCATATGGTTGTGTATCACTGATAAAGTGGCTTTTATTCATGAGAGTAACCGAAGGGATTCTTATGAGCATCTTCTCAGCGATGATTAACGGGATAGAGCATGTTGCCGATGATTTCGGGAAATTATTGGACACAGCACTTAAAGAGCTAGAATCGCTAGGCATTGGTACCTTTGAAGGATTAGAAGGTTTTGTACATTTCCTGCTTGAAATGGGTCAGGACCCGGTGCATGTCATCTCCAGTATGATCGGACACATTGAGCACATAGGCGGATCAGTCATACCAACCATGGAAGAAATCGCCCTTGGTGTGGTCAACCAGGGCCTGACTGGCTTCGCTACCGCAAAACTCAATCAGGTGGTAGAACCTGTTCGGGGAGCACTGCAACAGCAGAACAGAGTAGGCATGCAGGTGGCAGACGTACATAAAACTACAATGAGCGTGATGCAAACGCGGCTCACCAGCCTGACCACGGCGCAGGCCAGTGGAGTAACCTGGCAGGGTCCAGGAGCGACAGAGATGAACACGCAGTTCACTAGTCTATCCAATTCACTCACACAGCTTAATCTGAATATCGACGCTGGTGGTGCTCAGCAGAGCCTCAATAACGCCTGTCTGCTAGTTTTAGAGGGAATTGGCGTGCTGGCTGCTGGCCTAGCGATTCTCGATATCCTACTCATAGTAGTTGAGGCTGTGGTAGCAGTGGCAACAGGGGGAACGGCTGTGTTAGTCGAAGCACCCCTGGACGCGGCCCTATTGGCAGCACAGATCGATTTGATCTTAAGCTTGGTGGCCGCCGATCTTATTATTTGGATTGTAGGCACACTCGCCATTTACGCGTATAACCACTTGGTCCATACCGTCACCAGTACGCCAGAGGCTTCCAAGCCACAGATTCTTCATCTTAATTTGCCCAAGGGGCCTCAGATCACCCCTGAGCAGCAAGCTGCTGTAGAAGATATGGTGCGTGAGCTAGCGGCCAAACTGGGTGTGAACGCAGAGGCGCTCCAGAAGTGGCTGCAGCTTATCGCCCAGGCACTAGGCGCAGGCGTTTCTGCGGAGGAACTCAAGAGAATTATCCGCTGTCTGGAGGCGAAAGGCTATCTGGATGCCTCGCTCAAGAGCGCCTGGAACTCTGTAGCAGATCACCTCACGCCTCGCGATTTGCAGGGTGCCTGGGGCGATCATAATGGCTACGACACGAGCGCCGACCACTGGGGTGAGGTTAATGGCTCTCTAGCCAGCCTAAGCAAGTTGATCGGCGATCTCAATAAAAAAATTGCTGACTATAGCATTTCGGCGGCTAAACGCGCCTTTTATCAAGGACTGCGTGATTCAGCCCAAAAAACGATAGATTATGTGACAAAGTTGATTACTGGGGGCAAGAACCAGGGTCCATCCACCAAGTATTGGGACGACCCTAAGGGCCAAGTACCTTTCGCGCAGGATGTGATTCAGGCTTCGGGGTGTGTATAATGTCAACGTACTAGTGAGAAAAAAGCAGGAAGGAAACAGAGACTATGCCAGAGCAGAACAATGACGACGATATGGCCCTAGTCGCGGCGGAGTTTGTCCGTAGCCCACAGGAAGAGGCCGAAGTTCAGACCGAGCTAGAGGCAGACCTTGCTACACTGCGCCGAGGCGAGATTCCACGCAAGGGCGTATTTGATACTATTCATAATTTTGGTGAAGAGCGCTTTATGGAGGCCCTGCCGGAAATCAAAAAATATATCATCAGCACCGATGAGCGCTTGCGCTACATCGCCCTGCATGTGCTGACGTTCCACTATCAGTTGCCCGATTATGCCCGTGTTGCCATGGACATGATGAAAGACGATCCCGACCAAGATTGCCGAATCATGGCAATCAACGGTCTGCTCTCGCTACGACGCAACACTGATGATCAGTATGCTCTGAAGGAACTGGCGACGATAGTGCGCAATGAGGAGGAGGAGGAGTTTGTGCGTGAGACCGCCTATAAAGCTATGCACGGCATCATCTCTTACGACATGGATGAGCAGTTGAGACTCTCAATTGAGCCGTTTGATCTGGCAAAGGACGTTGACTGGGAACTTGTCAATAGCTACCGCTAATACTCCTCTGCTAGTTTCTCACAGCATACCCTTTGCAATCTGTCCGCGAAAAACTCATATTCCTGTCGTATTCACTAGTGATCAACATCACGAGTCAGCAGAGGTCCCAAAGATCTTGCTGACTAGTCACCAGAAAGCTATACTTCCCATAACAAACATACTACAGTCTTTGTACATGCGTAGGCTCTTTCCAGTCATCCACGCATGAGAATAATCACATTGTCATAGTTACACAGAGCGTATTACAGAAAGGACCACACCATCATGGCTGATATTCGTACCAACACCGAATCCATGCAAACAGCGGCAGGCCAATTCGCTGCGCAGTCCGTCCAACTCGCCGACCTGATCTCCCAAGTTGGTAAAGATATCGCGGCCCTGCAAGAGATGTGGCAGGGACCAGCAGCCTCGCAATTTGCTAGCCTGATGGCCCAATGGCACACCGATGTCAATGGCATTCAACATGTGCTCGAAGAGGTTGGCCAACGCGTGCAGAGCGCGGGGATTGGCTATGGGGACCTAGATGATCAGATCAGGAGAGGGTTCCAGGCGTATTAGGGGCTGGGGAGTAATTTAATAGTAATCCTATTGAGTACAAGCTCTCCTTGACACCAGATGAGCTTGAATATCAATAAATCAGGAGTGGCATATATGGCAATCTCTTATCCCACGGATAGGATACTGCAGACTGCTGCCAAGATACGTACGAATGCCCATAACGCCATTGATCAGCATAATCGGCATTGGCAGCAGGTGCAGGATTGCATCTCGCCCCTGCCAGGTTTTATGCAATCTCTCCTGCGCTTTGTCTTGGAACCGCACGATAAGCGCTTACGGGAATCCTTTCAATGGCAGCTAGACTATGCTGATCGGCTGGAGGTGGCGGCTGGACGCTTGGTGACACTCGAGGGGCAGATCACCCACTCGTTCTAAGCCGCTCGGACAGCTCACGGCTGGTCCTTGCCAGAGAGGCCGTCCATAGGCTACGCTCAGTGAAACTGTCCGAGCAAGAAACAAGGAGGTAACTTGGTGGATGCCCTTAGCATTCTACGCCGATGGATCGCTCCTATCCGCGATCCTTTCGGCGATCTGCCAACTCACCTGAATAACATGCAGCAGAACCATCTTGACTCGCTCAATGCATTTGAACCACTGATGATGGGGCTGATATCTGCCCCTACAAAGGAGAGCTTTTCTGGGCCTGCTGCTGATGAGGCTCTTCAGACTCTGGAGGAGTACCTTGGCACTGAGCGCTCGCTTTCCTCTGCGGTCGGCGTTCTCGAAGAAGTCTCTACTACCACCACTACCTGTCTGGCTGAGGTGGATACGGCAGTAGAGACCCTAGCGGCAGCCGCCGAAGACGAGGCGATTCTACTCGAAGTCACTGCAGCGGTCGATGTAGCTAGCGTGGCGCAAGCGGGACTGGATCCTGTCACAGACATTCCCGGCATTATTCTGACGGTGATTGCCGGAGCTGCTATTATCGGGGCTTTGGTCACCTTTGGATGGGCAGTCTACCAAGCGATAAAGAGCTGGCAGAGTGCGGTGGACCAAGTTGGCCACAAACCACAACCGCGTCTGCCATACTTAGGCAGCCCGGGTCATGGTCCGCAGAATAGTCTTTCGGCAACGCAAGAAGATGTTGCGCAACGACTCTATAAAGAGTTTTCCCACCTAGGTCTCTCACTTGACGATATTCGCAAGATTATTGAAGAGAATCCAGGCCTAACTGAGGATCAGTTGCGCGATCTTCTCAGCCAGTATGGAAAAGTGATAGCGGCCAATCCGAACTTGGTCAAGCAGTATGGAGCGCTGGCAGTATTTCTGGCCTTCATTGCCGTTGCAGCATATGATGGTGCGAAGGGTGGAAACTATGACAAACGCATCCCCATATCCGGCTCCCTTGCAGGGGGTATCGAGGAGGCAGAGGCGGTCATGGGCACCTTAGAAAACGGCGATCTACCTTGGCCAGTTAAGCCAGATCCTAGCGGTGATGCTGAGATAATAGATGCAAACGGACAGGCCTGGGATGTCAAGGCTTTTCGTTCAAGGAACTTTGATCTTACGAAAGCCGCTCGGAAGATCCAGATCGAACTGCATTCGAAAGAGAATGTCATTCTTGATACCAGATGGCTCTCGAAAGAAGATGCGTGGAAACTCTACCAGGAGGTCATACGCAGACAATGGGGGGATCACGTTCGATGGTGGCCTGCGACACCTACTCCACCGTAGGGACAGACAGTGGCGAGGCAAGCCACCTTTTCTGCTGTGAAAGGATGGCCAGCACTAGTATGAAGACATTGTTTCTGTTATGATGCGGTTGCTATTGTGATGATACACGTGAGATACATACATATGGGAGGTTCTGATGGCACGACCAATTCCTCCAGAATTGTTGGATCAGCTTGAGAAGCACGAACGCGCAGGAACTCCACTCCAGTGGGAGGAGGCTGATCTGCGGGAGCTTGACCTTTCGAACCGCGACATGCAGGGGGCCAAGCTTGATCGAGCGGTTCTCCGCTATGCAAATCTAGGAGGAACAAATCTCTATGAAGCTTCGCTCATTGGAGCAGTGCTAGATGGCGCGCTACTTGGGAAAGCTGAGTGTGGGAAGTCGAAGTTGAGAGGGGCCAGTTTGCGCGAACTGCAAGCAGTACGTGCTGACCTAGAGGAAGCCGACCTGCGGGAGGCCGATTTTATGACGGCAAATCTGCGCAAAGCCGATTTCAGTAAGGCCAATCTGGAACGCGCTAACTTCGATCATGCTACTCTGGTTAAGGCGGCATTTATAGAGGCTAACCTGGAAAATGCTAACCTTAACTATGCTAACCTACGAAATGCTCTGCTGATTGGGGCAAACTTGGCACAGGCCAATCTTACTGGGAGCATGCTACGCGAGGCTACACTCGCTGGTACCCAAGGGATTGATAATGTACAGGTTGACTGGATCGACATTGGCGAAGAGGGTGCCCCCGAACGCCTTGAAGGCGACATGGCACGTCATTGGCTGCGAGAAGAGGCGGCACGTCCCTTGCCCGAAGGGTGGGAGAACTGAGGTTTTCCATGCCCACCCTCCTCATCACCATCACAACCACACAAAGCAGCACCGACCTGGAGATACCCGCAGATGTGCCCATCGCGAAACTCCTGCCCAGGTTGGTGACACTCTGCGTGAACAGTCCTGAGGCACAGATGGGGCAGTGGGCTTTGTGGTCACCGGAGACACGCACGCCCTTGGATCAGCGTCAATCGTTGCTTGAAGCTGGTATTGTTGACGGGGCAATGCTGCTGCTACAAGGTGCCTCCCCTGCTATACTACAACCTGCAGCAAGGCAACCTGCAACCAGGCAACAGGACAGTCCAGACTTTCAGCCGCGCACAATCCAGCCGAGTACGGAAAGTGGGGGTATCGGTGTGCGCTGGCATCGGCCCAGCTAAGCAGAGTGCACCTCACATGTATTTGTAATTAGTTGAGAATGGTTTTATGGCAAATACGACATTCTATCGCCCGGTCAGGAACTATCCTGATCCTTCGTCTACTGAGAGCATTAAGATCGATTCTCCCCCACAACAGCCCGCAAAGCAGGAAGGCATGGCTGCCTTTCTGCAACTGCTGTATCCCCTTTCGGGGGTCTTGATTACGGTGGTCATGCTTAGCAGCTTCAACCGTAGTGGGATGAGTCCGCTGCTCCTTATTGCAGAAGTAGCCATTATTCCTCTCTCGGTTGGCGTGATGTTCCTCTCCAACTTCTTGCAGCGACGCTCAGAGAAACAGCGTGTGCGGGCCGTGCATGCCCGTTACAGGAGCGAATTGGCTGATAGGCAACGGCTGATTGATGATGTAAAAAAGGCGCAACAGCAGAGGAACGGTCGCCTCTACCCTGATCTGTCTGTGCTCAATGCCGTGGTCACTCAACGCCAGAATCTGTGGGAACGTCGCCCAACTGACGATGACTTTTTACAAGTGCGCGTGGGACTGGCACCCGTCCAACTCTGTCGCCCTCTCGATTTTCAAGAAGACCGCAAGGTCGACTACGTCCCTGAATTGCTCCAAGAAGCACGAGACCTGGTCATGCGCAATACTGCCATTGACAACCAGCCCATCGTGATCTCCTTGCGCACTCTGGGTACACTTGCCGTCACTGGAGCAAGCAGTGTCACCCGCATGCTAGTGCGCGCTCTGTTGTGTCAGATCATGGCCTTCCATGCTCCTACCGAAGTGCGCATCATGGCCTGCTTCCCAGCAGAGAGCGGGCCGGAGTGGGAGTGGCTCAAATGGCTACCACATACGCGTCGCCTACGCCAGGTCCTAACCGAGCACAAGTATGCACCAGAGCCGCTGTGTCTGCTTGCGGATACAATTGCTGATGTTCAAGAACTATTGACGACTCAGATCAAGCCCGAATTGGAGCGCAGAGGCAAGCTCAGTCAAGATACACGGGAGAATGTGACAGGTCAAAGTCAGATGGTACCTCATCTGGTGCTTGTGCTCGAT
>JAFAXQ010000286.1 GCA_019240835.1 Ktedonobacteraceae bacterium
TTTACTTAAGTAAGTACACCAAAATAGCGTGTACAACATTCTAAGAAAGTTATTAGGAGAAAAATCGAAATGTACGCATTTGAACTCAACGACGAACAATTAGAGATGGTTGCTGGTGGTAGCACTGCTACTTCTAGCGCCGCCGGTGCCCAGAGTGTCACAGTTAGCCATAGCTACCTTTATTCCTCTCCTGTGAGCGTTGGCCAGGTTGTGGCTTCTAGTGCCACTGCTGGCGACATTACCGGGAGTTACAACAACAATGAGTTCACCAGCCAAAAAGCTAGCGGTGCTGGCGATATCCAGAGGGCATAGTTACAGTGCATAAAAATAAAATGCACAAATACGGCGTATAATTGTAGCTGTTTTGAAAGAGGCGGGATATTTATTATGTCTCGCCTCTAGTTAAGGAGAAGCATATTTAGTGCGGATCCTTGTTCAGAAGGAGATTGTTCCATGATGAATAGAGACATCCTACCAGTAGAACTTAGTGATCAGCAGTTGAAGGCCGTCACAGGTGGTGCTGACCCCACAGTAAATGTTGCACCTCCTACCGTCAACGTAGCCACTGCTATAAATGTACCTGTACAGGTGGTTACTGTTGCTGCCAGCACACTTAATAACAGCAATGTAGATGCTACACTAGTGTCGGGGTCAACGGCGAAAGCAAAAACCCTGCTTGGCTATGCTAACAATGCATAAGTCGTACAGGTGATAATCATTTTCGCCGCCTGTTTCGTAGAGACTGTTCAACGTGTGTGGACCTTTTGAAGCGGGAGGTGGACATAGAGACGATAGAGTACTTGTGTGCTGTATCGCCTTTATCCAGGAGAACTTCTCTTGTGAAAATCTCAAGAGCAGATACTACTTGCTAGAAAAGGAGAAGCGTTTACAGTGGCAAAAGACGCTGTGATTTTGGAACTCAGCGACGCAGATTTGGAATTGGTCAGTGGAGCAGCTAACGTTGCGATATTCAACCAACAAGTCAGCAACGTTGCGATAACCGATCAGAATACCGTGATTGACACCGTGATGGTAGGCAAGCCCATAGTTTACTCTCAGACAAATATCGTGGACCTCGTCAAAAGAGAGGTGCATCTGTCCTTCCTACATGCGACACGGGGCACTCACGTCCATCATTGTCACCATCACAGGTAAACGGTTTTATGAGGGGCAGCATAGGTTATGCTGTCCTTCTACGTGCTTGAGGCCAGATAGGAGAGAGCGCTACTGCTTGCTGCATACGTAGCCTATTTGTTAAGCTCATGTGTTACTCGGATGTTGACGAATCGTCGTTATGAGTAGCGCATACAAACGCGGACATGATTGAAATACGCATGGGTACCCATTTGTTTATGTACAGGAAAAAGAATAGTATACTTTGTGCCGTTTCCCTCATGGTGAGAAAAGAGGTAATAGATGGCAACATCTGCACCTAATAAACGCGCTATCTTCCGTAGCAAAGCATTAGAGAAGTATGTGCAGAGCAGAGAAAAAAGCGTCCTACCACGTTTTGTTGCTCCGCCCGTTTTTGCCCTATCCTGGTTAGTTCTTGTAGCGCTGACAGCAGCAGGATTGATCGCATGGCTGGGTCAGGTTCCACTTTACGCTACAGGATCAGGCCTAGTCCTCGACCAGAGCGCTACATCGCCCCAGGGAAATGATGAGGCTGTCGCTGTTATTCTGCTACCGGCGGCTTCATCTATGCATTTACGTACTGGACTGTCGGTTCAGGTACAAATTGGTGTGAGCGGTCCTCTAGTCACTAGCACCATTGACAGTATTGAGCCGACTATTCTTAGCCCCAACGAAGTGCGTCAGCGCTATATGTTTGAGGTACTTGACCCTTCGTTTGTGGCAATCGTCAGATTAGGGCCGCACATCTCCAGCCACATGTATGCAGGAAGCATTGTTCATGCTCAAATCCAGGTGGGATCGCAACGTCTGCTCTCGCTATTTCCACCTTTCAACACAACACCCTCTTGAGCTGAAGGAACCATAGATGAATACCTTCGATGTAGAAACAAACTCATTACCCAATGTGCCACCCAACAAAAAGCGCCGGATAAACGTTGGCAACCCAGATGCCACCCTATTACCGATCACACCACCAAATGGGCAAAAACAGCTAGATGCTAAGGAAGAGAATGTTATCATGCCCATGGCTCCTCTACCTTCAAACATGCCAGCGTTAGACAAGCGGCGTACTGCAATGCTCAGACGAGTTACGATCTCATCTACACTCGAACCACAACCAGCACCTCGAGTCATCTCGCCGGAACTCGCACACCTGATCGAGCATAGAGCGCAAATAGCAAGTCAAGAGACCATGCAACTCGAGGCGCTCGTCGCCTCGCCCCAGGAGCAGGATCAAGCGCGTTCATCAGGAAAGGCTACGGAGAGCAGTTTAGAGGAGCCTGAGAAACGGCGCTGGCGTCTGTTCCGTAAAAGACGTGTGCCTGTCTTACAACAGATCAGTATGGTTGAATGCGGTGCGGCTTGTCTTGCTATGCTGCTTAGCTACTATGGACGCAAGACGACAGTTTCGGAAGTACGTGAAAAATGTGGAGTCGGTCGCGACGGCCTCAACGCGCTCGGTATCGTCAAAGCTGCCCGCAAGTACGGTGCACGAGTAAGAGGTGTCTCCCTGCAAGAGAACAATTTTCGTTTCGTTACCTTACCGGCAATTGCTCACTGGGAGTTCAACCATTTCATTGTGATTGAGCGCTGGACTCCCAGATACGTAGATGTGGTTGATCCAGCATCGGGCCGCAGACGGATGACAGCTAAGGAGTTCGATGATGGCTTTACCGGGGTCGTCATCATGCTGGAGCCAGGTGTACACTTCTCACGCGAGCATAAGGTATCGCAGTTGAGCCTGGGTACGTATGCGAAGAAGTATATAAGCCAAGCTCCTATGGCGCTGGTACAGGTACTCGGGGCGTCCCTCTTGCTACAGTTGCTGGGGCTTGTCTTTCCTCTACTCTCCAAAGTAGCAATAGATGATCTTATTCCTAAGAACATGAGCAATATTCTGCAGCTTTTTGGCATAGGCATGATTCTGCTCGTGCTGGCTCAACTGGTGGTGAGGTTACTGCGTTCGCTTATATTGCTGTATTTACAAACGCGTGTCGATATAAACATGATACTCAGCTTCTTGGAGCACCTGTTAAGCCTTCCTCAGCGCTTCTTTCTACAGCGCTCAACCGGAGATATCCTCGCACGCGTAAGTAGCAATACCGTTATCCGGGACACGATTAGTAATCAACTCTTCTCAACACTCTTGGATGGTAGCTTCGTGCTGATCTACTTCGCCATCTTATTCTCACAGTCGCCGCCATTTACGTACATAGTCCTGGTAACTGGTGGGCTACAGGCTATCCTGCTCTTAAGCACTGGCAAGGCATTGAGCGACCTCAACAGGCAAGAACTGACGGCCATAGGCAAGTCACAAGGACATATGACCGAGACACTGGCCGGCATCAGGACTCTTAAGTCCGCGGGGGCCGAGCAGCGCGCACTTGAACGCTGGACGAACTTGTTCCTCGACCAGATGAATGTCTCGGTGCGTCGCGTCTATGTTACTTCTCTCATTGATACTGTGCTGTCTACCCTCAGTACAAGCGCCCCGCTTATCATGCTATGGGTAGGGACGTTGCAGGTGATCAATCACGTCATGACGGTCGGCACGATGCTGGCTCTGATGGCAGTAGGCGCTTCCATTCTTGGACCCCTTTCCTCTCTGGTTCTCAGTGGCAGACAACTGCAATTGGTACGTGCGCACATAGAGCGCCTTGCTGATGTGGTTGAGGCAGAGCCGGAGCAGGATATACAAGCCGCAGCTCAACCTCCCAAGCTGACAGGACACATCAGGTTGGAGCACGTGCATTTCCAGTACGATGCGCAGTCACCCTTTGTGCTGCGCGATATCAATCTGACTATCCGACCGGGACAAAAGGTGGCAATTGTAGGTCGCACCGGCTCTGGCAAGAGCACGCTGGGCAGCTTGTTGCTCGGCCTGTATACACCTACAAAAGGTGAGATTTATTACGACGGTAACCCTCTGCGCAAGCTCAATTATCAGGCAGTGCGTTCACAGTTCGGCGTGGTGATGCAGGAGGCAAATATCTTTAGCGGATCAATTCGCGAAAATATTACCCTCAACGACCCTTCCCTGGACATGGACGCCGTCATCAGAGCCGCTCAGCTTGCTGCTATTCATGATGATATTATGCAGATGGCTATGGAGTACGAGACGCTGGTCTCGGAAGGCGGCAGCGCTCTCTCCGGTGGGCAACGCCAGAGACTTGCTCTTGCACGCGCCCTAGCAAACGAGCCGGTCATTCTCCTGCTTGATGAAGCAACCAGCAGCCTGGACGTAGTAACGGAGCAAGCGGTCGAGAGGAACATAAGCCCGTTGCCTTGTACACAAATTATTATTGCTCATCGTTTAAGTACTATTCGCAATGCACATGTAATTCTCGTCCTAGACCAGGGGCAGATCGTGGAGCGTGGCACTCATGATGAATTACTGAGGCGTAATGGGTACTATGCAAGACTCATACAGAGCCAGCTAGCAAGCGGTGAGGTGCGTGAATCGTAGGAGCAGCAGGCATCACTTTCTCGCGCCGAGAGGAAGTGACACATCGGGCCTGGCTTGCAGAGAGCACGTGCCTGAGAAAATGACGGCTACCCTCGTAGCAGCGGGGACAAACTAATGAGGAAATATATTCGCTACAAAATATCCGACTGCAAAGAAGAGGGCAAAGACGATAAGACCAATGAGCAAGAGGACAGGAAGACCGAGGCGGTGCGAAGGTGCTTGCACACTTTGCCCAGGGTAATTGGTCTGGTGAGCGCTGGCGAGCTTGAAATTGAGGTCAGCCACAGTGGGCGCTGCCGCGAAAGGCTCGGCGGCAACTTGCTGGGATGCAACATCTGAGCGAGGGCTTAGAAGTACGGAGTCTGTCTGCATTTCTCGTATGGGCGGAGTAGTGGCTAGCCTGCTTGCACCAAGTAGGGATTTGGATTTGATGGGGTCCTCCATCTGGCACCCGCCACCAACTGCTACCGAACTGCTGGGTGGCTCTAGCGTCTCGGCCAGCGCCTTCAGCTCACTAGAGAGAGTTTCAGCAGTACTGATGTGCTGTGGATGTTGTCGTACTACCGCACGGGCAATAGTTTCACACAGTTCGGCAGGAACGTTGCGCAGGAAACGCAAGCGGCCATCAATGGGGGGTTCAACTGAGGTCACACCTGGCGTACGTCCAGCGAGCAGTTGATAGAGTAAGAGACCAACGGCACGCGCATCATCGTCCCGTCGTCCTTCACTCGCCTGTCCCCACGGCAGTTCTCGATCAGACAGTATCCCATCAGAATGAGCACCACCTACATGGCTCCACTTGGTGAAGTAGACCAAGTCGCTGGGAAGGGCAAAGTCGTTGACACGGATAAGACCGCGACGGTCGCGTGTGATCGCATTTGGAGTGAGATTGCCGTGACACACCTTGCGTGAACCACTACCAGCATACAGTAGAGCACTACAGACTTGCATACCTACATCAGCAACTTGCGAGGGAGATAGTTGTGTTTGTAGTAATGCGGCAAATTCGTCACCGTCCACATGTTCTTGCACCACATAAAGCGTCTCAGGCTCTACTACCAAGTCATAGGTGCCAACGATGTTGGGGTGAGAAAACTGCGATGTGAGACGGATAGCTGCTCGATAAGCAGGTAAGTGCGCAGCAGGAATGATTTTTACCGAAACTGTACGCTGCAGCACCTGGTCTAATGCTTGATAGATGGTACAGACGTGTTCCTGCTTGACAAGTCGTTGTAGCAGGTAGCGCCTGTGAATGACCCGACCTGTTTCTACCATATCTCTCTCATATGAAAGCACTTATAGTCGATGACTCTAAGGGGTCTGTGTAGACACAATTGACCTTCTCTCTCGTCCCAATTTGGGCCTAACCAGCTAGTAAAATACCCTCCACCTTCGAGGTGTCCTCATCGAAAACAGCGGCCCCAGTATACCACACCAAGGCCACTTTCTGCTACAATAGCTTATATCAAAACATCAGACTTTAGGGAAATATAGTAGCAGGAATATCTCACAGCATCAATTATGGAAGAACAGATATTTATCGGACCGGGACTAAGTTCCTTCAAGCGCATAGTAACTGCATTGGGTGTCGCTGCTCTTACCCTGCTTGTGCTATGGATTGCCTTGCATCAGGGAGTTTCAGCGCTGGGTAGTACTACAGCCGCTATTTTGTTCATCATCGGCTTCATCATCTACCTGCGTATTGTGGCTCCTGTCCCTTTTACTATCACGTTGGGGCCAGAGGCAGTAGTTAAACGTAGCCGTAATGGCGAGGTACTTGAGGTGCATTGGGAAGATATAACGCGTATCAAGGAAGAATTTTTTCCCCGACAGAAGAGCGATCCAGGGCCATATGGCAAACGCATCAGCCTCACTCTGTACCGCAAAGTCACAACTGCAGGACAAAAAGCCAAGGCGTGGGCTGTTTACCGTGACGATGTAACCGATCTTGATAGCTTGGCTGCCGCGCTTAAAAAAGGCATTCCTCCCACCTGCACCTGGCAGAGCGAAGTTGTACATGAATGATCTGTTTCAATACTTACTTTCTATGTGCTGCCTTGCTTGCGTTAGAATAAGAAAGCGTGCTATACTCTCCACATCGTTACCAGCATCTTCTCTCAAATCCGGTTGGGTTATCCGTTGTATCGTAGACCATTGCGGTCTCTAACGACAGGCATATATGGCAATGAAGCCGACAATCTCGACAACAGCAGCGTCAGCAACTCATATCTGTCCTCACTATGAGCATGCAGTCCAGATACTCGGTAAGCGCTGGACAGGTCTCCTTCTCTATGCACTGATGGAGGGCCCGCGTCGTTTCTGCGAGCTTACCTCACTGGTAGAGGGGCTTTCTGACCGTGTATTGAGTGACCGCTTGCGAGAGTTGGAGACGGAAGGGCTAGTAAAGCGCATTGTTTACCCACAAGTCCCTGTGCGCGTCGAATACCAACTAACAGAGAAAGGGCACGCGCTCAAACCCGTTATCGAGGCCATTCACACGTGGGCCGAGCAATGGGTTAACCCGTTACCCGCCTCAAAAGCGAAGCACGAGGATCAAGATAATTAATGGTGACCGTGTATGGAACAGTTATGGGCACCCTGGCGTATGGCATATATTACACCCGAGAATCCGCCTCCGCCGGGCTGTATTTTTTGCACTCAACCAGCCGCACAGCGCGATGAAGAGTATCACATCCTCTATCGCGGCGTGTACTGTTACATGATGCTCAATCGCTATCCCTACAACAGCGGGCACCTGATGATTGCCCCCTACCGCCACATAGACTCAATAGAGAAGCTCGATGCCGCCACGCTGGCCGACCTTATGGCGCAGGCTCAACTTGCTCTACGCGCTATTCGCCTCACTATGAACCCCCACGGCTTCAATATGGGCATCAATGAAGGGAAAGTCGCTGGTGCAGGCTTCGCCGAGCACGTCCATTACCATGTCGTACCGCGCTGGAATGGCGACACCAATTTTATGCCCGTCATCGCCGATACCAAAGTTTTGCCCGAGCACCTTGATAATGTGTACCGTCAATTCAAGGATGCGATAGAGAAAGTTAAGGGTTGAGCTTCCTACATCTTGACCTTATTGCATCTAGGTGGTATTGTTGTAGCAACTTCAGGTGTAGCTCACAAACCAGACGGCGTCGATGCACACACCACAGCTAGGAAGATCAGAGGAGTCTAGCATGAGCGCACTGTCCACACCTTCCCCTTTCTCAATGAGGTATCGCGTTGCAGCCATCCAGTATGAGCCAATCCTTGGGGAAAAAGAGAGAAATATTGCTAAATTGTTGAGTTTAGTTGAAGAAGCTGCCACTCGTGGGGCACGTTTGATTGTTCTACCGGAAATGGCGACCGTTGGCTATTGCTGGGAATCGCGTAGCGAAGTTGCGCCACACGTAGAGCCAATACCGGGTCCGACTACAGAGCACTTTCACCGCATTGCAGCACGCTATGGCTGCTTTATTGCTATAGGTCTGGCTGAAGTAGACCCCGCGACGCAGGTCTATTACAACAGCGTGGCTCTGCTTGGCCCCGAAGGATTGATAGGTACTTATCGCAAGCTTCATTCTTACAGCTCGGAACCGCGTTGGGCACGTGATGGAGATCTGGGCATGCCAGTGTGGGAGACGCCTCTAGGGCGTCTCAGTGCCCTCATTTCTGTGGATGCAGTATACTTCGAGGCAGCACGCGTTCCAGCACTACACGATGTAGATGTAGTGCTCTTTCCCACAAACTGGCTTGAAGAGAAGTGTCCTTGCAGTTATTGGATCGCGCGTGCTTTTGAAAACGGTGTCTACTTCATTGCTGCTAACCGTTATGGACTTGAGCGGGGGGCACAATTTAGCGGTGGCAGTTGCGTACTGAACCCCGATGGCTCAATTCAAGCATATCTTGGTAATGGAGAAGGAATCGTCTATGGTGAGGTTGACCTTGAACGCTGTCGCGATAAGCGTTGGGGAGGCGAGGAGAGAGTAGGACATCGCTTTGCTGACCGTAGACCCGCTGAATACATTCCCGTCGTACATAATAGCTACCTATGGGAGCCGTTACACTATCACAGCCTCTACGGACTAGGAGAACTGCCAACGGGCCAACTCTCCTGCATCGGCATCATTCAAACACACTTGTCCACTATTCCCGCACAATCACATGCTAGAACGCTACAAACGCTGCATGCGATGATGCAGAGCTTTATGCATGATTATGCACCGGCTAGCCCTGATGTGCTAGTACTACCTGAATTGATGCTGCCCGGTCCTGTCCCGCGAGAGACTAATAGACAGCCAGACTATACCATTGCTCATTTCCATGATGGTGCCATTCAAATTCCAGGACCGGAGACGCAGGCCCTAGTGGCTTTGGCAGAGGAACTACAGATCAGTATGGTAGTTGGTGTCGCAGAAAAAGCTGAAGGCACGTACTACAACACAGTACTGCTTATTGATCCTGAAGGTATCTATGGCCTTTACCGGAAAATTCACCTCACGCAACAAGACCGCCTTTGGGCCTCTCCCGGTAACCTAGGTTTTCCCACATTTGATACAGCCGTGGGCCGCATCGGACTAGCAACCGGCTACGATGTACTATTCCCCGAAACACTGCGTGTTCTTGCTGCCAAGGGCGCGGACCTTGTGTGCGCATCAGCATTTCTCAACTTTCCAAATGCTATCGGCTTACCCTCGACGTGTGCTCTACATCACACACACGCTGAGCCACAGGGATACGATCTGCTGCACTATCTCATCTGGCGCGTCCGTGCCGCCGAACACAATGTCTACCTCGCCCTTGCCAATTGGCACGGCGAGTATAGGGATGTCGCGGCTAATGGGCTGAGTGGCATCTTTTCACCCACCTACACTACATATCCCTGCCAAGAGGTGGTTGCAGAAGAGGATGAGCCATTCCTTATGATGACCGTTGATACACGAGAGCAGCGCACTGGGCGTCGTACAACCCACCAACTGGGATACGCTCCAGGCGATGTAGCTGGCTCACTCACAGGTGAACTTGCCTACGACCTACGCGATAGCATTCCCGGCAATGTGGTGCGCAGCAAGCCGTTGCTGCGCAAACGCCTGCCGCAGTGGTACCTCGATGTAGTACGAAAGGAATAAAAGTGCTGTATTATTCCTTCTTCGTGCCCTCATTACTCGTGTTGGTAGCAGTAGCTGCGGCCTGCTTCTTTACCAGAAGAGGGACATGTTGCTCACAAAAACGGAAGCTGCGTCCCCCTGGGAGTAACTGGGCATATGCTGCTGGCTCACCACATGTATCACAACGTCCGACGTGCGTTTTTACAGCTTTCATAAACTCACCTCCTTCTCGGCGTCTGCCACAGGTTCGTCTAGTATGGGCAAAGAATTGAGAAGAGCAATCTCTAGCTTGTCGTCGACGGCGCTGACATGTACTTCAGCATTTTTAGCGATGTCGCCCAGTAGGATACGTAGACTAAGCGGAACAGTAAGCATACGCTCAATGACGCGGCGCAATGGACGTGCGCCCTGCGTTTGACTAAAACCTTCTTTACAAAGTAGCTCTATTGCACTATCGTCGGCCTGCAGAATCAAACCCTGCTCTAGCAGACGAGCTCCTAATTCGTTCATTTGTAGATGAGTGATGGCCTTTGCTTGCTCTCTGTCCAGTGGACGGAAAATGACAACCTCGTCGATACGGTTCAAGAATTCGGGCCGGAAGCTCTGACGTAAACGCTCCATGAGTTGCTCACGTTGCATTTCCTCTGCCGTTCCCTTAACGCTCACTCGGAACCCACTAGGCATTGAGCGACCAAGCATATCGGTGCCGACGTTCGAGGTCATGATCCAGATAGCATGTTGTGCATCAATGGTATGCCCCTGAGCGTCTGTTAAACGACCAGCGTCAAAGACTTGGAGGAAGAGATCAAACACCTCTGGGTGGGCCTTCTCCAATTCATCCAATAATACAACACAGTGGGGGCGTCGACGTAGTTTACCCGTGAGTTGACCCTCTTGATCGTATCCAACATAGCCTGGAGGAGCACCGATCATACGCGAAACAGCATGTTTCTCCATGTACTCGGACATATCAACACGGATGAGATGCTCATTGGAACCAAACACCTCTGCTGCTAAGGCACGCGCCAACTCGGTCTTCCCTACCCCTGTCGGCCCTAAGAAGAGAAAGACACCCATAGGACGATTACGGGCCTTCAAGCCTGCACGTGCGACTTGAATCGCTTGTGTTACACGTCTAACAGCTTCATCCTGCCCGATCACTCTAGCTCTTAGCCGTGTCTCAAGACTCAGTAAGCGGTCTCGCTCCTCACGACCCGGAGCGCGCACGGGGATACCGGTACGATAAGAAATTACTTCCGCGATCATCACTGCCGTGATAATGGGTGATACCCCCAACTCATCGCGATCATCCTGCTCCTGCGATTCGTTCTCTACTGAGAAGACACGTGCCTGTGAACATGCCTCGTCAAGCACACTGCATGCTTTGTCGGGCAAACGCAGGTTGGGCAGATATTGCACTGAGAGGTGGACCGCCGCATGAAGTGCCTCATCAGTAATGGTAGCATGGTGATGCTCCTCATAGAGGTCGCGCATGCCCGTCAAGATTGCCAGAGCCTCATCGGCAGTAGGTTCCTCTACCATGACGGGTCGTAGTCGACGTTCCAATGCGCTGTCCTTTTCGATCATACGATATTCCTGTGGTGTCGTAGCACCAATACAGCGCAAACGACCACCAGCTAGGGCAGGTTTGAGAATGCCCGCCGCATCTATACTCCCGTCGGCGGCGCGACCAGTTCCTATAAGCAGGTGCATCTCATCAATAAAGAGTATGATGTTTCCACTTGTCTCTGCTTCTTCCAGAATCTTCAACAGGCGTTCTTCAAACTCACCGCGATACTTTGTCCCGGCTACTAATGAACTTGCCGACAACTCGATAAGACGCTTGTCACGCAGCTCTGCCGAGACTTTCCCATCGACAATACGCTGCGCAAGGCCGCCAACAATAGTTGTTTTGCCCACACCGGAGTCACCTATCAGAATGGGGTTGTTACGATCCTTGAGCATCAAAGTCTGCATCAACAGACGTATCTCTTTCTCACGCCCAATCAACGGTGTGAGTTGCTTGTTACTCGCTAACTTCGTCAGATCACGTCCTAGGCGCTCTAGCACCGACGTGCTTGCCCGTGACCCTAGCTCGAGGTCATTTACATCAGAAAGTTCAGTGGGAGCAATCTCCGCATTGGCGCTAGCTGAGGGCACGAGTTCGAGTAAGGCGTGTGCATCGCTTGCCATAACTAACTCGATCAACTGCGCCGGATTGATACCTAGCTTCGTGAGCAGCTCATGGGTGACACCATCGCCTTCACTCAGAACCGCTTGCGCGATGGCTCGTTCGTCTACAAACGCCGAGTCGGCGGTCAGTGCGTTGTGCTCCGCCGTTTGTAGAATCTCTTTACAGCGGCGCGTTGGCAGAATGGGTGTATCACTGCTGGCTTTACCCGATCCTAGCGCTAGGCGAATGACATCGCGCACCTGCTTAGGCGAGAAGCCCAGTGTGCGCAGCGCGTCCTGTGTACAGCCTCCATCAAGCTTGGTCAAAGCGATGAAAAGATGAGGAGTTCCCAGGTAATCCTTGTGCATCTTGCGTGCCTCGCTCAGGGCCAGCTCCAGCACACTGCGCAAGAAACGCTGATCGGGCGAATTTGTAGAGAAGAAACGATGGTCCATGATATGAGTATCTTCGAGAGCCGCGAAACGAGCCTCAATAGGTCGCTCCTTGTTCGCTGGAGAACTGATAACAAAGCGTTGTGTGGGATCACCGTAAAGCACATACGACATCCAGAACATATCGTTGTGATGATACTGCGTCATAGCCGTGCGTGTGCGACGCATTGCCTCACCCAGCGTTACTCCATCAGCCACATCCTGATAGAAGAAGGCAGCGAACTCGCGAGAACGCTGCGGATGAACAGGCCAGCGAGCAACGACAACTGCGCCCGATCCAGCCTTGATCAGGCTCTCAGCGAGGCGTTCCATTAACACGTCGCTCTCTTGCTGGCTCATACTAGTACGTTGACGTTCATCCTCGTAATAGCTTAGAAACACCAAAGGCCGTTTAGGTAGTGTTTGAAATGCCTGCTCGGCAGCGTTTCCGTCTAGGCGCAAATTTCCCGCTAGCGCCAGCACTGGCTCACCGACAGCATTAGTTAGTGGCGGAGGTCCAGCGTAATGCACGACATGCGGCGTATCGGCACTGATACGCATACGCATCTCTAACTGATTTACCTGCTGCCGATAGAGGATGCTGCGTGTCACCGATTCTGGCAGAGAGGTGCAGAGCATAGCAACCTCTTCTTCGGCTCCTGACCGCTCATTCGTGGGATTGACTAGAAAGAGTATTGAGAGTCCTTGTTGGTCACGGCGGCCATATTTTCGTACTATACGATCTCGCAGCAGTATGTCGCGCCCGCCATGAATGAACCGTCCAACGCTGGTCGCCAGGCACAAGTAGCGACCTTGCCTGGCGTTATATGCCAACTCCCACGGAATATCCGGCGTGTTCGTATTGAGAATAAGTGCTGTATCCATACGATCCAGTGCATCCTGCACAGGCACAGGCAACAATGTCTCATAAAGAAGACGGCTCAATGTGAGAAGAGAGTTGTCCACCGCATTGAGCTTTACTGTCTGCAGCCGCGCTTCGCTCAGCGCTGCTGTTTGCATCGTCTGCGCTACTGCCTGTACCGCTCTGCGTAAGCGTTCGCGTGTCTCTATAGTAAGATCAGTTATATGTTCTTGAGTAGAACCATCGGGAAGATCCAGACGGAATCGATACATATTATCAGTGCGTAGAATATGTAGTATGACAGGTTGTTCCATAGGTATTTCTCTTCCACAATCTTCCTACTAGAGTGGTTCTCTATCCTCTCCTCACAAGGGGCTACTGTCCCTTGCCCCCAATCAACCAAAATCTATTACAGCAGTATATCATAAAATTGCTGGAAATATGGCCAACTCCAGACTCGACCCCTCAAACTGCCGGTTGCCCATAGCAAGTCGTACCGCTACGTAGGGGTTGCAAGGAAAATAGCATATCGCGACTACTCATCACGAGGTCAAAATGCCTGCCGACCGCCTTCATATCTGTACAACTACCGGGCGCGGGCAGCAGGGTCAGATCCAACTCGGGGAAAGTGCTGGACTGCCGCTGTACAAGTAATGTATATGGGTTCTGCGCCATAGGCGGCACATACCAGGAGAGTGAGACTGTTGCTGTACAATTTTTAGGGACTACTACCCAACCGCCAAACATGGTGCGTTGCGGTTCATCACTCGTGAAGTTCGTGGGCGGCCCCACACTATCAAGTGGATGATTGCCCAAGTTGTACGGGTCGTTGAGCATATCAGTTGCCACTCCAGCCTCAGAGAGACCCGCTGGACAGAGAAGAGCACCATTTCCGTAGATGTCATAGCGCGGACAGTTGTTGAGGCAAAGCGGTGTTCCTGTATCGAAGCCATTGCCCCATAAAAAGATTGCCGATGGCGGGACGTATACGCGCACATAATCGCGATAAGTATCAAGCCCATACACAGGTCCAACTTGATTGTAGACAAGCCGCATCTGCATAATGTGTGTCGCGCCACCTGCCGCATTCAGTGTTACCGTATCATGCATAACCGTCTGTACATACTGCGATGCTTTATTGGCACTCACGTTGGCTTGTACGACATAGAGACCGTCATGTGTAGTTGAGTGGTCTATCTGTGCCGCAGCTCCATAGTGCATGAGTAGGCTTTCAATCTGAGGATTGGATACGTACACCTGCAGGTCTTTGGTGGTGAGAGCGTCCAGCATCTCATGCGCAATTGCTACCAGTTCAGGGAACTGTGCGTGACGCAGTTTATCCTGAAGTGCTTGCGACAGCCTTGCTGCAAAGAGTTTGCGCGCTTTTGTAGGGGCATCGGGTGTATCAGTAACATGCTCAACAAGCTCTTCTTTGCGAATACCTGCATTATCCAACTGATAGTAGTGCAGACGTGCTTCGAGATTCAGCGCAGTGATCGTCTCTTGATACTGAGGCAGAGTAATTGGCCCTGTTGCTTGCAGGACACGGGCAACCAAGAAGGGCGAGAAGAGCATGATACCATCGATCTTGTGCCCAAACTCAAACTCGTACCTGCCGATGGCTAGTTGTGCAGATGTAGGAAAATCGGCTGAGAGATTTGAGTCACGCAACCCCCAGTTAGGAATAGGCCACCAGGAGCGATACTTCTCAGGAGCCAACTGCCCACTAGAAGGAAAGTTTGGGTTATTCTCCTCGAACAGGCCGATGTCTTGTAGCGTGAACTTACCGATACGACCGCCATTGATATGCAATTCGCTAAACTGGCCTGTAAAGCCACCTGTCGGACGCAGTTCCGCACGATCCATGGTCTCAATCAGCAGTGTGCGCGGTTGGTCAACGCCTAGCATCCATGCTACAGGGCCGGATAAATCATGCACTTGCTGTAGATAGGTGCGTGCCTCTGGTAGTACCTGAAAAACCTGTGCTAACAGATTTTTTTGCTGCTCATTGAGAGGAAGCGCATCTAGCGTAACCAGGTGTGACTGTGCCAAGATGTCATCTAAGCGAGGTATCATGTACGCTAGGTCTGTCTGTATCTGGGACATGGCTAGCGGAGTGAGCAGAGGGGGTTGTGTGTCCACTTCGGCCGAGCTTGCGAACTGCAGGCTAGGAGCAAGCGAAACTACTGTCTTCATCAATTGCGCTCCAATGTCGGTAGCGTCGACGCCGATCTGGCTCAATGCACGAGCAGAGACAACCTGCTGGGGCAAGATAATGGACGTGCTATTGATAACCATGTCTCGATTGAGCAAGTCATGCAGCGACTGAAAATCATCGTGCGCCGCGACTATCTCTTGTTGGGCACCCCGTAACTGTCCGGCACCAATAGAGTTAGGGTGCTCCTTGAGAGCTGTGAAAATGTCTTTCACCGCATTGAGATGCTGTATGCCCTCATGCGCATAGCTATACATGCTGTAAGCGTTAACGACTCCGATGAGGGTAGAGATGGCGGGCAGGGTAAGCCCTAGGAGCAAGATAATCAGCAACAACTTTGACTTCTGCACGTCTTTTGCTGTCCTGCTTGCAGAACCTGGAACGCCTTGCCAATTCTGCTGTGCTGAATAAGGCAGTGGTTCCGATTGGCGTGGTACCTGTGCCGGGAATGCTAAGGGCGTTGGTGTCGTTGTCGCTGGCTGTTGCACTTGCCAGTTGCCGCCATCGGCCTGCCCTGGTAGTGGAGAGAGAGGCTGGGAGGATGAGGGGATGCATTGACGAGGAAGTGTGTTCACTTGGGAAATATCGGGAGAGAACTCACTGACATAGACAGTAGCGCTCTTAACCGTGTCTATTTTAGAGACATCTGCCAAGACACCGGTAGTAGGCAATGGAGCTGCACTATTTCCTGGAGTATCAACCCTAGGAAGTGGAGATTTGAAAAGGCGCTTTGCTTTATCAGACATGTGAATTTACCCCCTTAAGAGTAAAACGTATCAAGAGGCGAGTTGTTTCTGATTACCTTGCACTATTGCCTATTCATCTTATTGTTCATAAGTATTGCGCCGGTTGGTTTATCGCCATAACGCGCTGGCGTATGATATACTGGAACAGAGCAAAAAGACAACATATATCCAACTTTGCCTTTTTCTGAACGTAAATATACTATATAACCTCAGAGTATAGCCCTGCTGGAGGAGTACTGGATGGATGCCCGCTTTTATAACACCGAAGAGATAGACATTGAACGACTTGCGACCGATCTTGTAAATGCATACATGGCGCAAGGGTATCAGGCACAGCAGATAGGCAATAAGGATAACATGCTGGTGCAGTTAAAGAAGGGTGGCGATTTCGAGGCCATTCTGGGTATGCAGGCCGCCCTTTCGCTCACCATTCAGCGCACTTCTGGCGGCGTATTAGCGATGATTGGTCAGCAGAAGTGGTTAGATAAAGCGGCAGTTGGGGCTGTTGGTATTGTGGCGTTGCCCGTGCTGTGGCCCTTGGCAGTGACCGCCGGGGTGGGTGCGTTGCGTCAAGCAAGCCTGGCTAATCAGGTGCTCAACATAGTGGATGGCCTAGTACGCCAGCAGCGACCCAACGTACAGGTTGGTCCCATTCCAGCCCACCTCTTGCCGCAGGTTCAACGGCAATGGGCACCACCCACTCAAACTCCTGTCTACACGCCGCCTGCGCCAGCGACACTGCGCTGCCCCAGTTGTAATACGCTCTACGGCCAGGGAGATACCTTCTGCTCGGGCTGCGGCCGTTCACTGATTCCACAAAAGACATATTGTGCAAACTGCCATGCTGAACTGAAACCTGGGACATCGTTCTGTCCAAATTGTGGAACCTCGACATTCCAGTCGAGCTCGCCATCACAGACACCTAGGCCAACTGCGCAGCCACCTGTGCCACAGACTCCCGTTTATACACCGCCACCTGCACCACAGATGCCAACCTATACGCCTCCTACAGCTAGCAGAGTTGATCCCTATAGCCCCACCGTTGCAGCGCAGTCGCAACAGCCCTACTATGTACCTCCTGTCACACAAGAGCCGCCGATAGTGCCGCAGCCAAAGGTAAGGCTTGTGCCGCCAAGTGACGCTAAGCAAGAAGAGACACTCATAGCGCCGCCTCAGCCACAGCGGCCACAGACGCCTTACTATGTACCGTCGCCACAGGCACAGCAAGCGGCGGCTCAAGCTCAGACAGTGGCCCATCCATCTGTTCCAGCAAAACCGATTGTTGCAAGGCCGACCTCTCAGCCTGCCTTTGATCCCAATACGCCTTGGGGAAGCCTGATCTTCAGCGACGGTAAGCAGGTGCAACTGCAAGGGGAGCGCGCTGCTGTTGGCCGCTCCGACCATGATATCGGCGGCATTGATCCCGAAGTGGACCTGAGCGGCATGCCAGGTTCCGACACCGTCTCACGCATCCATGCCGCCTTCGAGCACGTCGGTAGCACCTACACGCTCACTGACCTCAATAGCACCAACGCTACACGTGTCAATGGCAAGCGCATTGAGCCAGATAGAGCCATACCTATTAGTGATGGCGATACACTTACCTTCGGTAAGGTAACATGTACGTTTAAGAAGTTATAGTACACGGTATATCTCACAGTTCAGAGGCGATTCTAGCAAAGAGAGCACAAGTCATGGAGCTTAATCTTGAGCGTCAACAACAAGCGCGTGAATATGCCCGCAAGCGCCGTCAAATTTTCTATATCGACCTCGCTATAGGCGCGTTGGGCGTACTCTTTTTGTTGGCGAGCGGCCTGGATAAGGGGCTGCGCAATCTGCTGCAGCCCCTCGTGTGGCATCCAATACCTGGCTGGTTTCCTCTGCAAATACTGATCTACTTCCTGATACTTGTGCTTGCCTACCAGGTGCTCACTACACCGCTGACCTACTATGGCTTCGTGTTGTCCCACCGCTATGGTCTCTCGACAATGACGTTACGTGCTTGGATTCTTGATCGGCTGAAGGGACTGGCACTCGGTCTTGTGCTGGAGGTTTGTCTCGTTGAACTCGTCTATCTGCTGTTGGCGCTACAGCCGCAAACGTGGTGGCTGTCGGTGGGATTGCTGCTACTGCTCTTCTCAGTGGTGATGGCAAACCTAGCACCAGTGCTGATCCTGCCGCTCTTCTACAAGTTCAAGCCGCTACCGGAAGGTGAGCTGACACAGCGTCTGCTGACTTTAGCACAACGCGCCAACACGAGAGTACGCGGTGTGTTCTCGATGGAACTGAGTAGCAAAACGACTGTGGCCAATGCTGCCTTGATGGGCCTAGGCAATACGCGCCGCATCGTACTAGGCGACACGATGCTAGATCGCTATACGCCTGATGAAATTGAAGTGGTGCTGGCACATGAACTAGGACATCATGTACATGCCGATATCTGGAAGTTGATCGTGACTCAATCGGTGTTGACGCTGGGCGGACTCTACCTGGCGAATGTTGTGCTACACCAAGTGGTAGAGGCGCACACCTATCAGTCACTCACCGATGTGGCGCTCCTGCCCCTGCTCTTCGTACTCATGGGTGTTTTCGGCCTAGTTGTCATGCCCATCGGCAATGCCATCAGTCGCGCCATAGAATACCAGGCCGACGAGTACGCGCTACAAGCGACAAAGAAGGTGGATGCATTTAAAAGTGCGATGACGCGACTCGCTAATCAGAACCTCGCGGATATCGAGCCATCGCCGCTCATAGAGTTTCTCTTCCACGACCACCCGTCAATTGGTAGGCGTCTTAAGCATGCAGATGCTTTTGCAACGCATCACGGCTAATCCTTCTAGAACAGTGCTACTTTTGATCAGTAACCACGTCATAGCGCTTTAGATGTGGAACTAGCAATGTTATTCGCCAAGAGCCAACTTGGCGAAGAGCAAGTACTCAGCAATGCAAGAAGACCACCCAGCAAAGTGAGGAAAAGAAATGGTTGTAGGCATTGCGTTCTCATGCTGTTACTTTTTCCTGCAAACAACGTTCAATTACTCATATTAATAGAAGCAGACTTGCTATCGTTAGTAAAAACAAGTATGCTCTGCTACAAAAAAATGTACGATGAAGTGGTTCACACTCATGGTACAATTGTCACAAATTGTTCAGTCAAGAGGACTGTTGCAAGATCAGGAATAGCATGAAGTGGTGCATATCCTGAGCATGGTGACCGCAAGGGTCACCACTACTATACACGTTTTGCTGCCCATGCGCGTATAGTAGTGGCGATCTCTCGCGGTCACCATGTTTCTATATATGGAACACTTCTGGTCTTGCGGTCGCCATGTTGGCGTATACGGTGCATGTTGGGCTATCCACGTTTTGCCATTCATACGTGTATAGTAGTGGCGATCCCTCGCGGTCGCCATGTTTCTATATGTCGCCATGTTTCCATATGTCGCTATGTTTCTATATCTGGAACAGTTTGTGCGTTGTGGTTGCCATGTTGGCGTATACGGCGCATGTTGTGCTATACACGTTTTGCTGCTCATGCGCGTATAGTAGTGGCGATCCCTTGCGGTCGCCATGTTCTTTATATTGGCATGTTTACTTGAACTATGTTAGAGGGGGAGCTTATACATGACAATGGCTATTGTTGTACACGGGGGGGCGGGTACAATCCCTGCGGAGCGTGAAGAGATTGTGCAGGCAGGTTGTAAAGAGGCGGCGGCGATCGGGTGGCGCATACTCAAAGATGGCGGGTCTGCACTTGATGCAGTTGAGGCGGCGGCACAGGTACTAGAAGATAATCCCAACTACAATGCAGGTACAGGCTCTGGCCTTGCCACCGATGGCAGTATACAAATGGACGCAGGCTTGATGGAAGGCCATACACTGCGTGTAGGTGCGGTGGCAGCAGTAGAGCTTATTAAGAATCCAATTAGTCTAGCACGCCTGGTCTTAGAAAGCCCTCACGTCCTGCTCGTTGCTAAAGGAGCACTGCAATTCGCACTGGAGCGAGGCATGTCACTGTGCAGGTACGAGGATCTACTGACGGAGCGGCAATATAAAAACTGGTGCGCCACTCAGAACGCTCACCTCGTGAATGAGTTGCGTTATTCACTGTGTGAGTTGGCAACTTGTCCTAAGCGCGCTGACAAGCAGTATGGGATAGCAGAGGTAGTGCAGGAGCAATTACTGGCGATCTATCCAGCACAAGAAGTCCAGGGAGAGAAACACGGCACAGTGGGAGCCGTGGCCGTTGATACTTTGGGCACCCTGGCCGCTGCCACCTCGACAGGGGGCATTGTCGATAAACATCCAGGGCGCGTGGGCGACTCACCACTCGTGGGCTGCGGTTTCTACGCCGACGAGAATGCAGCCATCTCTTGTACAGGACACGGTGAAGACTTTGTACGTCTCCTTCTCGCTAAGCGTGCTGCTGATTTTGTCGCTTACGGCGCTACTGCACATGCTGCTGCCGAATCCAGCATTGCTATGCTCAGCACCAGGACAAGCGGTGAAGGTGGACTGATTATCGTGGACCGCCTGGGCAACGTTGGTTTCACCTGGAACACGGCACATATGCCATACGCTTATATGACACAAGACATGCAAGAGCCAATCACAGGACTATAGAATCTTTATGAGAACACTACAAGACATACAGCGAGAAATAGATCATTTGATAAAAGAAGAGTGGCACAGCCACTACTGGACACCACTTTCTAACCTCGCCCGCCTCACAGAAGAGGTGGGCGAGCTGGCACGCGAACTAAACCACAGTTTTGGCGAGAAGCCCAAGAAAGCAAGTGAAGATCAGGGCAGTATTGCTCACGAAATGGGAGATATCCTCTTCGTTCTAGCTTCGCTCGCCAATGCTATCGGCATTGACCTGGATGATGCCTTCGAGCAAGTCATGGCAAAATATCGGCAACGCGATGCACACCGTTGGCAGCCCTAAACAGGAGCACGCCAGAGAGCGACAAAGCTGGGGCCGCGACACGTCCGGCCATACTACCCCTTGCCCCACCATCGTCTGCTCTGCCAGAGGGGCGGTTTCATACAGACGAACCTGGACAGGGGACAGAACCCGAAGAAGTCCTTGTGTCGCATCTCCTGCTGCACTTGGGCGAACAGGTCATCCAATACTTGTGGTGTCGCCACTTGCATACCCAGCAGGAAGGAGTACAGGTGCGGCGCGAAGTGTTGCACCTGCTGCACGAACAGGTCGTGTAATGGCACTCCTGCTGAGATAGTGGCACGAGAGCAGATGGTGTCTATGATCTTCCAGCCCGCATCGTGCAGCCAGCACTCCATCCACGCACCTATGCCCACTTGTGGTACACACAGGCAAGCTACCCTGTCTCCTCGTGCCCGCATCGCACCGATGAGGAGCCAGGCCAGCCTCTCGTAGGCATCATCGCAGGTGATGGGCAGATCGGTCTCCAGCCAGACCAGGTGTCCTTGCTCCTTGCACAGGTGCAGCAGAGCGTGCATCAGCACAGGAAAGTGTTGCAACAGCACCTCAGCGGCACAGAAGTGGACAGAGATCACGTCGAATGATGCGGGGGCGAACCTGTCTTCAAGCTGCAGCACATCTGGCACCCAGGTAGAGGTCACCTCAGCCCACTCTTTGCGCTGCCTACCAGCACTCACAGCAGGGGTACCCATCTCAACCCGCACAAGGTGCTGCTGTGGATAGGACGCAGCCAGTTCCTGTGTCCAGTTGCCGACTTCCCGTCCTACATCCAGCACGCAAGCTCCCGCAGCAAGGTCGATGGCAGGATGGACGAGGCCACCGAGCACCTCGTTGAGGCGGAGAGGCGGCACGTTTGCTTCAGGATGAAGCATCAGTCATCCCCTTTTCGTGCATCACTGCCTAGAAGCGCAATCGAAGTACACCTGTTGGTCTGCCTGCAATGAACTCGGCGCTGGGGTCTGCGACTCCTGTATCGTAGAGGCGACATCGGCGCAGAGAGCATCCATCGCCGTGATCATGTAAGTACACGCCTCCTGCTCTCCGTCCTGCTCCCGTCGCCGAAACACCTCATCAGCTACTGCTACCATACGACGCGTAATGAAATCGTGGCGCGAGACGCCGTAGGCCAACCCGAAGAGAGCGCGTTCTGCCGCTTCTCGCTCAGCGTCGATTTGTTGCATGGTGCGTGCGACTTCACTGTTGTTGGTATTCATCTTCTCTTCTCCTTCTTCTCTTTCGAGTATACCGTTTGAAGGTGTACATTACAGTCACATTCCGTAGCAGGTGATGGGACATGCTGTGCCATGTGGTTTGTATCCTTTTTGTATCATTTGGGGCTTTGGAGGCTACTGAACCCCTGTTTCTGCTTGACCTAGCGGCAAGAAGGTTCGTATACTTACCTGGTAAGAAAGGGAGTTCACTATGTCCAAGAACGAGCAACTAATCGCTGCACGAGAGACACGGGGCTGGACGCAAACAGAAGCAGCAGATGTCATTGGTCTGAGCCGATCTCATTATGCCCGGCTGGAACTGGGAAGGTGTAGACCGCATGGCTCGACGATCGGGCTGATCTGCAAAGCTTTTCATCTGTCAGCCGAAGCGCTGGGGCTGAGGAAATCTAGCAGCCCCAACCTAGCCACGGGCCTCCTCCAGCAGGCACCCATGCCACCACTGCTGCCTCATGCACAAGAGGCTCCTCAAGCTGTCACGCTGTTGCGTGTTGGGGTGAGCAGCCTCGTGCTTGCCTCGCAGCAACACGGCTGGACCCTAGATGAATTGCTGGCACAGGTGCAGCTAGAAGTCAGGAGAGTAACTGCAATGACACCATCATCGCGTCGAGAGATGCTCACACAAGCACTGAGCTTTGTAGCAAGTCTGCCTATTGCTGTGTTCGGGTTGGCTGGCAGCGTCCTGTCCCTCTCGCCAGAGGAGACGTTACCACTCTACGTGAGTGCGCTGCCAGCGGCGTGGCGACTGTACTATGACGGGCAGATTGCAGAGTTGGAAGCGCTGGTGCCAGCCTATATGGGGCAACTGAGCACGCTGGCCCAGCACCCATCCCGCTATCAGCGCACAGCCAGGGGCCTGTTATCACAGGCGCATGCCCTCCATTCGCTAGTGGTGCTGGAGCACGAGGATTATGGGGCGTCCATGCGTCACGGCAAGCAGGCGCTGCTCTACGGCCAGATGGTCGAGGACCCTGATCTGCAACTAGGCGCGTATATCCGGCAAGCAAATACGCTCTACTACCAAAAGCGCTGGTCCATGAAAATGCAAATCTATGAGGAGGCGCTCCAGACCGTCGACCTCGAACGTGCATCTCCGCTCATCAAGGCAAGGGTGTATAGCGGCTATGCCGCCTCGCTCTGCGAATGCGGTGGCCAAGAGCAAGAGGCACTGCGCTATCAGGCACTGGCGCATG
>JAFAXQ010000039.1 GCA_019240835.1 Ktedonobacteraceae bacterium
AATGGCAAAGAAGAAGTTTGAGAGAACGAAACCGCACGTCAACGTGGGCACCATCGGCCACATCGACCATGGCAAAACCACCCTGACCGCTGCCATCACCAAAGTGCTCGCCGCCGCCCAACTGGCCAAGTACACCGCCTTCGACCAGATCGATAAGGCCCCCGAAGAGCGCGAGCGCGGCATCACCATCGCCATCGCTCATCTGGAGTACGAAACCGACAAACGCCACTACGCCCATGTCGATTGCCCCGGCCATGCCGACTACATCAAAAACATGATCACCGGGGCCGCCCAAATGGATGGAGCCATCTTGGTGGTCAGCGCTCCCGATGGCCCCATGCCCCAGACCCGCGAGCACGTGCTCTTGGCCCGCCAAGTCGAAGTGCCCGCTATGGTCGTCTTCTTGAACAAAGTCGATATGATGCAGGACGAAGAACTGCTCGAACTGGTCGAACTGGAAGTGCGCGAACTGCTCAGCAAGAACCAGTTCCCCGGCGAGGACATCCCCGTCATTCGTGGCTCGGCGCTCAAAGCCTTAGAGAGCAAGGGCGACCTCTCGCGCAGCGACGCGGATGCCGCCTGCATCTGGCAGTTGATGGACGCGGTGGACCGCTACATTCCCGACCCGCCGCGGGCCATCGACAAGCCGTTCTTGATGCCAGTGGAGGATGTCTTTGGCATCAAGGGGCGAGGCACGGTGGCCACCGGCCGCATCGAGCGGGGCCAGATCAAGATTGGGGAGAGTGTGGCCATCGTGGGCATGAAGGAAGAGACGCGCACGGTGACGGTGACTGGGGTGGAGATGTTCCAGAAGATGTTGGATGTAGGCCAAGCCGGCGACAACGTGGGCTGTTTGTTGCGAGGGGTGGAGCGCAGTGAGATCGAGCGGGGGCAAGTCTTAGCCAAGCCGGGCTCGATCAAGCCGTACAAGAGTTTCCAGGCGCAGGTGTATGTGCTCAGTAAAGAGGAGGGGGGTCGGCATACGCCGTTTTTCAACGGTTATCGGCCGCAGTTCTATGTGCGTACGACGGATGTGACGGGGGCGATCAAGTTGCCCGAGGGGGTGGAGATGGTGATGCCCGGCGACAATGTGGAGATGACGGTGGAGTTAATCCAGCCAGTGGCAATGGAAGAGGGAGTGCGCTTTGCCATCCGTGAGGGGGGGCGGACGGTCGGAGCGGGCAGTTGCACCAAGATCTTGCAGTAGCTCTCTACTAGTAGATCTATCGGGCATGGTAGCTGCACGGGCTGCCATGCTCATAGGAGAAATGTATGGCGACAGGAACCAAGCAGCGCATACGCATTCGGCTTAAGGCGTATGACCATCGCATTCTTGATCAATCGGCGATGCAGATCGTAGATACTGCTCAGCAAACGGGGGCACGTGTCTCAGGGCCGATACCTCTGCCTACAGAGATTGACAAGTATACAGTCATGCGCTCACCGTTCATCGACAAGGATGCTCGTGAGCAATTTGAGATGCGCACACACAAACGCCTGATTGATATTATTGACCCGACAAACAAGACAGTCGAAGCCTTAACACGTTTGAATCTGCCCGCCGGCGTGGATATCGAGATCAAACTGTAGGTATGAGAAGAGGAAGTAGATATGCTCAGTGCATTGTTGGGTAGGAAGATCGGCATGACCCAGGTATTTGGGTCAGACGGGACGGCCATTCCTGTAACCGTAATAGAGGCCGGTCCCTGCTTTGTTACACAAATTAAAACTGTTACCAATGATGGATACGAAGCGATTCAGATTGGTTTTGAGCAAATAAAGACGAAGAATGTGTCGCGTGCAGAATTAGGTCACCTAGGACACAGTCTCCCTTTATTGAAAGCGCAGCGCAAGCGTTTACAGGCATATCAGCAGGAGCAGCGTGCCAAGTCCAAGACAGAGAATGCAGAGAATGCAGAGGCATCCTCTGCTGAAGCTCAAGTTGCAAAAACTGAGAAGCCCGATAAACAGATTCAAAAGCTGCTCAAGGTACAGGCGAATCGTCAGCGTCGTCCAGGACCGGAGCTTGGGCCATTCAGAGCAGTACGTGAGGTAGACCTGCAAGCAGGTGTTGCCAGCGAGGAACTGCAATTGGGAGTGCAGGTTGATGTAAGCCTCTTTAGAATCGGCGAATCGGTTGATATCGTTGGTACTTCTAAGGGTAAAGGCTTCCAAGGTGGCGTCAAACGTCATGGCTTCAGCGGCGGACCCAAAACGCACGGCCAATCAGACCGCACACGCGCTCCCGGTTCGATTGGTTCTGGTACAACGCCTGGGCGTGTACTCAAGGGAACACGCATGGCCGGTCACATGGGTAACGCACGCGTGACGGCGAAGAAACTACAGGTAATTCAAGCTGATCCTGAGCACAATCTGTTAGTGGTAAAGGGTTCGGTGCCTGGTGCCAATGGCGGCTTGCTCATGATTAAGAAGCATGTGATGAGGTAACCGAAATGCCCTCGACTACAGTATATAACATGGTTGGCGAGGCCGTGGATGAGCTAGAACTGAGTGAGTACGTGTTTGGAGTCACCCCCAACATGGCGGTTCTCCATCAGGTTGTCACTGCACAGCTGGTGAATCGTCGTCAAGGCAACGCTTCAACCAAAACTCGTGGTGAAGTATCGGGTAGCACCAGGAAACCATATAAGCAGAAGGGTACTGGGCGTGCTCGTCAGGGTAGTATCCGTGCCCCTCAATTTCGTCATGGTGGAGTCGTGTGGGGTCCAAAGCCACGCCGCTATCATCATGATGTACCGAAGAAAATGCGTCGGCTGGCGATCCGTTCGGCATTATCTGATAAGGTTGCTCATGATAGTCTGATCGTGTTAAACGAGCTGTCACTAGCGAATCCGCGTACGAAGGATATGCTAGCCCTGTTGAGCAAGCTACCTGCGAGTGAAGGCAAGCGTGTTCTGATGATGTTGCCAAAAAGAGATGAGAACGTTGTGTTGTCAGCTCGCAACATCCCAACCGCTAAAGTCCAGCACGTTTGCTCAATTAACCTCGTAGAGCTACTGAAGCATGACTATGTGGTTATGCCTGTCAAGACAGTACGTTGGATTGAGATGGTGTTCGGTGCAGGTCTGAGCGCCGTAGAGGCAAGCCAGAAGATCTTCGAGGATGCATCAACGACGACTGCTGGCGAAAGCGAAGCATAGACGAGGAGGAAACGCTGTGGAGATCACCGAAGTACTGCGCCAGGGTATCGTAACAGAAAAGACGACAGCCCTACAGCAGCAGAACAAATACACATTCAAAGTGGCGTTAGAAGCCAACAAAATTGATGTGCGTCGTGCGGTTGAGACCCTCTTCCATGTGAAAGTCGTCTCAGTCAACACCATGCGTATGCCTGGTAAGGCTAAAATGATGCGCAGAAGGGGTAAGGCTCCTCGGCCAGTGCCAGCTCGCGAGTGGAAAAAGGCAATTGTCACTCTACGTGAGGGGCAGTCAATCGACGCCTTGAAGGCATAGAGGTAGAAAGATGCCAATTAGACAGTATCGACCAACGTCTCCTGGGCGTCGTGGCATGTCTGTTTCGACATTTGAGGAGATCACGAAAACAAAGCCAGAGAAATCTCTGACTGTTAAGTTAAAGAAGCATGCTGGACGTAACAACCAGGGCAGGATAACTACGCGCCATCAGGGTGGCGGTGCCAAGCGTGCTTACCGTCTGATCGACTTCAAGCGCAACAAACTGAATGTACCGGCTAAGGTAGCTGCTATTGAGTACGACCCCAACCGCACGTCTCGTATAGCATTGTTGCATTATCTTGACGGTGAAAAGCGCTATATCATCGCTCCTGTTGGCCTAAAGGTAGGTGATCGAGTGGTAGCTGGCCCGGATGCCGATATCAAACCGGGAAATGCACTACCTTTAAAAAACATTCCAACCGGTACTACTATTCACAATATCGAGCTGGAGAGAGGCCGTGGCGGCCAAATGGTGCGTGGAGCGGGTGTAGGCGCACAATTGATGGCAAAAGAGGGCGATAGGGCGCTGATTCGCTTGCCTTCGGGAGAGCAGCGCTACGTCCACATTCTGTGTATGGCAACTATCGGACAAGTAGGCAATGCGGATCACGAAAACGTGGTCATCGGCAAAGCTGGACGTGCCCGACGCATGGGTCGGCGTCCCACCGTCAGAGGCTCTGTTATGAACCCACGCGACCATCCTCATGGTGGTGGTGAGGGGCGTGCGCCTATCGGTGGCCAACCACAGACACCGTGGGGTAAGCCTGCTATGGGTTATAAGACGCGTAACAACAAGCGAACGGATCGCTTCATTGTCCGACGTCGCAATGCTGGCAGGAGGAGCTAATGTCGCGTTCGAAAAAGAAAGGGCCATACATTCACGAATCACTCAGGAAGAAAGTGTTGGGTATGAGGCGTAGCGGTGAGCGTCGCTTGATTAAGACTTGGTCGCGAGCCTCAATGATCTTCCCCGAGATGGTAGGTATGACCATCGGCGTTCACAATGGAAAGACACATGTGCCTATCTATATCACTGAGAACATGGTAGGCCATAAGTTAGGTGAATTCGCTCCCACTCGCCACTTCCGTGGTCATGCAGGGGGCAAGAGTGAGAGGACCACTTCGGTCCGGTAGGGGTCCGATTGATCACGCCCGATGTGGGGGTCCGATTTATCGTGCCCAGAGGTATAAGATGCAAGTCAGGGCTATTGCAAAGAATATTGGCATTCCGCCGCGCAAAATGCGTCTGGTTACCAATGCGGTGAAAGGGCTTCGAGTGAATGAGGCTCTGGCTATTCTTCAGTTTCTGCCTAATGCAGGCGCGACTCCAGTCAGCAGAGTAGTAGCGTCAGCAGCGGCAAATGCAGAGAATAACTACAATCTTGATCCAGATGATCTGTATATTCTTAATATTGTGACGAATGACTCATTTCGCATTAAGCGTGTGAAACCACGATCTCATGGTCGTACGACTCGCATCCTGCGTCGTTTCTGCCATGTCACAGTAATTGTATCAGACGATCCGGCTGACAAGAACGGCTAGACTAAGAAAGGAGGACACTTTTGGGACATAAAGTGCATCCGATAGGGTTCAGGCTTGGCGTCGTCAAAGGTTGGCAGTCTCGCTGGTATGCCGAGCGTGACTACAAAGACGTACTTGCTGAAGATTTTCTGGTTCGCAGGATTATCAACTTAGAACTTGCTAATGCTACAGTTTCAAAGATCGAAATTGAACGAGCGGCTGCCAATCAGATACTCATCAAAATTCACACTGCTAGACCTGGTATTGTCATAGGCAAGAGCGGTGAAAAAGTCGAGAAGCTTAAGGCTACGCTGGAGTCAAAGACCAAGAAACGCGTTCGCTTGGAGGTTATGGAGATCCGCCAGCCTGAGTTAGACGCATACCTAGTTGCACGCAGCATTGCGGAGCAACTTGAGAAGCGTGTCTCGTTCCGCCGCGCTATGAAGCAGGCAGTGCAGAAGTCGATGCGTGCCAACGCGAAGGGCATCAAAGTTATCTGCGGTGGTCGGCTTGGGGGAGCTGAGATCGCTCGCTCTGAGAAAGAGGTAGAGGGCAAAGTTCCCCTGCATACCCTGCGTGCCGACATTGACTACGGTTTAGCCGAGGCACATACGACCTTTGGTATTATCGGTATCAAAGTATGGATTTATAGAGGCGATATTTTGCCTAGCAAGCGGCGCGAGGCAACTGAGGCAGTGCAAGAGGCGAGTGCTCCATCGGCTCTTGTGGCAACTCGCGAGGGTACTGAGCGTCGCACGGGTGAACGCCGTCGCCAGAGCGAAGGTGGGCACCGCCCTGAGCGTGGTGCGCGTCCGCAAGGAGACCGGCCACGCGGGCAAGGTGGAGAGCGTCCGCCCCGCGCCCAGGGAGAACGTCCTTCACGCGGTCAAGGTGGAGAGCGCCCAGCACGGCCACAGGGAGAGCGTCCGCCCCGTGCCCAGGGAGAACGCCCCCCACGAACTGCTACGCCAGCACCCGAGAGTCAAGTAGAAACAACTGCACCGACTCCGTCGACTCGGCCAGTACCTATCGAGCCGACACAGGCAGAAACTGAGAGCGAGTAGAGCAACCATCAGAGGAGAGAAGCCATGTTATTGGCACCGTCACGTACAAAGTATCGTCGGCAACATCGCGGACGCATGAAAGGCGAGGCCCATCGCGGCAGCACATTGGCCTTTGGTCAGTATGGCCTGCAAGCGCTTGAACCTTGTTGGATGGAAGCGCGTCAGATTGAAGCTGCCCGTATTGCGCTCACCCGCTTTATGAAGCGCGGTGGCAAAGTATGGATACGCGTCTTCCCCGATAAGCCAGTTACCGCCAAGCCTGCAGAGACGCGCATGGGTAGCGGTAAGGGCGCTCCTGATCATTGGGTTGCTGTCGTCAAGCCAGGGCGCATCATTTTCGAGATTGGGGGCGTCAGTGAAGAAGTGGCCAAGGAGGCAGTTCGTCTGGCAAGTCATAAGCTGCCAGTGAAAACACGTTTTATCGTACGAGGGGAGGCGGAAAGTGTCGAAGCTTAGTGAACGCCGTAAGCAGGTGAGCGAGTATACCGCCGCCGAAGCTCAGAGAGAACTTAAAGAATTACGCTTGAAGCTGTTCAATCTCCGTTTACAGAAGCAGCGCGGTGAGGTGAAAAACAATCGTGTCTTCGCCCAGACGCGTAAAGACATAGGACGCCTGCTGTACCGCTTAAAACAGTTGGAGAATGAGCAATGACGCAACAAAGCAGCAACCACGCTCCAACAGGACAGATAGCTGAGAAGAAAAGTCGTCGCCAGCAGAAAGTTGGGCGCGTGGTAAGCAATAAAATGGACAAAACGATTGTCGTTGTCGTTGAGACCTTAAAGAAGCATCGCATTTATAAACGCACGTTTAAGCAGACGAAGCGCTTCTATGCACATGATGAAGAGAATACTTGTCAGATCGGTGACTTGGTACGTATTGAGGAGAGCCGCCCATTAAGCAAGCTGAAGCGTTGGCGCATGATCGAAATCGTGAAGCGTGGGAGTGGGATCGTCCCTGTCGAAGAGGTATTGGTCAGAGTTGACCCCGACCGGGAGCAGCTAGAGGAACCAGCACAATCGACAGAAGCAAGAGAATCGCTCGAATAAGGAGGCGATAAGATGATTCAGCCACAAACACGTCTAAAGGTCGCCGACAATACTGGCGCTAAAGAAATTATGTGCATTCGTGTCATGAGTGGTTCCGCTAAGCGTTATGCAGAAGTCGGAGATATAATTAAGGCTTCTGTGAAGCAAGCTGCACCCAATAGTCAGGTGAAAAAAGGTGAAGTTGTCAACGCTGTAGTAGTGCGTGTTGCAAAGGAATACGCACGTGCTGATGGTTCACATATTCGCTTCGACGAGAATGCAGCCGTCATCATCGCAGCAGGGAACAACCCACGAGGCACGCGTATCTTTGGTCCAGTAGCCCGCGAGTTGCGCGAACGAAACTTCATGAAGATCATTTCGCTTGCGCCCGAGGTGCTGTAGGGGCCTAATTCATTATGCCCCGCTTTCGGGAGGAAGAAAATGGCAACAAAACAGAAACAGAAAAAACCTCTCCACCTCGCCAAAATGAATATCAAGAAGGGCGACACCGTCCTGATTATTACCGGCAAGGATAGGGGGAAGGAAGGACTGATTTCGCGGGCGATGCCACAGGTCAGCAAAGTCATTGTTGAAGGCCGGAATATAGCAAAGAAGCACATTCGCCCGCAGGGTCAGACACGACAGGGTGGCATAATAGAGAAGGCAATGCCTATTCACGTCTCGAATGTCATGCTCAAATGCACTGAATGTGGCCAACCTACTCGTGTTGCCCATGATCGTCGGCCTCTTGGTACTGACGGCAAGCTACGCTCTGTACGTATCTGTAAGAAGTGTCAAAAGGTGATTCAGGATCGGACGAGGAGCAGTTAAGATATGGCATCACGATTGAAAGAGAAGTATCGTCAGGAAGTTGTGCCAGCCCTGCAGCAGGAATTTAACTACAAAAATCCGATGCAGGTGCCTAGTATTCACAAAGTAGTTGTCAATATCGGTATGGGTGAGGCCATCCAGAATAGCAAGGCAATGGATAGCGCCGTTGCTGATCTTACCGCCATCACGGGGCAGCGCCCCGTGATTACTCGTGCTAAGCGCTCGGTCGCAGCTTTTAAACTGCGCGAAGGCATGCAGATTGGCTGTATGGTAACGCTGCGCAGTGAGCGCATGTATCAGTTTCTCGATAAGCTAATGAACATTGCCTTGCCTCGCTTACGCGACTTTCAGGGCGTTTCCGCCGAAGCTTTCGATGGCCGTGGCAATTACACACTAGGCTTGCGTGAACAGTTAGTATTCCCCGAAATCGACTATGATAAGGTCGATAAGGTGCGTGGTATGGAAGTGTGTATTGTCACCACCGCTCGCACTGACCAAGAGGGACAAAGGCTGCTCAGATTAATGGGCATGCCCTTTAAGAAGTAGCGCTGGAGGGTGAAATGGCAAAAGTCTCGATGATTGTAAAATCACAACGCAAGCCCCGCTTCAAGGTACAGCAGCACAACCGCTGCAAGGTGTGTGGGCGACCTCGTGCATACATGCGCAAGTTTGGTCTGTGCCGTATCTGTTTCCGCGAACGCGCACTACGCGGTGAGTTGCCCGGTGTGACAAAGTCGAGCTGGTAGTCGCGAAGAGAAAGGGCTAATGGAGGAACATCCATGAATATGACTGATCCCATTGCCGATATGCTCACGCGCATTCGTAATGCGGTTACAGCACGCCATATTCGCGTGCTCATTCCGGCATCGAAGATGAAGCTGGCGATAGCGCGTGTGCTGAAAGAAGAGGGATATATTAAAGATATCGAAATTTTGAAGGATAACCCACAGGGAACGCTTCGCCTCACGCTGCGCTATGTGGACAAAAAGCCGGTGTTCACGCAGCTCAAGCGTGTGAGCAAACCTGGGTTGCGCGTCTACACGAAGCGAGCTAACATCCCCAGGGTTCGTGGTGGACTTGGCATAGCTATTCTATCGACGCCGCAGGGACTTATGACCGGTACTCATGCCTATCAAAAGGGGCTGGGCGGTGAAGTCATCTGCTATGTCTGGTAGCCAGGAGGTAGGAAATGTCTCGTATTGGGCGTGCTCCGATTCCAGTGCCAGCAAATGTGCAGGTGAACTGGACCGAGGGTAATCTGGTGACGGTCAAAGGCCCCAGGGGTGAGCTTTCGTATCAGGTCGATCCCACTCTGCAGTTGAAGCTTGAAAATGGTATACTCTCCGTCGCTCGACCTTCAGATAGCAAGGAGCATAAAGCAAAACACGGCTTGTATCGCACCCTCATCAACAATATGATCGTGGGTGTAACCAAAGGGTACACCAAGCAGTTAGAAATTCACGGAGTAGGCTATCGTGCCGTGAAAGTAGGCGAGAACCTAGTCATTCAAGTAGGTTACTCTCATCCTGTTGAAGTGCAGTCACCCAAAGGTATCGTCCTCAACGTTGATGGTGTGGACCCCTCTACCAAAGCGACGAAGCTGAGTGTGAACGGCATTGATAAACAACTTGTCGGTGAGGTTGCGGCGACAATTCGTCAGATTCGCAAGCCGGAGCCATACAAGGGCAAGGGCATTCGCTACGCCGGTGAGGCTGTACGGCGTAAAGCTGGCAAGGCTGGTAAAGTCGGCGGTAAAAAGAAGTAGGGGCACAATTTATTATGATTAAGCAATTTCATGCAAATAAAGCACGGCTGCGGCGGCACCGGCGCATACGGAACCGTGTAGTGGGCACACAACTTCGCCCACGCTTAAGTGTATTCCGCAGTGGCAACCATATCTATGCTCAGATCATAGATGATACGACGAGCCAGACACTTGTCTCCGCGTCATCACTTGATGAGCATCTACGTGACTTTACACCGCCGCAAGTAGAGAAAAAGTCAATCGCAGAAGAGAAAGTAGGCGAAGCTGCTCAAGCCGTGGCAGAGCAGGCAACCGGGGCTCCCGCCAGCAAAGAGAAAGGAGCTAAGGCCGCCTCTAAGGGTGGACAGCCACAAAAGGGTGCCCCTGCGGGTAAAGGCGGTAAACCTGGGCAGACCAAGACGGTACTACCTGGCGCGCAGAAGAGTCAGGCCAAAACCCCTGTAGAGGCACTCGCGGCAATTGCACACAATAGGAAAGTGGCAGTAGCACGCGAAGTTGGTAAGTTGGTTGCTCAGCGCGCAAAGGAGAAGGGCGTCGGTCGCGTTGTCTTTGACCGAGGCGGCTATGCCTATCATGGGCGTATCGCTGCACTTGCCGAAGGCGCTCGCGAAGTAGGCTTGGATTTCTAGGACCGCTCTTATAGAGAAGGTCTCTCGGAGGAATAGGACGAAGAGAAAGATGGCAAGAATAGACGCTTCAAAGCTAAATCTAGAAGAGACACTGGTTGATATCAGCCGTGTCTCCAAGGTAGTCAAAGGCGGGCGACGTTTCAGCATCCGTGCCCTGGTGGTAGTTGGTGATCGCAACGGCCATGTCGGCTTCGGCTTTGGCAAAGCGAGTGAGTACACCGAGGCCATTCGCAAGGGAGTAGAAGATGCCAAGAAGCACCTGATCCAGGTACCATTGGCAGGGACGACTATTCCCTTCGCAGTCAAGACAACCTTCGGGGCCTCTGAAGTGCTGCTTAAACCTGCTGCTCCTGGCACGGGCGTCATTGCTGGTGGGGCCGTTCGTGCGGTAGTTGAGTCAGTGGGCGTACGCGATATTCTCACAAAGACGCTTGGTAGCACCAACAAAGCCAATACTGTGCAGGCATGCCTAGCAGCTTTACGTGAACTGCGTTCACCTGAAGAAGAGGCTGCACTACGTGGCAAGACTGTCGTTGAAATTGTCGGCAAGAAGCAGGCCGCAAGAATTGCTGCTGCCTCTGCCAGCGCTGCCGAACAGGCCGCCGCTCTACGGGCAACCCGTGAAGAGGCTCAAGCTCGCGAAGGAAGAAGCTCATCACGGCGTTCCGAGCGCGCCGACCGTCGCGGTGGCGAACGAGGTGAGCGTGGCGGTGGTGGTGATCGTCGTGGCGGCAGTGAACGCCGCCGATAGGAGTAAACAATGGCAAAACTGCGTATTAAGTGGGTGAAGAGCGCTATTGGCTACCCTAAAGACCAGAAGGCAACGATTGCATCTCTGGGATTGCGCAAGCTTCAGCATACTGTTGAGCACGAGGATCATCCCGCGATCCGTGGCATGATACGCAAGGTCGTGCATCTAGTGCAGGTAGAGGAGGTCATCAATGAAACTCTCTGATTTGCGGCCAGCTCCTGGTTCGCATAAGCGCGAGAGGCGCGTTGGACGTGGACATGGCTCGGGGCGTGGCAAAACAGCAGGTCGTGGCAGCAAAGGGCAGAAGGCACGCTCAGGAGGCGCAATTCACCGCGCCTTTAGTGGTGGTCAGACGCGTCTGTCGAAGCGTTTACCATTCCTGCGCGGCGTCGGTAATAGTAATGCTCCCTTTAGAAAAGTGTATACTATTATCAACGTTTCCGATCTTGAACTTTTCGAGCCAGGGACGCATGTACAGCCAGAAGACCTGGTCGCGCAGGACTTGATGACTCGTGCCCAAAGCCGCGGCCTGATCAAGGTGCTCGGCGACGGGGAAATCGGACGCGCCCTGACGGTGCGTGCTCACAAATTCTCTGAAAGCGCACGGGCAAAGATAGAAGCTGCTGGCGGCAGTATTGAAATCATTCCTGTCAAAGTGTACGAAAAGACCAAGCGCCGTAAGGAAGACAAGACACATAAAGGAGACTCCCATGTGGGAACGCCTGCGCAGCATCTGGACCGTTCCTGATCTACGCAACAAAATTCTTTTTACGTTGGGAATGCTACTGCTCTATCGCATCCTTGCTAACATTACTGTTCCTTTGAGTTCTGCTGAACAGCAGCAGCTCGCTACTTTGTTTGCTCAGAACAAAGGTCAAAACATAGGTCAGTTGCTTGGGTTGCTTGATGTCTTTTCTGGTGGGTCCTTGCAGCATTTTTCTATCGCTGCACTGGGAGTCTATCCCTACATCACTGCCACCATTGTGATGCAGCTTTTGCAGCCTATCATTCCTGCGTTGCAGAACTTGGCAACGCAGGGAGAGGCAGGCCGACTACGCTTTAGCCAGATCACACGTTTTATTACTGTACCTTTGGCGTTTCTCCAGGCGCTAGGCCAAGCCGCTCTCTTCCAACGCTCCCAGGTGCTCACAAACTTCAGTCTCATTGACCCAAAATACGCGTTGGAGTCGTTCAGTATTCTGATCACCTTGACGGCTGGGACGATGATTCTGGTCTGGTTTGGTGAGCTTATCACGGAGAAAGGCATAGGTAACGGCATCTCGCTGATTATCTTTGGTGGTATCGTCAGTCAACTTCCTTCTTATATCAACCAGGGCTATACTGCTAGCACGACGAGTGGTGGCGGTGGTGCTGGCGTTGTTAGTATCGTAGTCTTGCTGGCTATCGGTCTGGTGACGATTGTCGGTATTGTGTACATCTATCTGGGACAACGTCGTGTTCCTGTGCAGTATCCGACCAAGCGTATGGTGGGTCGAGGCATGCTTGTCGGTTCTGCACAGACAACATACATTCCTATGCAGGTAAACAGCGCGGGGATGATACCGCTCATCTTCGCTCAATCCATGCTCATCTTCCCGACCATCCTTTCTCAGTACCTGTCCGCGAGCAGCGCACCCGTACTGAAAGATGTCGCAAACTGGGTAGGGACGTACGTGGTAAATCAGGCGTTGTGGTGGTACTGGCTGATTTTCTTTCTGCTAGTAGTCGCCTTTACCTACTTTTATGCCTACGTAATGTGGCAGCAGCAGAATATTCCTGAGAACTTGCAGAAGCAAGGTGCGTTTATTCCAGGGTACCGCCCCGGTCCACCTACCAGTAAGTACCTGAGCAGCATTCTCAATCGTATTACGCTTGCTGGCGCGCTTTTCTTGGGCATTGTAGCTGTTTTACCCTTTGTTGCACGCGTCGGTGGTAACCAGCTTCTGGGTAGTGCCGCCCTGCTCATCGCTGTCGGTGTAGTGTTGGATACGGTCAGGCAACTCGAGGCGCAGATGGTCATGCGCAACTATTCTGGGTTCTTGTCATAATAGGACTGATAGATAGCCCTGTATAACATGAACGCGATGAAGCGTTCTGCTCTGGTAAACACTTCCATCGAAGGAGCAAACGTGAATATTATCCTGATCGGTGCTCAAGGGTCGGGCAAAGGAACGCAGGCGTCGTTGCTTGTTCAATCCCTTGGAATCGTCCACATTGCTAGTGGGGATTTGTTCCGTGTGGTATCCCAGGAGCAAACGGAGCTGGGGGAGAAGATAAGGTCTTACCTTGACAAGGGCGAACTTGTTCCTGACGAAATTACCGTCCAGATGATCCTCAATCGCATTAGCAAGGCTGATTGCGCTTCGGGAGTGCTGCTGGATGGCTTCCCACGTACGGTAGCGCAGGCACAAGCATTGGATAAAGGTTTGCAAGGGGCTGGTCAGTACATAGATATGGTGATCTACCTGAAAGTTCCTCGTGAAGAGCTGATAAGTAGACTCTCTGGCAGGTATATTTGCCAGGCTCAACAGCACGTATACAACATTTATAGCAATCCCCCTAAGGTACCGGGGCTGTGTGACATAGATGGAAGTAAACTCTATCAACGCTCCGACGATAGAGGTGAGGCGTTAGAAAAGCGCTTAAATATATTCTTTACTGAGACTATCCGTCTTCTTGATTACTATAGAGCTGAAAACAGGCTAGTGGAGGTGGATGGTGAGCAGGCAATTGACCAGGTGCATGTGGAACTCATGAAAATAATTAAAAATTGGGATCGTTCACCACCGAAATGAACATTACCACTAGATTTATAGCAAGATGTGTGCTATAATTCATAGTTGGCGGCAGCAGTGGTCACTGCTGCGCTTTTGCACTCTTTTGAATCAACAAGTCTCCCATAAGGGAAAGGATGCTATGCCGAAAAAGGATGAGATCGAGGTGGAGGGTAAAGTGCTGGAGGCCCTCCCCAATGCCATGTTTAAAGTTGAAATCGACGAGAAGCATCAGGTTTTGGCTGTTCTTTCAGGTCGTATTCGGATGAACTTCGTGCGTATTGTGCCTGGCGACAAAGTGAGAGTCGTTCTATCACCATACGATCTAACACGGGGGCGCATTACATGGCGCGTAAAATCATAGAGTAGTGGCATCCTGACGTATATTCTATAAATTTTTTGTCATGAGGAGGACAGGCTATGAAAGTACGTGCCTCGGTCAAACCGCGTTGTGAATACTGCAGGATAATTCGGCGCAATCGCATTGTGATGGTTATCTGTAGCAAAGATCCAAAGCATAAGCAGAAGCAAGGCTAATTTCGGGCGTAAGCCTAGCTACGTGACCCGGAGCTGGAGGAAAAGATGGCTAGAATCGCTGGCGTAGATATTCCACGCGAGAAACGCGTGGAAATTTCGCTATGCTATATCTACGGAATAGGGCTTAGCACAAGCCGCAAAATCCTGGAGCGGACACGCATTAACCCGGATACACGGGTGAGAAACTTGACTGAAGAAGAAGTCAACCGTCTGCGCGAGGTGATCGACCGTGAGTACAAGGTCGAGGGAGATTTACGCCGCGAAGTAGATATGAACATCAAGCGGCTAATCGAAATTGGCTGCTATCGTGGTATGCGCCACCGTCGCAACTTGCCAGTACGCGGCCAACGTACACGCACGAATGCACGCACACGTCGCGGTCCAAAGAGGACAGTCGCCGGTAAGAAAAAGGCTGTAGCCAAGAAGTAGGGGTCCAATTTATTGTGCCCAAGAGGTATTGCAAGTATGGCAGACAAGAAAAAAACAACGGGCAAAGTAAGGCGGCGTGAGCGGAAATCCGTTCCGCGTGGGCAAGCCCATATCCAGGCAACGTTCAATAACACAATCGTGACTCTTACCGATCCCAATGGAAATGTTATTTCCTGGGGTAGCGCTGGTGGTCAGGGGTTCAAAGGCTCGCGTAAGAGCACTCCCTACGCTGCTCAGGTCACTGCTGAGTCGGCTGCACGCAAAGCAATGGAGCACGGTCTACGCCAGATTGAGGTCTATGTCAAAGGTCCTGGTTCTGGTCGTGAAGCGGCTATTCGCTCATTGCAGACTACGGGCCTTTCCGTCACCTCAATTACTGATGTCACACCTATTCCACACAATGGCTGTCGGCCACCAAAACGGCGTCGTGTGTAAACTGGGTAGACTAGCGCACCCATTGGGTGTGCATGAGGAGGATTCAAAGTAGATGGCGCGTTATACTGGTCCCGTCTGCAAGCTCTGCAGGCGTGAAGGGGTAAAACTTTTCTTAAAAGGCGACAAGTGTATTACTAAATGCACGTTTGAACGTCGGAGCAGCAAGCCAGGACAGCATGGTACGAGTCGTGCTCGTAAAGAATCTGGTTATGCTAAGCAGCTTCGTGAGAAGCAGAAGGTACGACGTACCTATGGTGTGTTGGAGCGTCAGTTCCGCAAGCATTTTGTTAGCGCAGCTCGCCGTCCGGGTAAAACTAGTGAGAATCTGCTCCAAATTCTGGAGATGCGCTTAGACAACTTAGTGTATCGTCTGGGTTTTGCCGATTCTCGTGCTCAGGCTCGCCAGCTTGTCTGTCACGGCCATTTCGCTGTGAATGGTCGCAAGACAGATATTCCCTCTTTTATAGCTAAACCTAATGATGTCATTGCTGTACGCGAACGAAGCAAGGGGACAGAATACTTTAAAACTCGTGCTTTGCTCCTTGCACAAAAAAGTGTCTGTTCCTGGCTAAGCCTGGATATAGATACGATGACGGGGCGTGTTATCACCATACCCTCACGAGCAGATTTGGAAATGCCGTTTGAGGAGCAGATGGTGGTTGAATTTTATCAGCGATAGTCTGGCGAAGATATCTTGGACTACCAATGTTTCTCCTTTCTGGGCCCTCAGCATTATGCTGAATGAAGTTTATGATGTACCCGAAACGGAGAGTGGTGGAAAAAGAAAGGCAGGATAGAACCTTGCTAGATATTACTCTGCCTCGCATTAAAAATACAAAAACACAGGGAAATTATGCGAGTTATGATATTGAGCCATTAGAGGCGGGGTACGGAATGACCCTGGGCAATGCGCTGA
>JAFAXQ010000212.1 GCA_019240835.1 Ktedonobacteraceae bacterium
TCGCGATCCAGAGTTGGCCAAGCGCATTGCTGCAGATATTGACAGGCTGAGCGCTGGCCGCTCCCTCAAGCTGATGGAGGTATGTGGCGGCCATACGCATACTATTTACAAACACGGCGTTGAGGATGTGCTGCCGCCCAATATTGATCTTGTGCATGGGCCAGGGTGTCCCGTCTGTGTGCTGCCAATGGGCCGTATTGATGATGCGCTTGCCATTGCCCGCACTGATGGAGTGATCTTCACCACCTTTGGTGATATGATGCGGGTACCTGGCTCCCACGGCAGTCTACTTGATGCCAAGGCCGAAGGTGCTGATGTACGCTTCGTCTACTCGCCGCTGGACGCCCTCAAGCTAGCTCGCCAGCACCCGGATCAGCAAGTTGTCTTCTTTGCCATTGGCTTTGAGACCACTGCCCCTTCCACTGCAGTCACCCTGTTGCGTGCAAGAGCTGAAGGAATCAAGAACTTCTCGGTCTTCTGCAACCATGTCACTATTATCCCTGCGATCAAAGCCATTCTTGACTCACCAGACCTACGCCTGGATGGCTTCGTTGGCCCGGGGCATGTCAGTATGGTGATTGGTATGCGCCCCTACAACTTTATTGCACGCGACCATCACAAGCCTGTGGTGATCGCTGGCTTTGAGCCGCTGGATATCATTCAGTCAGTGCATATGATCGTCAAGCAAATTGAAGACGGCCGGGCAGAAGTTGAGAATCAGTATGCACGTGTCGTGCGCGCCGAGGGGAATAAGAGATCACTGGAGGCAATGGCCGCCACTATGGAATTGCGGCCCTTCTTTGAGTGGCGCGGCCTGGGCTTCATTACACACAGCGCATTAAAGCTGCGCTCAGACTTCGCCGATTGGGATGCCGAGTTGCGCTTTGAAGTGCCTGGTCTACGCGTGGCCGACCCCAAGGCTTGCCAGTGCGGTGAGGTGCTCAAGGGAGTCATCAAGCCCTGGGAATGCAAAGTCTTTGGCACCGCGTGTACGCCTGAGACACCCATCGGCACCTGCATGGTTTCGCCAGAGGGAGCTTGCGCCGCCTACTTCAGTTATGGCCGCTTCTCTATGGCATCCGAGCGCAATCGCCTGAATATCCTTCCCGTGGGGAAGGCGTAACTGTAGGGGGATGATTTATCACGCCCCCAAGGGTCGGTCACGCTGCCTCAGCCCTGGGTGTGATAGATTATGCCCCTACCGGTCTCTGTCTAGGCACGTCACAGGATATCAAGGAGTAACCATGCAACTCTCAGACATCATTGGAGAGTATGGGCTAATCGTGAAACTGGATGTTTCCGACTTAGACAAAACCCGTAGTTGGTATACAGATAAGTTGGGACTCAAGCAAGACTCACGCTTCGATACGTCTACGTGGGTGCAGCTTTTCCTGCCAAAGCTTAGGGCAGTAGCTATTGGATTGAATCTGGATCCAGCCAAGGCAGGAAAGGGAAATGTGACGTTTGTCGTTGATAATATTGAGAAAGCCCGTGACGGACTCATTAGGCAAGGCGTGGAAGTAGGGCCGATCCAGACGGTAGTGCATGACGTGCGACTTGCCTTCTTCAAAGATCCCGAGGGAAACTCGTTGACTCTGCGTCAAAACCCATCTGGACAACCCACAGTGTCGGCTATTTGGCAAGAAGCCAAGGACTTGCTAGGATAAGGAAAAGCTTTCCAATTCGCCTTTTTTCCTGCCGCTGGAGGCAGGAGAAAAGGCGGAATCGAGGATGCCTCGCGCTTCGGCCAAGGGCTAGCCGCCCTTGGCAATCCTACTTTTACGCAGAATTGGGGAGTCCGAGCGCGCAACGACGACAAAAGAGATAGGAAGAGAGTTATGGAAGTACCACACGATGCACGCGTTGACGACGTGCTCAAGAAAATTGAGCGTACAAGACAGGCACGCCGCCACAAATTCTATTTGCGCGATGAAAAGATTACGCTTAGTCACGGCAGTGGAGGCAAGGCGACTCACAACTTGATTGAGGGCGTCTTCGCACCAGCTTTCTCGAACCCACTGCTCGATGCTATGGACGATTCAGCCGTTTTCGGCGTCAACGGCACAGGCCAACGTCTGGCCTTCACAACCGATACCTATGTAGTAAGCCCACTGTTCTTTGCAGGCGGAAATATCGGCAAACTGGCGGTTCATGGCACGATCAACGACCTGTCAATGGCAGGTGCGCAGCCCTTATATCTTTCAGCGGGCTTTATCCTCGAAGAGGGCTTCCCCATCGCAGAGCTGCGCCGCATCGTCGATTCAATGGCCAAAGCAGCACAAGAAGCAGGCGTTGCTATCGTCACCGGCGACACCAAGGTGGTCCAGCGTGGCAAGGCCGACGGAGTGTTCATCAACACCGCTGGCGTGGGCCTCGTACGTACCACTTGGCCCATCGGGCAGACACAATTGCAGGCTGGTGATAAGGTGTTACTCAGTGGTGCCGTCGGCGATCACGGCATTGCTATTATGATGGCTCGTGAAGCGCTCGAAATCGAGACTGACGTAGAGAGTGACAGCGCACCACTGCACACGCTTGTTGCTGCGGTGCTAGATGCAGCAGGCGAAGGCGTGCATTGCTTGAAGGACCCCACTCGCGGCGGTGTAGCGACTTCCCTCAACGAGATGGCTATGGGTTCAGAGGTCTCCATTGCCCTTGATGAGCATGCCGTTCCGGTACACACGGGAGTGCGGGGAGCCTGCGAAATTCTGGGTCTTGATCCACTGACAATTGCTAACGAGGGCAAGCTGCTGGCTATTGTCGCACCTGACAAGGCAGAGGCGGCATTGGCTGCCATGCGTAATCACCCGCTGGGGCGCGAAGCTGCCATCATCGGCGTAGTCCAGGCCGAACCCGCGGGGATGGTCTTCTTACGCACCGACATCGGCGGAACGCGTGTGCTTGATATGCTCGTTGGAGACCCCTTACCGCGCATCTGCTAAATAAGAGATACACCTATGGACAACCTACAAGCCGTCCTTGCGTTAGAGGATGGGGCTATCTTTCATGGTATCCCCTTTGGTGCCTTGGCTACTCATGAGTGTAGAGGCGAAGTCGTCTTTGCTACAGCGATGACTGGTTATCAGGAAATCTGTACTGATCCATCCTATCGTGGCCAGATGGTTGTGCTCACCTACCCGTTGATTGGCAATTATGGTACCAGCGAAGATGATGCAGAGTCGCGGCGTCCCTGGCTGGCGGCCCTGATCGTCCACGAGGTGTGCGAGCAGTACAGCCATTGGCACGCAACCGAGTCCATAAGTTCCTATCTTGCTCGCTATGATATACTGGGCATAGCGGACGTCGATACACGCGCTCTCACGCGCCACCTACGCCTACACGGTACCAAACGAGGTATTATTCGTGTATGCGAAACCGCAGCATGGCCCGAGGCTAAAGAACTGATACAAGCAGCACAGCGGGTCGAGCCTATTTCTAACCTCGACGTTGTGGGAGAGGTCACCGTCCCTGACACGTGCTTTGAACTGACCTCTTCTCTCGTCGGCACATCTCATCAACCGCGAATCGTCATCGTTGATACCGGAGTCAAGTACAACATCGCCCGTTGTCTTGCGCAACGCGGATTGGAAGTTGTACTCGTCCCCTACAGCGTCTCCCCTGATGAGCTACTTGCACTCCATCCCGACGGCATCGTGCTTCCCAATGGCCCTGGCGACCCCGAATCCGTCCAGGTAGTGATAGAGCTGATCAGCTATCTCATTCCCAGTCGCATCCCACTCATGGGCATCTGCCTGGGACACCAGCTCCTTGCCCTGGCAGCAGGTGCCCGCACGAGTAGGCTACCTTTCGGCCATCATGGAGCAAACCACCCAGTCAAGGATGTACGCACCGGGCGCGTCACCATCACCTCGCAGAACCACAACTTTCAGGTTGACGCCGCCAGCATCCCGCCCTCTAGCGGCTTTCACGTCAGCCATATCAACCTGCTCGATCACTCCGTGGAAGGACTCTATCACGAGCGCTACCCTATCTTCTCCTTGCAGTATCACCCGGAGGCGTCGCCTGGACCATGCGATAACCGCTACTTTTTTGATAGGTTTGCGGAGCTTGTGCGCTCAGGGACGGTGGTGGGCACGTATTGAGGTGCGGCTTGGGCGGCAACATACGCTCACGCTTTCCCAGTATCCCGTCCGCTTATGTCAAAGTCTAGTGAATCAACCGTTAACGACACAGTTGGATTTTCCTTGCCTGAATTACCTTCGGCAAGGAGGAAAAGGGTCGTTTGAACAGCCGCTCCAGCAGGAAGCGTTGCTTTCAGATCTTGTTGGAAATCCTCTCCAGAGGGAGCAGATTTTGGTAAGGAGGCTAAGGCGGTTGTGTCACCTCTACAAAGACAAACGCGGCAAGTGCTCTTCTTCTCGTATGAGAATTATTTACACCTCACAGGCGAAGGGCAAAAGCGCTTGAAGTGAACAAAGCGAGAGCGTGAGCCGGGCAGGAGTTTACCGTTTGCTTCTGGTTCTGGCCATAATAAGAGCTAACTTGCTTTACAAGATGAGACTGAGCTTCAACGCTTCATAAGTCTCTGGTGAATCGGTTTGCCACCCTCCATTCACGAGAAACAAGCGTACTGCCGCGTGCAAAATGACCACTTCATTTGCAAGAAACGGAATAGTGTTGCCATACACACCTTGCTCCATCATACGGGAGAGTTTGGCTTGTACCTGTGTCAGCGTCTCTTGCACTAGTTGAATGTTAGGGAAAGGTTTCGGGTTCGTGACGATCAACTGCTCAAGAGGCAGCAACGCCTTCTTGAGTAGCAGGAGATCATCAGGGGTAAGAAAGAGTGAGGGTGCTTTGCCTGGGTCTCCGTAACGATGACGTGATTGTTTCATAAATCCTCTCTAAGTCTTGTAACTTCGCTTGTGTTGATTTTATCCATTTATACCCTTGTAGGTAGCTTATGGGTGTTGTGTCCCACATATAACTCTACAGATGAAGCAAGGGGAAAAAGTGCTCTCTTTGCTGAGGCAACGCTCCTTGCGAGTGGGTACGGAAGAGGGGTATACTGGTGGTGACCCTTCACCCATGAGTCAACGAGTACATCCATTCCGCACCGTAGCAACCCTACCAGAGAGGATGGGGTGGAATTTTCTAGAGAGCGAAAAAGCGCTCTCTAGAAAAAGTCGAGAGACTTCACCCTCCTCTCTCCAGCAAATTTCTACCTTACTTCTTGGAGGAGTGTATGCTTGAGGATGGAACCAACTACGGGGCGGTGGTGCAGAAGAAGAGAGAAGCCATGAACTGGAGCCGAGCGTTACTAGCCAAAGAGTATGGCGATGCATTAGGAGAGAAGATTAAAGAAGAGACCATTCGCATGTATGAACAGCGCAACCTGTTGCCCACCAAGCACCTCAATCGTCGAGCGACGCTGGCAGCTCTGTTGGGACTGACCCCGATGGCCTTGGGGATTGCTGTGCTGCCCAAGGCACCGCCCCGGCTCGTTGTCCCAGCGGTG
>JAFAXQ010000268.1 GCA_019240835.1 Ktedonobacteraceae bacterium
ACCAGCGGACGCTATCATGACGTTCACTTAACAAACCAACAGGAAGAGGGAAGCATCAGCGGAGGTCCACTACAGCTACGCGTTTGGGACACAGCAGCGGGTGGATATGTCCCTAAATCGGCATTCTCCGGTGGTACTGCCGACCAGCTTTCACTAGCATTGCGTCTGGCTTTTGCCATCGCCGTCCTGCCACGCGAGTCACACGCTACACCCGGCTTTTTGTTGTTAGATGAGCCGCTCATTTCTTTTGATCGAGACCGCATACAGGCCTTGGTCGATGTTTTCACAGGCCCTCTCCTCAGCCAGCACTTTGAACAGATTGTGCTTATTTCACACAGTAGCGCTTTCGATATTGCTATGTTCCCCTATCATGTCTCTATGGACAATGGTCTGGTCGTGCAGAGCAATTTACCGCTGGTGAGCGCTGCAGAGGCTGACGACGATGAGGAAGATTTGACAGTACGTCTAGAGACCTCTACTAATGCTCGCGGGGCCCCTCGGTTATTAAATTAATAGCGTGTGGAAGCACGGGCAACACATACTCTAGGCACTCTTTCACAGCTTTAGGGCTGCCAGGTAGGTTTATAATCAGGGTGCGCCCACGCACTCCCGCCACACCACGGGAGAGCATAGCGGTACGCGTATACTGCAGACTGATCGCACGCATTGCCTCGGCAATACCTGGAGCTTCACGCTCGATCACTGCCTTGGTGGCTTCTGGTGTCACATCGCGGGGAGCAAGTCCTGTACCGCCTGTGGTAAGAACGAGATTCAACTGCTTGCTGTCGCACCACTCGCGCAGAGTTGCAGTGACCCGATCAGCTTCGTCGGGAATAATCGCCCCTGCGCTCACTACGGCAGTGGGCAGTTGCGTCACTAGAGTGCGGATATTTTCGCCGCTGAGATCCTGGCGCTCGCCTTTCGAGGCACCATCGCTAATGGTTAGCACACCAATCGTAATCATCTACTTATCCTCGCGGCGCTAGCTCGCGCATAAGCGCACCAATCTGGCGACGCGACCCATAGAGCCAAACAATATACTCATCGGGCAAATCTTCTACCTCAATGCCGCACCCCATCTCCAAGGCTAGTTTGCGCGCAATATCGACAAATTGGCCACGTTCAGCTTCATCACGGCTTTGTGTGCTGAGCGCAATCCGTCCCAGCCGCTCCTCAGGCTCGAGTGTAGCGTTGATCAGCTCACTGAGTTGGTCGAGGCCAAACACAACCTGCAAGGGGGGTAACTCCTTCGCCTGTGACGGAGGTATGCGGGCAACCCGCTCTCCATTTTCTTCTTGTTGCTCTTGCAGTGTGACTGCATCCATATACACAGAGCGCAGTTTCTCTAGCACAAGATTGCGTGCCTCTTCAGGTACATCACAGCGAGGATGAACATATGCAAGCAGGTTATGTGTGGGATCAGAGTAGATAAACGGGCAGCCAATAGCAGCTCGCCGTCCACAAGCTGGACAGGTAGATACATTGAGCAAGCCTACCAGTACAGTATAGCGCAGTTGCGGATGCTGTGCCACATTCACATATTCGTAGAGTTGACCCGTAAACACCTCTCCACAGGGGCAGGTGAACGTGCGAGTAGTCGAACGAGACATAATGTAAGTCTTCAATAAAACCTTTCTCAAGAGAATTACCAGGGCACGGTAATAAGTATAACATATAACCGTGTCCAGTACCTAAGGCGGTCAAAAGATGCAGATGTTATTCCTTCATGGGCTAATTCGTTACGTATAATGATAGAGGTTCATTTTATGCGAGGTATTGCATGCAGCCACCCGATCAGTTGTCTTCACGACCCACTATTCTGCGCCCCAAGCGACTTGTTAAGCATCCCCATCAGTTTTTATCAACTGATGAGTCAGATAGTAGAAGTCTACCCACGACTCCAATTCCCCCCTCGGTAGAGCAACTACCGCAGCCTTCGTGGGTGGATGCTCAGCACGATGACTCAGATTCTGACATTCCGGAGGAGTTTCTTGACATCAGTTCAGTAAGCACAGTGAGCCTGATGGAAATCAGTAACAGAATGCGTGCTGTCCGTCTCCCTCAACAGGCAAGCCAAGCGGATGGCAAGAGCGCTACACGACTGCCACCCACAGAAGTACAGTGGTCACCGCGCCAACAACGAACTGATGCATTCTCTATCAACGACTACGTCGACAGTGAACTGTTTGGCGAAACTCTTTTGCTACCACAGATATCTGCGATAGATACAGTAACACCGGAGCGGGTAAAAGCACAATCAGCAGAGAAAGCAACGCTGAATACGTCGACGATAAAAGTTGTGCTTGGCTTACTGGTCGGTATTGGTATGCTCCTCCTTGTTTCGAGATTTGTTAATATCACTGCCACTTTAGGCACCTTGAAGCAGCACTTGACAACTCCGCAAGGGACTACCTATGCACTGCTGGCTGCCGTCTCTTTCCTATCGGCGTTCAGCATTCGTGGGACGCGCTGGCGGCTGTTCTTGAGCCGTATCAGCACTATTGGCACGCTCAAAGCTATTCAAGTATTCTGGGTGGCCGTCTTTCTTAACTTCCTACTACCGATCCAGGGCGGTGAAGTAGCTAAAAGCCTGATGCTCAAACGCATTGAGCGTATCCCTATTAGTCGGTCGCTACCCACAGTTGCAATGGACAAAGCACTCGACCTGATGCCTGCGCTCATTATCATGGCGGCTGTACCATTCATTTCTGGCGTGCATATGAGCATCACCCTCTGGCTCATCTTGAGCCTTGTGGGAGGAATTCTCACTGGCCTCATCTTCGTTGTCGCGCTTACTGCGTGGAATCGTGCGAAGGCTACAAAGTTTATACAGACAATACTCGGAATTCTCCCCAAGGGCATAGGTGGCAAGCTCGAAGGCTTTGCTTTGGGTTTTGTCGATTCGCTGCTGGAGGGTGCCAGTAGCCCAAAGACGTTTATTCCAGCGGTATTACTGACCGGATTGGCAGTGACGTGTGATGGTCTCTTTGCCATGTTTGCATTCTTGACCGTCGGAGTCAAGATGACCTTTGGTGCGGCTATCTTTGGGTACACGACCTATAATATGTTCTGTATTCTACCAACCCCACCAGGACAGGTAGGCAGCAATGAACTGGTGGGTGTACTCGTCTTCAGCGGGCTTTTGGGATTTAAAGAGACTGGTGTCCTTGCTATGTTCTTGTTTTCTCACCCATTGGCCGCTTTAATTATGAGCATTATGTGTGTAGTGTGCCTCAGCAGCCTGGGCATCACACTATCGAGTACGATGAAAGTGCATAACGATGGTCCAAGGACAAAGCCTGCGCGACAAGGACTAACCGAGATGTCGCCGCGAACCGCAGACGTACACCAATTCACGTGCCATGAGATTCTTAAATAATTGTTATCTGCGTCTACCCTTGCTCACTGACTTCGTAGAGAACGTGAAACTGACGCCCTGTTTTTCTAAGAACGCCTGGAAGTGTGTATAAAACTCCTCACGGTCCTGCAGCGTAATTACAGAGACAGCATCCGCTGTCTCAATCGCGTAGGGATAGCCATTGCCAGCAATGACTTCGGCGCGTACAATGTCTAGTACAGGCTCCAAGATGTTACCATCAAGTATCCAGCGTGGGAATTCCAGGCGAGCAGGAGCATGCTTAGCGCTCGTTTGAAGATAGCAGAAGGCTACGGCATCTCGGTAGCCACCATAGCTCTCCAGAATATCGCCGCGAGCGCAAATCATTGCAGGAGTACGATCTCCCCACTGGAGGCGTCCCTTCCAGAGCAAGGCATCATGAATCCTCTTTGTTTCACACAGTAGCGGTTGGTCTCGCTGCGAGTCAAGGCGGCCCAGCATGGTAACGATGTCGCGTGCATAGCTCGTGTCGATATAGCTGATAAGTGGCACACGCAAGCGCTCTGAAGTACTGAGTAATAGGAGAGCGGCATCAATATAGCGCTGGCGGTAAGGGTTAGGCATGTGTGCAGCAAATGAGACAATCAGTGAGCCGTCGAAGAAGACGACGGGGTTATAGATTGGCCCTCCCGCACCGCGCAAGCCAGTCCACTGCTCCATCAGGCCACAGAGCGTTTCCACCTCCAATAGATGGCGACGCAGTGTCACTTGCATATCTGAATAGGGATAGCTGTCGGGTTCACTACCCTCACCACGCGACTCGTCCATCAGTTCGTCGGGGGCCAGCACTTCTATGCGCACATCTTTCGTATAGGGGCATCCCCGTACGTGCGGATTGACGAAAAAGCCGACCTGGATAAGCGCTACGGGAACTGAGGCGTCACGCCATGGTAGCAACTGGCTTCCATCAACGGCAATAGTAGTGAGGCCCTCAACACACTCCGCCCACTGGCGTGCCTGCTCATGGTTGGCGAATTCACGCCCAAAGCGAAAGACAGGACCATGATACGTGGATCGGGTGGCATCGACAAGCCACCTGTCGAACTCAATACTGGGACGCGCACCCGCCGACGGCATACCATCCGTATCTAGTGGCAACACACACTCAAGTTCAGCACTCGACGAGTAGTGCTGGTAAAGCGTTTCCAGCGCCTGCTGGTGTGCTTGAAGCTGCTCACGATAGCTACCATCGTGCCGTGAAAACTGGTCATGCTTGCGGTTGAGCGCCGCCTGAAGTTTACCCTTGTGCAGCATGTAATCTAGCTCTGCTCTTCATCAGCGTCAGGCCAGTTCAGCAGATGATACTCTACTTCCTCCTCTGTCTTAGCGAGACCCACTTTTAGGACTAAGCCTTGTAATATCTTTGGATCATCAATGATAGCAGCCTGTCCTTTGGCTTGACGTAA
>JAFAXQ010000278.1 GCA_019240835.1 Ktedonobacteraceae bacterium
TTCTCGCCGGTATTCCCCACCTCGGGGTAGGTTATCCACGCGGTACTCACCCGTCCGCCACTGCCTGCGTGTGCAGGCCGTTCGACTTGCATGTGTTAGGCACGCCGCCAGCGTTTATCCTGAGCCAGGATCAAACTCGCCAATCAACCAAGCTTGGGCCGCCATGCCCAAGGGCAGGCGGCAGCCAAGCACGGGGGCACATGGGACGTGCCCCCAATAGATGACAGGGAGAGTTGGCCTGCCAGCCAACTCCTGTGCTCATATGCTTTCCACACTTCAGTTGTTAAGGGAGCCTCCGATGAGCCTTGCTCACCTGCTCTTCGCTTTTTAGAGACAAGTAATCCAAACCCTCGACATATGGGTCTCGTAGAGACATGTAGCCTTTGGGTTTGTTGTACTTCAGGGAGTAAACTGTAAGACATTCACTGCTGGAGTGTTTTACCCGTCCGTATCGGCGACATCGGTATTATGCCACAGGTCCTTTAGGATGTCAATAGGTTTTACGTCAGTTTTTACAAAATTGTGAAAAATCATTTTTGCGATTATTTTCCTATACAAAATTTGCTGAAGATGCTATCAAGTAGAGCATCACTCGCGGTTTCTCCCGTTACTTCCCCTAGTGCGTCATACGCCGCTCGTAGGTCGATAGAGACAAAATCCAAGGGCAACTGCTGATTGAGCGATACTAGAGATATCCGCAGATGTTCAGCCGCACGCTGCAACGCTTGCTCATGACGGGCATTGGTGAGCAGCACGCTCGTACTGGAAATGGTTTTTCCGGCCAGTACCAACTCAGTGAGCGCATCTTCTAACTTTGATAGCCCTGCGCCAGTTAACGTTGAAATCGTCACAAACGGAGTACGAGGCCAGATATCGCTTAGTACCTCTCTCTCTATATGTTGCTCACAATCCGACTTATTTATGACCGCGATCATAGGCCGTCCAGCTTGGTCAGAAACATTCTCACCGTGTGAGCCAAAGCCCATTACTTTTAACTCATGACAAACACTTCGGTCCTGCGTAGTCAGGTGCTCAGAACCATCAAACACGAGTAGCACAACATCAGCACTCTCGGCTGCAGCTCTACTGCGCTCTACACCGACGCGCTCTAGGGGGTCGTCCGTTGGCATAATACCAGCGGTATCGATTAAATAGAGAGGGACACCACGCAGATTTGCCACTTCTTCTATAGTATCGCGAGTTGTACCGGCAATGGGAGTAACGATAGCACGCTCAGTACGAAGCAAGGCATTGAGTAAGCTCGATTTCCCGACGTTTGGGCGACCAATAATAGCAGTACGTAGCCCTTGCCTGTAGAGTTTTCCTTGTTGATAGCCGGCGAGCAGTGCATGTACTTGTTGCTGTGCTTCATGAAGTAGAGGGAGCAACTCCTGTGCATGAGGCGTAGGCACGTCCTCTTCAGGAAAATCTATGCTTGCTTCAATACGTGCTATGACTCCAAGTATTACGCAACGTGCCCGCTGTAGCTGCTGAGAGAGGCAACCACGCAACTGCTGTAGTGCCAGACGTTGCCCAGCCTCAGTTTGTGCTCCAATCAGGTCCATCACCGCCTCAGCCCGTGTCAGGTCGAGTCGGCCATTGAGAAATGCGCGTAGCGTAAACTCGCCGGGATTGGCCATACGCACACCCTGCGCCAGCACAGTGCGTAGAATGCGCTGCAAAATCAACGGCCCGCCATGCGCCTGTATTTCTACCACGTCCTCCCGTGTGTATGTATGCGGAGCACGCATGAAGGCCACCAGTACCTCGTCAAGCACTTCCTGACTTAGCGGATCAACGATCAGTCCATAAGTGAGCAGGTGTGATAGCGGCAATCCTGTTTGCCCCTTCGGTCGCTGCAATAGTGGTAATATTGTGGAAAACGCATCAGTTCCGCTCACGCGAATTACCCCGATGCCGCCCATTCCCAGTGGTGTTGCAATGGCGGCAATTGTATCGTTATGCATAATCAGTTCCTAAAACTCCGCTCGTTATCCGCTGCGAGTGCGTATAGACATTCATGGAATGGCCACGCAAGAACCCTATCAGGGTAACGCCGCCACTATGGGCCAGTTCGACGGCAAGGCTGGAGGGGGCAGAAACTGCGGCCACAAAGGGGATACGTGCCAGTAGTGCTTTCTGCACAATCTCGAAGGATGTCCGTCCGCTTACCAGTAAAACGTGCTCAGTATAAGGGAATTTGTCGTGCAATAAGCCATGCCCTATCAGTTTATCAACAGCGTTGTGGCGTCCGACATCCTCACGTAGAAGAAGCAGTTCTCCCTTCGAACTGAACAGCCCCGCGGCATGCAGACCTCCTGTATGCTGAAAGACTGCTTGTCCTGTACGTAACTGGTTCGCTAGCGTATAAAACGTTGCCACCGAAACCTGTAGGGCAGTAGGTGTCAGAGGTGGTGTTGAGAGCAGCAGGTCAGAAACGCTTTTCTTGCCACAGAGGCCACAGCTTGCTGAGACAACGAAGTGGCGTTCAAATGCCATTGGCTGAGATTGTAGAGAGGCAGCTTGTCGCTCACTACGTAACGTTATATCGAGCACATTGGCCAACGGCAGACCATCCTCATCGAGTGCGTCTTCTAGTGCTAGCACATCGGCAGCAGACTGGATGACGCCCTCAGTCAGTAGAAAGCCCATCGCTAACTCGTGGTCATGTCCAGGTGTACGCATAATCACAGCTAGGCTTCGGCGCTCGACACGCAGTTCTAAAGGCTCTTCTACCGTCAAGTAATCCTCGCGCTGCTGCTGCTCCTGCTCGTGCCAGTGTGTGACACCAACCTGCATCACACGCTCAGGGTCAAGCGATGAGCGCCATAAATCGAACTGCGCCATAGACTATCTCCCTCTCGCGTCCCCTATAGGGACAGTAAATTTGTTGTTGTAGGTGTGAACTAGGCTCACACCTACAAATGTATTCCATTGACGCCCTCTCTGTATGGTGTTACGATATTGGCGTGTCTATGTAACTATAATTAAGGGCTGGCAATATGCATCACTATATAAACTCAAGCAACGAATTGCTCCGCAGGCATGGATACCGCCTGACACCACAACGTCATATGATTTTGAGTGTTATCCAGGAGACGAAAGAGCATTTAAGCGTAGAACAGATTACCGAACGCGTACAGCGGCGCAACCCGTACGTGAGCCTCTCCACAGTCTATCGCACCCTGGAACTACTACGCGAATTGGGACTGGTACGAGAGAGTCATCTCGTCGGAGAGTCGCCCCGCTATGAGTCCGCAGATGGTCAGGCCCATCATCACCTTGTCTGTCGTAAGTGTCATATGATAACTCACCTTGATGATGCATTATTGGGCAATCTGCATGAAAAACTTCAGGAGCAATACAACTTTCATGGACTCATGCTAGACATGGTAGCGGCGGGTTACTGTGATTCTTGCTGGCAAATACTACAGCAAAACGAGCCTCATATAGAGAGTTCACGGCACCTTCCCGAATCGTCAGTAGTTCCAGATGAGTAGCGGCAAGACGAGCAAATGACTCTTTTATTGCACATCATTGCGTCAATTTCGTTACAAGACAATAATTTGGATCAGGTGGTGCAGGTGCCGGAATGTTCATGACGTTGGTAAAAATGTCATTGTACATATCTGCTATCATCGGCCCCACAACAGAACCACCCTCTCCTCCATTCTCCTTCATGGCTACAATGGTCAGGACGGGAGTTTGCGAAGGATTTGTTATTGAATAGGGTGCCTGCGTAATCAACCACGAGTGAGGTGGTTTCCCACTCCCCAACTCCGCCGTCCCTGTTTTGCCGATGATACCCCAGGGCGAGTTGATAAATTTCACTTCTGGGACGGAGCCAGAGCCGCAGCGTACCACCCCGTACATGCTTTGTCGCACCTCAGTCGCCGTCTGAGCTGACATTTGCTGTGGCCCAAGCGGCTGAGAGTTATTTGTCTGTATGGGCGAGTGGCTGGAGTCCACAATCTTTGTCACTAACATTGGCTGCATCACCTGTCCGTTGGAGTTGGCGACGGCATCGTCGATGAGCGACATCTGCATAGGAGTCACAAAATCGGTTCCCTGTCCAAATGCATCCGCTCCGAGTTGGTTGTCAGCCAGTGACGATTGCCCATTGGGCAAGACAATACTAGGCTCCACTGGAAGATCAAAGGGAATAGACTGACCGACATAAAAGCGACGGTTGTAGTCAAGCCAAGTACTTGCTCCAGTCTCGACGCCTATCTGTGCAAAAATGACATTATCCGAGTGAGCATAGCCATACTCAGCAGTCACTGGAAAGAAGCGTGTGTAGTCCTGTATGTTATTGCCGATGGGACCGAATGCCTGACCACTTAAGAAAACAGGTCCTACTGCATGCTGGCGATCAAACGGCTGATCGAGTGTGGTCTTGTTCGAGTCGAGTCCAGCTATCAGCGTCATTGTCTTGTAAGTGGAGCCGGGAACGTATCTCCCCTGTAGTGGTCGCTCCAGCAGAGGCTGCTCTGGATCTGCCACCAGTTGCTTGTAGTAGGTTAAATCTCCTTTAGAGATGGTACTAACGAGTTTGTTTGGATCAAAGCCTGGACGGCTGAGCATGGCAAGAATCTCACCGCTGCGCGGATCGGTGACAATGACTGCGCCACGGTCCGAGGGATAGGTAGTGTTATAGTCAATTCTGATAGGCTCATCAAAGTAGTGATCCACGATGCGCTGAATGCGCACGTCTATAGTGAGATAGATATCATCACCAACAGTGGGACGGTGCAGCGTTTGGTTAATAGTGTTGTCTAGAGCGGTTTTGCCTAGGCGACCGCTGAGGTAGGCATCGTAGGAGTGTTCTATACCAGTAGAGGCATAGAGAGGACTGATGTAGTAGCCGATTAAGCCTGCCAACGATGGTTCATAGTAGCGACGCAGATAGCCACACCCTCCCTGTGTCGGGATGTTATCCGCCAGCAATACACCATTGCGATCAAAGATGCGACCACGTATTGGCGCATTGCCAGTAAGGCAAGGGCGACTATTATGTACGTTTGCCGTCACTTGCCGCGCCACTACTACCTGCCAATAGACGAGTCCAGCACTCAACGCAATGAACAGAGCAATAAAAAGCGTTGTGAGTTTGCGTATACTTGCATTAATAGTATTCACTGGCGTCCTCTGTGTCTCATCATCTCCTCAAGGCTATCGCCGCCAAACTTTTCGAGCATAGCCTCGGTCAGTACTATCGCCATCATTGCCTCGCCTACGACACCTGCGGCAGGAACGACACATACATCGCTACGCTCATAGCGGCTCTCATCGACATTCTCACCGCTGGCTAAATCGATAGATGGCAATGGATGAGCTAGCGTCGGGATCGGCTTCACGCCTACACGTACCACGATAGGCTCACCATTTGTAATGCCACCTTCAATACCCCCGGCGTTATTAGTGAGATGAAACCAACGTCCATCGGCGTCGTGTCGCAGCACATCATGTACCTGCGAACCCGGTGTACGTGAAGCCGTAAAGCCCGCCCCTATCTCCATCGCTTTCACCGAGGGAATACTCATCATCGCCATAGCAAGGCGTGTACTTAGGCGGCGATCCCATTGGCTAAAACTACCTAGGCCGATAGGAACGCCAAAGGCTACCACCTCAAAGACACCCCCACAGGTATCGCCAGCATGCTTTGCCTGCACAATGCGCGCAATCATTCTCTCGGTCAGCTCGGCGTCTGCACAGCGCATAGGCGAGGCCTCTACAGCATCCCACATCTCTACTGGATAGGCATCGTGTGTCATAGCACGCTGCTTCTCGTACCCGACCTCAACAATAGAAAGCACATGGCTGTGAATGGTAATATCGAATTGAGCCAGCAACTGACGACACAGTGCTCCAACCGCCACACGTGAGGCAGTCTCACGCGAACTGGAGCGCTCAATTACGTTGCGCAGATCGCTATGCCCATACTTCATTGCACCGCTAAAATCAGCATGACCAGGGCGTACTCGTGTTACTGCCTCTATAGTTGCTTCAACAGGCTCAGCACTCATACGTTCTTGCCAATTGACCCAGTCGAGATTCTCTATCTGCATAGTAATGGGCGAGCCGAGCGTTTTTCCATGCCGCACACCTGAAAGAAAGCGTACAGCATCTTTCTCAATCTTCATACGACCGCCGCGCCCATATCCTCCTTGCCTACGCCGTAGGTCAGCATCGATAATTGTCTTATCAACCCGCATTCCGGCTGGCAGTCCCTCAACTACCATTGTTAAGCAGGGACCATGTGACTCACCTGCTGTTAAGAAACGAAACATACAACCGTCCCCTTAATCAATTTAAGGATCGCTCTCGACCGAATGAAGCACTTTCTGCAGAGCCATTATAGCACATCATGCAAAAACCGTCATTGTGGGATATTGCAAAAAAACTACATTTAATATACTTCACATAACTGTATACGTACTTTCTTATATATGTTTACTAGCATATTGACACAAAACAATGATTTCTTTTACAATATGTTCGACCTTTATTTTGCCTATTTATTGACATGTCTTCACGACTACCTTTGTATGCTGGAGGCTATAATGTTGCCTGAACAATTATCTAGCAAAGTTGGAAAATCTGTGGGGGAGAAACTGAGGGCCGCTAGAACTGCACAAAATTATACTCAAAGCCAACTTGCTGCTCCCGACTTCTCAGTAAGTTATATTTCTGCTATCGAACGTGGTCAAATTCACCCATCTCTACGTGCGTTAGAAATTTTAGCAGCACGCCTTGGTCTCTCCTCCACCCAACTGCTGCCGAACCGCTCACAACCAGAAGATCGACAACATGTCTCAATCAGCCCATTTGAGCATGATGATGAGATAGATTTGCAGCTTTTAGAAATACACCTGCTCATCAACCAAGGTGAGGCAGAGCAAGCTATTGCTCAACTAGGAAGAATAGCGGTAAAGCGTCTAAAACGTCCACAGCAGCTTCAGTACCGCTATCTGCTTGGTACAGCCTACTTACACAGCGCTCGTCTACACGAGAGTGAGGTTATTCTCCTCGAAGCTGTAGAACTTGCTAAGGACGCAAATGAATACTACTATTATTCACGCGTTCTCAACGTACTAGGTATGACCTACGCGGCCATGCATAACTATTCACAGGCGATTCTCGCTCACCAGCGTTGCCTCAATTTGCTAGCGGAGATTAACCTGTGTGATCCTCTCTTCGAGGCACAACTCTATTCTCACTTGGGGCAGCACCATATGCAGCTGGAGCATTTCAAGCAGGCTCTCGAAATGTTCCAGCAAGCAACCTCACTTTGCTTGCAGTTCAAAGAAGCACAAGTTTTACGGACTATTTACTTAGATCTCTCCCAGCGTTATCTTAACGAAGGGCAGCATACACTCGCAAAAATCTACTTACAGAAGAGCATCTTTCTCTCGGATCAAGCAATAATTACGCGGCTCAGAAGCGATTTTCATTACTATCTGGGTCGTATTATGCTCATAAGTAGTAGGGAAAGGGCTCATACTTATCTTGACGCTACCCTTAAACAGCAGTGTATTCAGAACGATCCACTTGCCCGGGCCAGTGTCCTTATACATTATGCTGAATGGAACCTCATCTATGGTGCGCTTGAGGACGCAATAGAGTACGCAGGGCAGGCTAGTGACCTCACTTCGTCCCTGGGAGATACCCTTATAGGGGCGTCAGTCCTACTTACATGGGGGCACATTAGATACGCACAGCAACAGTACGACCAGGGTGATAGGCATTTTGTAGACGGACTAGCCATGCTGGAGCGCCTGGGCAACGCGGAGGAAATGGCTGAACAATCCGCCCGCTATGCCCAGTTGCTTGAGAAGCATGGTAAGGAGCACGAAGCCTTCACCTACTTCAGACGTGCCTTCCAAAGCCGCCAAAAACTAGGTCGCTGAAAGCGTTACTCTTTCGTACTCATGTTGAGAGAGCAATCTTGTGGGAACCTACAGCCCCTAAGAAGATTGCTCTTGTCCAGCCCGTACCATACTTTCGCCTTCGACGATGAAGACAATGCGCTCACAAATATTTGTACAGTGATCTGCCACACGCTCAAGCTTGTGAGCAATCCAAAGCAGATATGTCGCACGCTGCAGAATGAGAGAATCATTTTTGAGCGCTGGAATAGCACGGGCTCCCGACATCATCGTCATCAGATCGTGACGCACAAGGTGGTAACGTACATCCACCACGTCGTCCTCTTCGCAGATATAGCGTGCCGCGTTGGCGTTGTATTCTGTCAGTGCTTTCACTGTTGCTTCAAATACACGCAACGCCTCCTTACCTAACTCAAGCATGCTATGTACAATGGCAGTCTCCGTTATCTGTATGCTCTCCCGGCCTTCGGTACGAGGCATACTTTCTATTTGCACATGTGGCATTGCAGTCCCACGCAACGGTGTCATGCGTAGCATAATCTGAGCAATGCCAGCAGCATTATCACCGATACGCTCAAGATCGCCTGCTATTGAGAGGGCGCAGGTGAGAAGGCGTAGGTCACGCCCACCAAGCGGTTGTTGCAATGTTAGCAAACGGATAGCGTGCTCTTCAACTGCTGTACGCATACTATCGATCAAGGGATCCATCTCAATCACCATGCCACATTTCGCCAGATCGCCCGTCTCGAACGCTTCGAGCGCTTTCTGCAGCGCTTCACACCCGGTAGAGCCTAGGCGCACAATTTGGGCGTTGAGTTCGTTTAGTTCCTTATCTAGCATCGTTCTGGCCATGCTCTGTTCTCCTTTTCTAAAGCTAGGACGACCGCAAAGTCATAATGGGATCACAAGGGCCCATGATCACAAGGACGACCGCAAAACCACTAGGACGACCGCAAGGGCGCATGATGACCGCAAGGGTCACCACTACTATACACGTTTGTTGTAGGTGAATGATTGGGCGTTCCTTATGGTCACCCTGATGGGACTACTGTATTTAGAGTAACATAGTTAGCCTAGAAAAGATAGATTTTTATGTTAAAATACTCGTTCCATAAAAGCAGTTACCTTTTCCCTAACTTCGCCAACACAGCCCTCTTCAACAACCCCACCTCCTCCACCTTCAGCACTAATACTGTACCCACATATACCAGCGCAGCCAGACCGCCAGCGACAACAACTGTCAAAAACTGTCCAATTAACTTATCTAAGGAGAACAGGTTGATATGCTCCAGCACAAGCTGGAGCAGCCAGGCTACAGCAACCATTGCAACCGTCGCTACTGTAATCTTGAGCAGAGTGGGAACGGTCTTGCGTACGCTCATTGAACCTATCGCTACCCTGAGCAGTACGAGTAGAATAATGGCGTGTAAGGAGTTCTGCACGGTGTTGGCGAAGGCCAGAGCAGGAGCACCTAGGGTATGCCAGAAGGGAAGCGCTACAGCGAGATAGCCAGTGATGCATATGATACCTACAACGACCGGGATAATGGTATTCTTGCGAGCATAGAATGCCGCTATCAAAAGTTGATCCATGACGACGAAGGGAAGCTGATACGCGTAGTTTTGTAGCGCGAGCATGGTCAGTGTGATATCCTGTGCTGTATAGTTGTGATGCCTGAAGATCAGACTTACAATGGGCAAGCGCAACACAATTAATCCGGCAGTGGCGGGAATCATCAAGAGCAGACCGAGCCGAAAACCAAGCAGCAGTGTCTCTTTGAAGCGTTCACTGTTGCCCTCCCTGGCGTACTGCGAGAGCGTAGGCAAGACGGCGATGGAGAGGGCAACAGCGACCAAGCCAATGGGGAACTGCACGAGTGTAGTAGCAGCACGCATAGCTGCGAAGTTTGCCTCACCGCAGTCATGTACTCCCTGCACATACATGGCACATGGTGCCGCGGCGGCCAGTCGCTGGTCTAGAAAGACCAGCCCCATGCTGACGAGAAAGCTGAAGGCAACCGGAGCGTACAACTTGAGAATGCGCCGCAGCGCTGGATGTGTAAGATCAAGGACAAACATGTAGCCGAAGCGCTGGTTATGCAGACCAGGAATGAGCAGGCCAATCTCACCCAGTGCGCCCGCCAAAACGCCAACAGCTAGGCCATAGCGTCCGAAATAATGCGCCCCGAGCAGACTGCCGACGACTGCGCCAAAGATAATACCGACGTGATATGCCGCCGTGGCAAAAGCAGGCCAGCCGAACTCTTTCAAAGCATAGAGCGCTGCTAGTAGTACGGCGAACGGACCTAGCGCGATGAGTGAGAAGAATATAATGCGTGCAAAGTTGAGTGTAAGCTGCTGGTCTGATTGTTGATAGCCACTGACAACAAAGGCGATAAACTGGGGCGAAAAGACGGCGAACAGGATGGCGGCCACAAGCATGACAAGCGCAACCAGATTGACAACGGTAAAGACCAGACGACGCAGTTCATCGCGCTTTTCAGGTGCTGCATAGTCATTAAAGGTAGGTATCAGAGCACCATTGACAGAACCGTTCACCAGAAAGTCATTGAAGGTCTGCGCGGGCAACAGTGCTGAGAAAAACGCACTCGCC
>JAFAXQ010000033.1 GCA_019240835.1 Ktedonobacteraceae bacterium
CAATCTGTTCAAGACACATGCGCGTCGTGGGATGTAATCCAGTGCCGAAGGCCATGCCAGGATCAAGAGTGAGCACTACCTCGTGTAGCTGGGGCTTATACTCACGCCACGATGGACGAATGACGAGGCGCTGCCCAATGTGTGTAACGTGAAAGTAGTCCTTCCAGGCACTAGCCCAATCTTGCTCATCGACAACACGCGTCTGCATTGCGCTGACGAAGTGTTCTCCCAGACATGTTAAGTGCCATAGTCCCTCTTCAATGTACTGGCGCACCTCCTCTTGCTTGCCATCAATAGGCACATAGGCATGCACACTCACCGATTGCCCCGTAAGCACACGATACCCTTGTCCCTCACCGAGCAACTCGATGGGTTCTTCAATTGCCACACCGCTCGGAATGTAGCGGTTCAGTAGTTCACTCACCGACTCTACAGCCTCCAGGTGAGCCTGCACGGTTAACTCTAACCAAAGCATAAAGAGTTTCTCCTATCTCGGGTCTGATCGTTCCCACTCTTGAAATAATAGAATAAAGAGTACGGAAAGCGGTTGGAGATGGACCTCTACATTTGTTAATGATTTGTAGCCCTGGATTTTGACGCGTTTTAGCATCGGAACACCGCCTGTTATTCTCTATCTTATCAACCTTCGCAGCTATGAAACCTATGGCCTTGCAGGTAATCTCCCCAGGTGAAAGCCCGACGGAAACGCCCCGTACAGACCGCTCCTGTAGTATAACAGGACTTGCTAGCGAATAGAACATAGCAGTATGGGCCTCCATCAGCATTATTGAAAACTAGGTATATCTGCTCTCACGTTCGGCAAGAGACATATTTACATTCATGCTCATCTGTGTCATAATTGGATGACATAGCTTGATGCTAGAAGATATATAATAGCCATCTCTTCGGCAAGGAGAAAAGGGGATGTATGCGTAAACACTCCGTGCTGAAGAGGTATACTCCCCGTAGGAGGTCTCATGCAGAAAGTTCTGCAGATAGCGGCGGCTCTAGTCCGCCGAGTGATAGTGGCGTTATTGTTCATTGTCGTGGTGGGTGCTGTCGCAGGAAAAGCCGATAGTTTGCCCACGTATGCATATAATACTCATACTTCCCTTCTCCATTCATACGTCGATGTAAATCGACCCGTTCTTGCCTTCTACTATGCATGGTATAATCGCTCTGATTGGTGCTTATGCCGCATGCCGGATCTGCCCACCACTCAGTATGACTCCTCTGACGACAACATTATTGATCAGCAGATACACTGGGCAGCCGATGCAGGCATTACGGGCTTCATTAATTCCTGGTGGGGGCCAGGCGACAAGACTGATACCAACTTCGTGAAACTGCTCAATCATGCGGCGTCATTGCATAATCACTATTTCGCCTCGACGCTCTATTTTGAGAGCGAAGCTCCCGCCTTGCAGGGTGAGGGCAACATCGTCAATGGCTTGCGTTACATCATTTCCCATTACAGTAACGATAGTCACTTCCTGCACTGGCACGGCAAACCAGTGCTCTTTTTCTGGAAACCGCTTGGACAGGGACGTACGCTTGCGGAGTGGGCATCGATTCGCCAACAGGTGGACCCAGGTAACCAAATGATCTGGTCGGCAGAGGGAGTCGATACGAGCCTGCTGAACGTCTTTGACGGCATCCATCTATTCAGTGCTGGCTACTGGGGTTTATTGCACGGTAACATAGCAGCAGTGGACCAAGAATTTCGCAATAAGGTCAATGCCTACAACAGCGCATTCGGCACGCACAAACTGTGGATGGCTGGTGTCATGCCCGGCTATGATGACACACATATTGCTGGGCGACCGAATACATTCAAAGTGCCACGCAACAACGGCACCAATTACCACATCAGTTGGAATGCAGCTATTGCGAGCAACCCAGAGATGATAACCATCACCTCATTCAACGAGTGGTTCGAGGGGGCGATGATTGAGCCAAGTGTGACGTATCATACTATGTACCTCGACATCACGCGTACATATACGCAGAGCTGGGGCACGTGATACAACGTTGGCTCATTTAGAACAAGTGAAAGCAAATATGGTCGCGGCTCTGGCGAGATCATGTTTGCTTCCACTTGTGGAGAAGTTCTACATTAGTATTTTTATTTCGTATTGCAATACTATGCTTATTGACACACAAGTCAAATCGGCATACTATGTCTGTGATGACAAGAGTCAGGGTGACCGCAAGGGCCGCCCCTGCGATGCATATGTATGGATCTTGTAGCGGTGACCCTTGCGGTCGCCCCCTATAGACCGACGCCCTATGGAGTACGCCATGCCTTACGACGAGAACGAGGATGATATAGAGCGGCTTCTTATAGAGGATGTTACACTGTATGACACTGCAGAGTCGTCAACCTCTCGCAGTATTGCGCAGCAAGGAGACGAGGATGAGACGTCGGACAACACCCTAGATACTGCCTTAAACGGGGATGTGCAGGCAGCATTAGCGCTTTTCGCTGAAGCGGCACAGGATCTGGCGACGGCGGGAGTGGAGCTTGGCCTAGGACGTCACTTCGCTTGTGTGGATTACTGCAATCAGGCAGTGGAAAAGGCGGCTCAGTCAGTGAGCTTATTGCGCTTCGGACATCGTTCGATGTATGACCATGACCTACGTACGCTAGGAGCCAAAGTAGGCGCTCCAGTAGTAATTCAGGACGAGATGGCGCGTTTGACGCCCTTTCATCCCGAAGCTTTCTACGCTGATACTCCACCCGAAGAAGCCGATGAAGTCATCAGTGCAGAACAGGCGAGTAGCTATCTTCAGAGCACACGTAGTGTAATGCGTTGGACAAAAAGCATTGTACTACGTATGCTATAGCTATTCAACAAGAGGTACAGGGGACAGTTATCCCCACTTACACCCTTCTTCACTACCCCCACAGGGGGCGAGAAAGGACTTTGGAGGATATTTCATGACGCAACAGATTACCCATGAGGGGTTGGATGAAGTGGTTCAGCAGTCACCACATAAATGGGTATACCTTTTCAGCGAAGGCAACGCTAAGATGCGCGACCTGCTCGGCGGCAAAGGTGCTGGTGTGGCGGAGATGACAAATGCAGGTCTACCGGTTCCCCCTGGTTTCACCATCACCACCGAAGCCTGCAACACCTATTATGAAGCTGATAAGCAGTTTCCCCAGGGTATGTGGCAACAGGCCCTGGAGGCGCTGAAGATAGTTGAGCAGCAGACAGACAAGGGTTTTGGAAAGAAAGAGAACCCGCTGCTGGTCTCTGTTCGCTCCGGCGCAAAGTTCTCAATGCCAGGGATGATGGATACCGTGCTCAACCTGGGTATTAATGACGAGACAGTGCAAGGACTCGTAGCCCTCACAGGTAATGAGCGCTTCGCTTATGACGCCTATCGTCGTTTCATTCAGATGTTCAGCAAGACTGTGCTTAATGCTGATCCCCATGCATTCGAGCAGGTGCTTGAGCGCTACAAAAAAGAGGCCAACATTAAGAGTGATGCCGAGATACCCGCCGCTGCATTGAAGCAGTTAGTAGTCGAGTTCAAGCAGATTGCCGAGCACCAGTCCGGTCACCCTTTTCCCACCGATGTCTATGAGCAGCTCCACAAAGCCATTGAGGCTGTTTTCTCTTCCTGGAACAATAAGCGTGCTATCGATTACCGCAACTTCAACAAAATTCCTCACCATCTAGGTACTGCTGTCAATGTGCAGAGCATGGTTTTTGGCAACATGGGTAATGACAGCGGCACCGGTGTAGCGTTTACACGCAGCCCTACCACGGGTGAGAAGCAATTGTATGGTGAGTATCTGCTCAATGCCCAAGGCGAAGACGTAGTAGCTGGAACGCGGACCCCCTCAAAGATCGAGCGTCTGCAAGAGGAGTTGCCCCATGTCTACCAGCAGTTCCAGCAGACTGCCGAGCGTCTTGAGCGTCACTATCGTGATATGCAGGATCTGGAGTTCACCGTAGAGAAAGGACGTCTCTACATGCTCCAGACGCGCTCGGGCAAGCGCAATGCACAGGCAGCCGTCAAAGTCGCTATTGACATGGTCGCTGAAGGGCTTATTGACAAGCAGGAGGCCGTAAAGCGCGTTGAGCCAGTGCAGGTCTATCACCTGTTGCTGCCGCGCTTTGATGAAGAAGAGAAGAAGAAAGCTACTGACGCAGGGCGTCTGCTGGCCAAAGGCTTGAATGCTTCTCCTGGTGCCGCCTATGGCAAGGCTGTCTTCGACGCAGACCGCGCCGAGGAGATGGGCAAGGCAAAAATCCCCGTGGTGCTGGTACGCCCAGAAACTAGCCCCGATGATGTTCACGGTATGCTCGTTGCCAAGGGCGTGCTCACCGCACGCGGTGGCGCTACCAGCCATGCTGCAGTGGTTGCGCGTGGACTTGGTCTGCCTTGTGTCGCCGGAACTGAAGGTATTCGGGTTGACGAGGCTGAGCGCCTCTTCCGCGTCATTGGTACCGATAAAGTGATTCGCGAGGGTGATGAAATTTCTATCGATGGTGCTTCAGGCGAAATCTTCGCAGGCACAATTCCTACAGTTGCCCCCGATTTCGATAAAGAAGTGGACTTGAAAAAGCTGCTGAGTTGGGCCGACTCCTATCGTCGCCTGCAAGTATGGGCCAACGCAGACTACCCACGCGATGCTAAACGCGCCATAGATTTCGGAGCTGAAGGCATTGGCCTATGCCGTACCGAGCACATGTTCATGGAGCAGGAGCGCTTGCCCATTGTGCGCAAGATGATTCTGGCTAAGACAAAGCAAGAGCGTCAGGCTGCACTTGACCAATTGCTGCCTTTTCAGCGCAGCGACTTCAAGGGCATCTTCGAGACCATGATCAATCCCAAGGTCGGTGAAGGCTATCCCGTAGTGATTCGCTTGATCGACCCACCACTGCACGAGTTCCTGCCATCCTACGAAGAAGTGCTCGTTGAGGTGACCAAACTGGAGATGAGCGGCGCTGATCCACAGCAGCTCAAGGAGAAGCGCGAGCTACTCGAAACCGTGGACAACATGCGCGAGCAGAACCCCATGCTCGGCTTGCGCGGCTGCCGACTGGGCCTGATCTTCCCAGAGATCAATGTCATGCAGACACGCGCTATTCTTGAAGCAGCACTCGAACTGGCTAAAGAGGGCAAAAAGATACAGCCCAAGATCATGATTCCGCTCGTTAGCCATGCCAATGAGTTGAAAGAAGTGCGCCGTCAACTCGAAGCCGTTGCTAAAGAGGTTGCAGGTGAAGCAGGCAGTGCTATCGAGTATAAGTTCGGCACTATGATCGAACTGCCGCGAGCTGCCCTCCTCGCCGACCAGCTCGCCCCGGTGGCCGATTTTTTCAGCTTCGGCACCAACGATCTCACACAGACGACCTTCGGCATTAGCCGCGATGATGCCGATCGGACGTTCCTACTGCGCTACGTCGAGGGTCTAGAAGAGCCGGGCCTCAAGGAAAAAGTTAGAATTTTTCCCACCCATCCCTTTCAAGTGGTTGACCGCGAAGGCGTTGGTCAGCTTGTGCGCATGGCAGTAGAGAAGGGACGCAAGGCGAAAGAGCATCTCGAACTAGGCATCTGTGGTGAACATGGTGGAGACCCAGACAGCATTGAATTCTTTCACATGATCGGGATGGACTACGTGAGCTGCTCTCCCTTCCGTGTTCCTATCGCTCGTCTGGCCGCAGCCCAGGCAGCCTTGAGCCACCAGGAGCAAGACAAATAAAATAGCTAGTGTGCTATGAAATGTACATTGTTTCATAGCACCAGTTATTCATCCTCCGTGTGTCCGGGCACGTCATACAGGAGCCGAGCTACAAGAGATGTCCAGCCCGTTTGGTGGCTGGCTCCTAAGCCTTTGCCGTTATCTCCGTGAAAGTATTCATAGAAGAGGGTGAGGTTGCGCCAGTTGGGGTCTGTAGCATAGCGTTCATCCTCTCCACACCAGGGCCTTTTGCCTTGGTCGTTAGGCAGAAAGATACTGACTAGACGCTTGGAGATGTCATGAGCCACCTCGCCAAGCGTCATCATCTGACCTGATCCCGTTGGACATTCGACCTTGAGCGTGTCGCCATAGAAATGATGATAGCGCTCCAGGGCTTCGATGAGAATGTAGTTGACAGGGAACCAAATGGGACCGCGCCAGTTGGAATTACCGCCGAAGAGGCCCGTGGTTGACTCGCCTGGCATGTACGAGATACGGAACTCCTCACCGCCTAATTTGAACACGTAGGGATGCTCCAGGTACACACGTGACAGAGCACGGATACCGTATGGAGAGAGAAACTCGTTCTCGTCGAGCAGATAGTGCAAGACGCGGACAAGATGACTACGTGATGGAATAGCTAGCAGGCGATGACTGCTCTTGTGTGCTCCACCACCGACCATATACGAGATATGCTGAGACAGGTCTTTGCGGTTTTCAAGAAACCAGTTCATACGCTTATGGAAACCAGGAAGCGAGTCGATGATGTCCCCTTCTAGAACCTCAACGGCGCACAAAGGGATTAGCCCGACTATCGAACGTACGCGCAAGGGCATAGTCTGACCGTCGACCAGGAGCTGATCATAGTAGAAGCCATCGTGCCTGTCCCACAATCCTCCGGAACCTATAGAGTTCATCGCATCGACGATAGAGACAAAATGTTCAAAGAATTTGGAGGCGACATCCTCATACGCGTGATCCTCAGACGCCAGTTCAAGCGCTATCGAGAGCATGGTGACACAATAGAAGGCCATCCATGCTGTCCCATCGGCCTGCTCCAATTGTCCTCCATTAGGCAACGGCTGTGAGCGGTCAAACAGGCCGACGTTGTCCAGGCCGAGGAAGCCACCTGCGAACAGGTGCTTACCAGTGATATCCTTGCGGTTGACCCACCACGTGAAGGTGAGCAGCAACTTCTGGAAGGTGCGCTCTAGGAAGAGGCGATCACGCTGGCCACGCGCACCCGTTATCTTGTAGACACGCCAGCAGGCCCAGGCATGCACAGGCGGGTTCACGTCCGAGAAGGCAAATTCATAGGCTGGAATTTCCCCATTGGGGTGCATGTACCACTCGCGCAGCAGCAGAATAAGTTGCTCTTTGGCGAAGTCGGGGTCAATACGCGAGAAGGGTAGCATGTGAAAAGAGAGATCCCACGCTGCGTACCACGGATATTCCCATTTATCGGGTATAGAGAGGACATCGCGATTAAACAGATGCATCCAGTCATGATTGCGCCCGTTCCACCTGCTGTCAGGAGGTGGAGGTTGAGTTGGATCACCTTTGAGCCATATCATGACATCGTAGTTATAGAACTGTTTGCTCCACAGTAGTCCGGCGTATGCCTGCCTTCTGATACACAGCATCTCATTGCTGAGATTAGGTGGTGACTTGGCCTTATAGAATAGATCAGCCTCGTGCATACGTGCGGTGAAGATGCGCTCAAATCCGTCACCGAAAGGCTCCTCCTGTACCTCGTTGTGCGCAGTGAGGCGCAGGCGCACGGTGACGCTGCCCTCAGCAGGAACGATTCGTTGATAATAGACTGCCGCCTTCGTCCCCAGGTTATTAGGATTAACAGCCTCTTTATGCCCATATATGACATACTCGTGAAAGGCGTCCTTCACATATGGACTGGCATTTGCGGCACCAAAGAGCCTGGCCACATTCGTCTCATTATTGGTGAAGAGGAAGGTTGGCCCGCTATCCGTCTCTGGATGCTCCACGCCGAAGCGAAACGTGCCGAGCGTATTATGCTCGGCCAGTAGGGCACCGTCCCCCGTCTCGCGCATCTGTGGCTGGGGTCCATATCCCTCGCCACTCTGGCCCCACATCCAAGTATTACGAAACCAGAGTGTGGGGAGCAGGTGGATCACTGCGGCCTCGGAGGCCCGATTGGCCACGGTGATGCGAATCAGGATGTCGTCGGGCGAGGCTTTGGCATATTCGGCGAAGACGTCGAAGTAGCAATTGTGGTCGAAAATGCCCGTGTCGGTGAGCTCGAACTCTGGGTCTTTTCTGCTACGCCGACGATTCTCCTCGATCAGCCACGTGTAGGGAAATGCCGCTTGCGGATATTTATACAGGGCCTTCATATAGGAATGCGTGGGCGTGGAGTCCAGATAAAAGTAGCACTCCTTGACATCCTCACCGTGGTTGCCCTCTAGCCCCGTAAGTCCAAAGAGGCGCTCTTTGAGAATAGGATCCTGCCCGTTCCACAGAGCGAGCGCGAAGCACAGACGACACTCGCGGTCACAGATGCCCAAAAGACCATCTTCGCCCCAGCGGTAGACACGGCTACGCGCATGGTCGTGCGGGAAATAGTCCCAGACTGACCCATCTGCTGAGTAGTCTTCGCGCACGGTTGCCCATTGCCGCTCGGACAGGTACGATCCCCAGCGCTTCCAGTTGTGGACCCGTTGCGCGTCCTCGGCCAGACGTTGCTCCTCGGCAGTCAATGTGGGCGTTTGCGTCACTGCTAGCTTCTCCTTTAAATAATAGGAAAGACTGCGATTGCTTTCATGCCTCGCTTCTTTCTTTAGGTAACTATCGATCCTGCTCTGTAGGGCGAATTAAAATCTCATTGACACTCACATGTGGCGGCTGTGTGACGGCATACACAATGGCTGCTGCGATATCTTCACTCTGCAGTCCATGTATTGCTTGATAGAACTGTTGAGTCTCTTCCTTCGCCTTGGGATCGGTAATATGCTCAACTAATTCCGTCTCGACTACTCCAGGCTCAATGATGGTTACACGGATATGATGCGCGTGGACTTCCTGCCGTAGCGCCTCCGAAAAGGCACCTACCCCCCACTTGGTTGTATTGTACACAGCATTTCCTGGGGTGATGGTGCGACCAGCTACCGACGAAATGTTGACGATATGCCCTCCACTCTGCCCTTTCATAATCGGTAGCACGGCGTGTGTTGCATACATCAAGCCCAGTAAGTTAACGTTTACCATGCGCCGCCAGTCTTCGGTATCCGCTCCTTCGATGGGGCCGAGCAGCATGAGACCAGCATTGTTCACCAAGATGTCCAAGTGTCCCCACTTCGTATGGGCTGCCTGCACCATCTCTTGCGTCTGCTTTTCATTGGCGACATCGGCAATAATTGCTATCGCCTGTCCACCGCTGTCTTCAATTCGTTTGACCACGGCTTCCAGTCGCTCGACACGCCGAGCTGCCAGCGCAACATATGCCCCTTCAGCGGCAAGCGCTAGGGCTGTAGCCTCCCCAATTCCTGAGGAAGCTCCGGTGACAAGTGCAACCTTGCCATGCAATTTTCCGGCCATGTTTCTCTCTCTTCCTTTGTTCACACACTCTCTGTGTAGGCATCCTGGTTAGGCAGGGTCTTGCCCGGGCTGCCACGGAAGTCTGTCCAACAGGGATGGAATACTCCATCTGTGCCTACAGCAATAGCACTATAGTCGCCAATAAAGACGCCTTGCAGGAAGCGATCTTTGTCCAGTGCATCGGCTGCGACGAACTGTACCCGTGGGTTCTCGCTCTGTCCCGTGAGGCGAACAATACCTTCATACGCGAATTTACCATTGTCGGCATCGGACAGGACAGCATAGGCGTAGTCAAGGTTGATGCCAGTTGCAGCATAGAAGCGGGTATAGAAGCTAACAAGGATATGTCCATCGTTAGCAGCGATAGCCGGGAACACTTCGTCGGCTTGCGTGCCAAACTGCAGTGGCTTCTCCCATTCTATACCGTTCTTCGACGTGACAACAAACACATCACCGTTGGTTTTAATCGAGTTGCCATTGGCGTCATATGCTCCGTTGCGGTCATCGGCCCAGGTGACATAGAGCCGACCTGTGACGCGATCAATGGTAAACTGCGGGAAGCTATTGATGCGGAAATTCTCTCCCGTCAAGCTAGAATCCTGTATATGAGGATTGACGGGGAAATCATAGTCAACGTCAACTTGGGTGTTCGTGAATGTGCGACCGCCGTCGGTCGACTTTGCCATAATAATAGCGTCGTGATCAGTGGAACTATTACAGTTGGGAGTTTGGCAGACTGAACTCTCATATGCAACGTACAGTCCACCATCCCGATCAACTTGTGGAAGTGCGCCCGAGGAGAACAAGCTTATGCCGCCCGGTGTAAAAGCAGGATTGACTTGCACGGGAGCAGACCAAGTTGCCCCACTATTATGAGTAACTGATAACACAATGGGTGACTTGGTTGTATTGCCAGCAGCGTCAGAATAGAATTGCGTCCAGGTGACATAGGCCGTTGCGCCGTCTTTCGGATCAACGGCGACCCACACTTTATCGTCGAAAATGTTTGTCGCAAGAGGGTGTCCTACAGTATCTACACCATCTGTGCGCACGATGCCTGGCTCACTCCAATGTAGCCCAGCATCATGCGAAATACTTACGACGATAGCACTGCCTTTATTCAGGCGACTAAAATCAATATTGGCATAGTAGACTGTGTTATGTGGACCAAAGGAGATGGCCGGGTCACCAGCAGCGTCCATATCAGAGAGAGGGCCAGTTGCGCCAGTCTGAAACGTCAGGTGTGGAAGCAGGACGTCGCTCCAGGTAGCGCCGCCATCTTGCGAGGTATAGGCCCATCCAGAGCCATCATTGCGCTTCTCGCGTGCATTATAAATGCGATAGTCATTTGTGCCAGCAACAATGTTGTTGGGATTCTCAGGGTTAACGGCTATCGTCGTCTCATTTTGTGGAGCTTTGCATCCTTTCTGCGTACCCACCTGAACTGTAGTATCCCCACTAATCATGTCAACGTTGGGCGCAGCGTTGGCATAGGGATTGCTTTTGTATCTTGTACACAGGGCAGGTGGAGCACCAACAGGGTCTTGACCGTCGTCGTGACCCGCAGTAGTGTTGAGCAAGGAGTTGTGCCCATGCAAGGGCCGTGCATAGCGCAGCAATGGCCGAGCCACAGCATGCCCCACCGACGGCACCAAGGCATGAGCAGTACCAACTGTAAGACTGAGCGCAAAGAACAACGCCGTGCTCACAGTAATGTTCAGCCAACTAGGACATATAGATTTCACTGGTTAATTCCTTTCAAATCTCTTTCTAACCAATCTTCAACTTTCACCCCTTGCTCCAACTCGCTCACCAACCGCACCGTCTCCACGCTCACCGTAACCACCTGACGCACCAGCCGCACAATATACCCCTCATCCTGCAGATTATTCGGATCGCTCACAATGCCACTGCGCTTATCCTCGCTCACCTGATACTGATCAATGACCCATTCCAGGGCCGAGCGATTGCCCAGGCGGTACTGGAAGCACCCCTGCGGCACTCCTCCAAATGTCAGACTCTTATTCACTACCACCGCCGCCCTATCGGACGAGAGCCGCATCTTCTCCACACGCTCGCTGTAATACTCGTCGTTGTTTATGATTTGCCTGAGAGGATATTGCTCTGCCTGCTCGTAGTGCAAGTGCAGCTCCATCAACTGCCTACCCACGCGCACACACAACTCGAACGCCTCGCGCTCTTGCAGCAGAGGAATGTGCGGCAGGTCGCGCTTCAAATTCTCGGCATAGCGTTCTCGATACCGCGGGTGATGTAATAGCGCGTAGACATAATGGAAGATATCCCACTTGCTGGCCTGCTCGCCATACTTCGTCTGGAACTGCTCAAGCGCCCAGTCGGTGATGTTCTCGCGGCGGTTGCTGCCGTCTTCATTGTAGGTGTAGTAAGGGAAGCATTGGGCCGGATCAGCGAAAAAATTTAAGTCTGGAATTTGATGAGAGACGAGCACAGCGAAATGTTTACGCCCATAGCCTCCTACGAGAACTACTATGTTCTCTGCTTCACTTGCAGGCGCAGGGAAAATTAAAGGTTGTTGAGATCGACGCTGATTCAGTAGGTGGTCAAAATAAAGAAACTTCTTACAGAAGGGGCGATAAAGCGAATGGCGGACTTTGTTCGTCTCTAATTTAAGAAAATGCTTCTTAGGCAACGACTCCTTAAGTCTATCAGTCCACTTCAAGAAACTCGGGCCGTTGTTGACAAAATTATCTAAGAATTTTATAAGCTCATACTTGTTATTCATAGCTGGCATTACTGTTTGTGATAGTCGGAAAACTTCAATATTATAGTTCTGGCAGAAACGGTGTATCTTCTCTTCTAAACGCGCACTGTTAAAGTCGTATACCCATTCATCTCGGTTAGTTGCGAGACCTAATGCATACATTTTAAACAATGCTTTCACATTCTCTGTTCTAGCTTCTTTTGTTTCTTTAGTCCCCAGAGGTAAAAAGTGTGCAAATTCAGAGTGCATGCCTTCGGTTAACCATGTATGTTTATTATCAGGTTGTAATTCCTGCCACGGAATTCCCGAAACACGGCTCTTTTCGGTAAGAAATGCGAGTTTCTCCCTCTTGGGCCAGTGCTCTGGAACACGATAATAGTAAAGTGTTCTTGTAGTATGTCGAGATGAATGTATTGCTATAGTAATACCTACACCGACTTGAATGCCAAAGACATTATGTGTTGTACCCGAGAGCTTAGGATTCTTGCGTACGTTGCCATGTAAATCTAGGTGATAAATTTGTGTAAAATCACGTAGAAGGTCTCTGCGCATACCATCAAAAGCAACTTGATCAATAAACGAGTTATTGCTAACGTAGCAAACGATCCCATCACACCCTTGCAAACGGTCAGTTGCCCAACGAAAGAATTTGACATAAGCATCATAAAGTTTGTTAACGAGTGTTGCTTTCGAGTCTTTGCCGTATGTTTCTTTAATTCGGCTGTCTATCGCTGGATAGCGACGGTTTTTATTATTGTCATTCTCATTTACTTGACCTACGTTATATGGCGGATTACCAATTACCACCATGATCTTAGCATCGCTCTCACGTTGCACTCGTTTGGTATTCTCCTCTTCAAACAATGAAGGCTGTAAACCATCAGTTAGTCCTAGCGTGTCGGTGAAGCAAATGCCCTCGAAGGGTTCGTAGCGGTCCAGCTTTGCGGAGTAGGCGTGCTCGATGTTGAGTGAGGCGATGTAGTAGGGCAAGAGCATGATTTCGTTGCAGAAGAGGTCATTGCGGTATTTGTGGACAAGCTGATGGGGCTGAATGTGGTTGCGGATGATGTTGACGATGAAGTTGCCTGTGCCGGTGCAGGGGTCGAGTATCTTCACGTCAGGTTCGCCGAGCGAGGTGTTGAACTCGCGCTGCAGCACTTCGTCGACGCTGGCGCACATGAAGGCAACGATTTCCTGCGGCGTGTAGACGACGCCGTGGGTGTCGGCCTGCTTGACCGAGAAGCCTTGAAAGAAGCGCTCGTAGACGGTGTCGAGGAAGCGCTGCTTCTCGGTCCAATCTGTCAGGTCGCGTGCTGCCTCTTCGATGGCGATATAGAAGCGGTCCAGCGATTTGAGGAACTCGTCACGGTTAAAGGTGAGCGCTTTGATGAGCTTCTCAATCTGGGCAGCGATGATGTTGTTGCTGCGAAAATCGGAGTTGTGGAAGACTGTGCGGAAGAGGCGTTCGGTGAGGAAGTGCTGTACGAGCATCTCGTCTATCGTCTGGCGACTCATGTTCGGGTCGAGCGTCTCACGGCAGAGGGCAAGGAAGGAGTTGAACTCGTTGATGAACTTGAGGTTCTCTTTGTGTGACTTTTCAAGTATGTCGAGCAGATTGTGTGCGAGACGGGGTATAGATTCTTTGAACTCCTGTACGGCGGTTTCAAACTTTACGATGTCGTGCTCTTTGTACTCGAAGAAGAGCTGCAGCAGGTAGGCCAGGTCGTCACGGTTGGTCATGTCACAGGTGAAGACTGGCTTGTGCTGCTCGCCCTGGTAGAGGATAGCGCGCTTGGTGTTCTCAAAGATGATGTTGGTCAACGGGTAGCCCGCTACGATTTTCTTGCTAATCTGCCTATCGAGGTCTTCCTTTGGTCCCTTAGCTTCCCAGTAGCCGCAAACCAGATTAGAGGCGCTGAAGAGCGTACCATCAGGACGCTTACCGTTCTCTAGCGTCCATTCTGCTGTTACATGGCAATTGATGCTCTTAGCCAGGCCATTGAGCAAATTTTGAAAGTTTACTCTCAGCGCTAGCTCATAATCGGCCCAGCGCTGGGAATCGGCCAGTTCTTTGTAGTAGCGGTCAAGCGCTTTCTTGATCGTGGACAGGCTCAGCGCCGTCGCCGTGGATGTGGCTACGGGTTGCGACTTCTCAACAATTGTATCTGGGGCATATAATACTTGTGCTTCTCGTACTATTCGTCGTCGTGGGCGTGGAGTTTGCAACTCGGCGATAACAGCGCGAATGCCCTTAGTGATATCTAAGAAGGCTGCATCCCGTGGACGCCACTTTGTTACAGGTTTGCCATTTTTGGGCAGAGCCTGGAGGCGTCCAAACTGCATCTGCTCCCAATCGGTTGGGCGCAGGATCACAGGGATCACGCGTGCCTCTCCCGCGTCGTGCTTCTGCAAGGCACGCTGCATCTCAACTCCCGTGCAGTAGTCAGAGGCAATAAAATCGGGGCTGATGAGCAGTAAGATAATTTGGGCCGAGGCCAGGTGCTTATCAATCTCCTGTTCCCAGAGCCTCCCCGCTCCTATGCGCCGATCATGCCAGTTCGTAATCAACCCCTCTCGCCTCAATGCATCCAGATGCTTCTCCAACTCGTCGCGTAGTGGCTCGTCCTCGTGGGCATACGAGTAGAAGATGGAGATGGGGTGTTTTGCTTGCGGCATCGTCGCCCGACCTTTCCAAGATGAGATAGAGCTTCCATCATCAGTATGCACCAAACTGATGATTTTTGCTAGTTGTAAGCCAGTTTTTCCTCATATTTGCCCACCATCGTCACCTGGCAGCCGTTCAATGCCAGCACCTGCGCCGCCAATTGCCCCATCTTGCCGTCACCCAGCACGATGATGCTCTCTGTCGGCCTAATATGCACCTGTTCAAGCATCTGAAAATTCGCAGCGAGCGGCTCCACAAAAACCGCCTCCTCGTCGCTCACTTTCCCCATACACCTCTTCGACCACTCCCACAAACTCATGCCCCAGCACGCCTCGAAAGCCCATATAGCCACGCACAATCTCCAGGTCAGTGTTGCAAATCCCAACTTGTAGGACGCGAATCAGTGCCTCACCCACAACAGATGTAGGCTGAGGATAGTTGTAGTCAAGTACAAGTTTCGTGCCTTGATAGAGTAATACACGCATTGTTTCTTTGCTCCTGTGGGGTGGTTTTCTTTGTGATGATAGCACATTCGCATATCGTAGAATGTCAAAGTCTTCCCTGATTGCTTGACACGCCCTACCTAATCGCCATATACTCATTAACACGACAAAGAGAAATTTTACTAAGCAACTTCGATTTTAAAACAAAGGAAGTAGTGAGTACTTATGCCAGAAGAGAGACAATTGCCTCAGCAGAAACTAGTAAAAGCCTCCTTTGAAGGCGATTCCGAGCTTCCAGTTCACTACGTGAATATAGTCAATGTTCGTGCAGGAGTAGATGAGGTCTTTATCACTCTTGGTACCGTCATACCGCCCGAAATTACAGACATCAGAGATTTAGAAAGTTTAGATACCATCAAGGCACATCCCTTATTTCGCTTTGCCATGTCTAAGAATGTCATGAAACAGATGATCGATTTGATGCAGAACATATACAACCACCAGTTAAGTCAAACCGAGATGATGGATACATCTCAATCAGAGGATTAAGAATATGAAGGCAATGATACTGTATCTTCAAGAAACCGCTAGTACGAAACTCTATGGCACAACGGGTTCAGTAACTACCTCGATCTCTTATGTGGACTTGAGGATTGCAAACGCAATTGTTCTAGCAGAGGATACCAACAATTGCAACATTAGGGAAGGAGTTGTAATTTCCCGTCTCACTCCTCAGGTCAGTGCTAAAGTGATACAACCCTTTTCTATACAGCTTTTCCTCTCAGAAGAGGGATATATGGCAGTCAGCAACTTATGTAATATATGTGAACTTGAAAAGACGAGGGGCGAAGCTGTGCGTAGTTACCTTTATTCACTTGTCAGTGAGTTTGTCTGGCTGCAGAAGCATGAAGAAAGCCTATCGAGGCCACTACAGGAGGAACTCAATCGAATAAGAACTTACATACGGATGGTGTAGTAAGCATTAATGGGCATATATGTAAAAGACTTAAAGCATTTTGCAACTACTGTTCTTCAATGTGAACTTGAAAATGACGGAGATCATGTTAGGTACACCTTAAGGGTAAATAGCAAGGATATCGCCACCTTTAAGTATTCGCGCTCTTGGAGAGGGAACTTCCAAATCCCTGAATTTATACTGCATAAGCAGGCCCAAAGTATGCATTGTCCTCTTCAAATGTGGAAGGCGCTTATCCAAGAGCGAGTCTCAAAAGAAGTATATTTTAGCGCACTACTGAAACAAGAACTCATCGATCAAGTAGATTTTGAGACACTTTGTAAACGGTAACGAACTCCAGCGTTTTGAGACATTCAGGGCGTTACCGCACCTATGCTTCTACACGCCCTTGAAGCGATGAAGTCCCGTTATCAGCGGGGACCCACTCTGACCCTCTCTGGCGCTTTCGGATTATCCTCCGCAGATCAAAAACGCTTACACAACAGGAGAAGCACATCGTGGAAGATATCATGCAATCTTATGACAGTTTGCTGGACAGCGACCCTGAAATTCAGGCTGGTAGGGCGCAGGCTGCCGCTCAAGCCAGAGCTGAAGCTGCTGCACAAACAGCTCAAGCGGTTGCTCAAGCGAAACAAGAAACAATGCTGCTTATCGTACAAACGCGCTTTCCCGACCTTGTCGAGCTTGCCAAGCAACGGACAGCACATTTGACGCCCGGTCAGTTGGATATTATTACCCAGCAGATTGCGCTAGCTCCGAACGAGGACATGGCTCGTTTCGTTCTTGGGGACGTTGCAGCTTAATGCCCTGAGGAGGGTATCAGCCTATGCGTCAAGCAATAGTGAACTTTGAGTAGGGTCGGTCGCCCTGTTAGTTAATCAAGTCTGCCAGACGGTCAACTTGATCGAGTTCTGCTATGCAAGGTAGGCCGATCAGTTCATCCACTCCGATGTCTGCAAACGCTTGTATTGCCGCTTTCAGTGCCTCTGGTGTTGAAGGAACTGAGTTGTTGGCTATTTGCTCTGCCAGCGGTGCCATAAAAGCATAGTAGTGGCGAATATACTGTCCAGACCGCTCCTGTGCATTCGGTCCGAGACCCCAATACATCACTGCAACGAAGCGTGGTTTGCCAGCTCTACCAGCAGCCTGCCAAGCTTGTTCAGCAAGCCCATAGCCTTGACGAACCATCTCAGGACTGCCAACCCCTGCGATGAAACCATCTCCCCACCGACCGACTCTGTGCATCGCAGCAGGGGTATTGGCTCCAATGAGCAGTGGAGGACCACCTGCTTGCACTGGTGGTGGGCCGACTGGCCCAATATCCTCGGCCAGCGGTTGACCAGACCACACGCGCTTCATCGTCTCCAGTTGTTGTTCAAATCGCTTGCCTCGGTCACGGAACGCAGCAGGTGCGGCCCGAAAATCGTCCTCTCGCCTGCCGATGCCCAATCCAAGCGTGAGACGACCCCCAGAGAGCGCATCCAGACTCGCTGCTTGTTTGGCAAGCAGGCCAGCGTTGTGCAAAGGAGCAAGCAAAACTACGGTTATTAAACCAATACGTTGTGTCACCGCAGCAGCGGCTGTCAAGGTAATAAGAGTGTCATAGTTGGGATAAACTAGACGATCAATACTGCCAAGACTGGAAAAGGGGCCTGCATCTGCCCGTCTAGCCCAATCTAGGATTAGTTGACCTTCTACACCCGGAACGGTTCCTGGGTGACCAATACCAATTTGCATCGTTGCCTCCTACAAGAAGTAAGGGGTCCTTTTGCTTTGCTGAAAGCACTTTTCTGCCTAGGATATTATATTCCTCAGCAGGGATTGAAGCAAGATGAGGGTAAGGAGTAGACCACTTGCCTGAAGAGTAGGAATATGCTATGATGCACGCACATGAAGTTCGAGACCTTTATCCCCGAACCGCTCTTTCGCGAACAGAGCGGAGACGAGACGCTCTTAGCGTTCCCTTATCGAGTCGTGCGTCTGTGGAAGTTGGAAGCAGAACAGTTCGTGCGCCAGGGCTTGGTGAGTATGTACACGCTGCTGCCAGCCATGCAGGGCGTTACCGCACCTATGCTTCTACATGCCCTTGAAGCGATGGAGTCCCGTTATCAGCGAGGAGCCACTCTGACCCGCCATCTCTGGCGCTTTCGCATTATCCTACACAGATCAAAAACGCTTACACAACAGGAGAAGCACATCGTGGAAGATATCATGCAATCTTATGATAGTTTGCTGGACAGTGACCCTGAAATTCAGGCTGGTAGGGCGCAGGCTGCCGCTCAAGCTGCTGCCCAAGCCAGGGCTGAAGCTGCTGCGCAAACGGCTCAAGCGGTTGCTCAAGCGAAACAAGAAACAATGCTGCTTATCGTACAAACGCGCTTTCCCGACCTTGTCGAGCTTGCCAAGCAACGGACGGCACATTTGACGCCCGGTCAGTTGGATATTATTACCCAGCAGATTGCGCTAGCTCCGAACGAGGACATGGCGCGTTTCGCGCTTGGGGACGTTGCAGCTTAATGCCCTGAGGAGGGTATGAACCTATACGTCAAGCAATAGTGAGCTTTGAGTAGGGAGCGGTCGTCCTGTTAGCCAATCAAGTCTGCCAGACGGTCAACTTGATCGAGTTCTGCTATGCAAGGCCAGCAGATCAGTTCATCCACTCCGATGTCAGCAAATGCTTGTATTGCCGCTTTCAGTGCCTGTGGTGTCGACGGAACTGAGTTGGCTATTTGCTCTGCCCTCGGTCCCGCAAAAGCATAGTAGGTGTGAATGTACTCCCTCGCCCGCTCGGTTGCATTTGCACCGAGACTCCAGTACATACCTGCGGCGAAGCGTGGTTTGCCAGCTCTACCAGCAGCCCGCCAGGCTTGTTCAGCAAGCCCATAGCCTTGACGAGCCATCTCGGGACTGCCACCGCCTGCGATGAAACCATCTCCCCAGCGACCGACTCTGTGCATCGCAGCAGGGGTATTGGCTCCAATGAGCAGTGGAGGGCCACCTGCTTGCACTGGTGGTGGGCCGACTGGCCCAATGTCCTCGGCCAGCGGTTGACCAGACCACACGCGCTTCATCGTCTCCAGTTGTTGTTCAAACCGCCTCCCTCGATCATGGAACGAAGCAGGGGCAGCTCGAAAATCGTCCTCTCTGCCACCGATACCCAGCCCAAGCGTGAGACGGCCCCCAGAGAGCGCATCCAGACTCGCTGCTTGTTTGGCAAGCAGGCCAGCGTTGTGCAAAGGAGCAAGCAAAACTGTGGTTATTAAACCAATACGTTGTGTCACCGCAGCAGCGGCTGTCAATGTAATAAGAGCGTCATAGTTGGGATAGACCAGGCGATCAAGGCTGCCAAGACTGGAAAAGGGGCCTGCATCCGCTCGCCTAGCCCAATCCAGGATCAGTTGACCTTTCACACTCGGAACAACCCCTGGGTGACCTATACCAATTTGCATCACTGTCTCCTAAAGAAGTACTCAGTTCTTGCTTTGCTGAAAGCAGCGTTCTGCCTAGGGTATTATATTCCTCAGCAGGGATTGAGGCAAGGGGAGTGTTAATGGTGTACTTTGCCGATTAAGTAGATTATAATGAAAATACTTTTTGCATTAGTAACTCATCGCTTGGAGGTAAAGCGAGCATGGAAATTGAGGCTATTACAGCCGATCTCCTTGAGCGTGCCCTACACGACTGGCAACAAGGACAAAACGCTCCTTCTAGTTTACTGCAATTGCATTTACTTGCAGATAAAACTACGATGGCATCACCTGCAGAACTAAATATTCGGCTGTATGACCGCTTAGTCTCCTACGCCGTAGAGAACTTGGGACGTTACCGCCAAACTGAGGGATTACCTCATAGCAATAAGCCGCCTTCATCAGGGCGTATGTTGTATGCGAATCTGGCTAGCGATTATAACGTTGGAAATGCTGAGCTTGAGGCTTGGAGCACGCTTTATCACCGTTTTTTGGTGCCATTCTCTCTAAGTGTGGACGAGTTAGCTGCTGCCGCTCATGTCTCGCAACGCCAATTTCGCCGTCGGTTGGAAGCAGGTTTAAATCGCTTGGTGGACATAGTGCGCCGAGCCGAGGTGGATGCCCACAGTCGCCTACAAGGTATCTATTTACGCCGTCACTTGCCTCCACCAGACTATGCCCAACTTTTTGGAAAAGCAGAAATCCTCCAGGAAGTTATAAACCTTCTGAGCATTCCAGAAGGCCCTAGATTTGTAAGCATAGAGGGCCTAGGTGGTATTGGCAAAACCGCTTTAGCGCAGGCAACAGCCGATCATTTGGCTGAACGAGGAGACTGGGTCGATATGCTTTGGGTTAGTGCTCGTCAAGAAACGCTTGCTGTTCAGGGACAAGTTAAATTACTTGAAGACCCTACACGTTCGCTAGACGATATTGTCACTCGCTTGACGAAGCAGTTGGGGCAGGAGCAATGGATTGGCCTTTCTACTGCTGAAAAACTGAAGCGACTCAAGCCCATATTTTTAACTGTTCCTCACCTGGTAATCATTGACAATTTGGAGACCTTGGCTGATAGCCAAGCACTTGTACCTGCTTTACACCCCTTAGCAGGTGCGACTCGTTTCCTGTTTACAAGCCGCTATACATTACGAGAATACCCTTACGTACAGACTCTGTCGGTACCAGAACTATCACTAGCAGATAGCCGGGAACTAGTACAAAGTGAATTGATGCGCCGAGGACAGAAAAAAGTTCTCCCCGAAGAAATAATAGCTAAACTATACAGCACGATAGGTGGATTACCACTGGCCCTAAAGCTTGCCACGGCGCAATTGGGGCATCTTCCTCTGGACTATCTTTTGCAGGGACTTCAACAGGCTCGTCACCAGGCACCCGAGCAGATGTATGGCCACATCTACCGTCGCACCTGGCAACTCTTGAATGATTCCGCTCGCGAACTCTTACTCTCCATGCTCCTTATATCATCAGATGGAGAAAATATAGATTGGCTCCGCTTAATTAGTGCTTTACCTGAAACTACTTTCGATACAGCTCTAGCTCAATTAATAAACTACTCACTTCTCCAGGTGACTGGCTCTCTAGCGGAACCAGTCTACCGTTTGCATCGTCTCACAGTCACTTTCTTACAAACTGATATTTTATTGCGTTGGAATAAAGAAGCAGGAAGCCCGTGATATATGAGCAGTGGAACTCCTACCCCCGTAGACAATACGAACTGGTTAGTCGAACAAAATCGCTGGACCCTCTATTACGAGCAACATCTACGCGAACGCATCGCTTGGGCAGTCGAGTACGTTGTTCAGCATCGTCATCAGCCTGCTCAACTTATGAAGCACTTGGGAAGCTTGCTTGCTCTCCTGAGCCAAGCTCATCTTCGGTCTGACCTGCACCCAATAGCAGTGGAACTCATCACCGCTCTACATCCCTGGCCTTTGAGATGGGGATATTGGCAGGCGTGGGAACAGGAGATCCGCTTTGCCGCTGAGGCGGCCGCCCGCTTGGGCAAACTGGATCAACAGGCGGAATTTCTGGCTCACTTGACAAACATTTTGTACTACACTGGGCGTACAGAGGAAGTATTGCTCGTGGGCAAACAGGCTCTCTTATTATCTCGTGCTAGTCAGGCCGTTCTTCCTCTAGTGACAGCCGGTAGCAACATCATCTTGACGCTACAGGAGCTTGGTCATCGTGAAGAAGCGTATGATTTACTACAACAGATCAGCGCCGACTCAGTACTGCACACTGCACCAGACGATGCGAAAATCGTCGCTTTGGCACGTCTTGGGTTAGAAAAAATGAATCTCTTATGGTTCCAGGGACATCTGGACAAAGCAGTGTCTGAGGTAAACCAAGTCATTAGCTGGCTAGAAACAGTAGCACCTTCAGATGCAGACCTCACGGCTCAGGCATACAGGAATCGAGGCGTGGTACTGTGGGCCAAAGGCGAGAACGTAGCGGCAGCGCGTGATATCCAGCAAGCTATAGAGCTATTCAATCAGATAGGAGACAGTTTTTCCGTAACAGTTGCAAGTAATAATTTAGGACTTGTCTACTGGAGTATGGGCAAATTAGACCAAGCCGAAGCTGCTCTACGGCCGAGCGTTGAACTAGCTGAACGTCTGAATGCTCGCTGGCAGTTGGTGCAGGTAGTAGGCAATCTGGGACTGGTCTGCCTATCACGGGGACAGCTCCAGCAAGCTCTTCTCCACCTTGAACGTCAACTCGATCTAGCAACCAGAATAGGTGATGCGTCTCAAACAAGCCGCGCATATGGTAATCGAGGCATTGTGCGACTTCATCTGCAGGAGTATGATCTCGCTAGAGACGATTTAGAAGTCGATCTCGCATTTGTCAAAGAGAAGGGAAAACAAGAAGCGCTTGGTTGCACCTACGTTAACTTGAGCCGTTGTCACGCGGGATTAGGACATCGAGAGCAGGCGGTGCGCTTGGCAGAACAAGGACTCGACATAGCTGATAAAATTCATTCTGCTGCTCTGCAGGTTGTCGCTCTACGCTGCTTAGCCGAATACCAACCTCTTCAGCAGCAGAAGGAACTTTTACATCAGGCGTTGACGTTGGCAAACCGCTTTCAGCGCCTTTTTGACGAAGCTGCCTGCTTGCTCTCGCTGGCTCGTCTTGGCGAGAATAAAGAGGAGCAGACTACTTTATGGGAACAAGGTACTCGTTTACTGGAAGAGGCCGGCGCAACGGCCTGGCTGGCAGGATGTTCACCAAGCCAACCGCCGCGTCTGCCCTTGTTAGTGTAGCCGCTAGCAATCAAGAGCACATAGGCCACTACGTGAATGACCTCAACTAGATGACGTACTTTAGAGCGCTGCTAGCTGACAATGAGTGTAATTCGCATTGCGTAGCAACCGCTCCATGATGTTGCGCTGCAGATGATAGATGTCACGTACGTCGCTGAACTCCTGTGGGCAATAGTGCATAATCTCCTTGGGCTTGAGGCCACAGTGAAAGAGTAAGTAAGCCAATCGCTTCTCACGCCCATCGGGGAGTACATGTTGGAGAAGTTCCCACATCTCATCACCAGAAGTCACGCCTTCCACAGACGGCCCCCCTGGCTCACCAAGTTCTGGCAGCACTACTTCTTTTGGTTGTGAGTAGGCTCGCAGTCCATCCAGGAGAGCTGCATTTAGGCTTGCATGCAAGTAGCTTAACGCTGTAGAGAGTGTGCTGAACTGCAACTTCTGCTGGGTTGTCGCCTGCCAGAACCGCTCAAAAGTCTGAGCCACATAGTTCGTTGCGCTATGCAGGCGACACGCTATCTCCCTGCTGGGGTGAAGGCGCAACCAGTCATGCACGATCTCGCCAAAGCAGTACTGTAGCCAGACCCGAGCATCCTGGTTGCCTTGCACAGTCGCACGGCGCAACAGTTCGACGCTATATAAATCACTGGAGCGGTCTCCATGACGATAATTGTTGATCTCTCTCATACATTCTGCAGCAAGTGCTGAGGTGGATAAGTTACGCTCTTTCTCTCTATATACCATATGTCTGTTACCTTCCTAAGGTACGCTGTTATATGCTTCGCATGCTTCATAGTATATGGGGTTAGCAGTGAGGGGCCAGCCGTTTCGGACAAAAATTGGACAGGAATTGGACAAACCTTTTACTGGCAGGTGATAGAATGGGAGCAGGCACTGTAATCTCTTTATCGGCTCATTAGAAGACAAGGAGACGTCTATCACACCCCGAAAACATTTTCTGCCCACCAGTACGCTGACCCTTTTCTGCTTGGTAGCAATGACCCTGGCTGCCTGCAGTACTGGCGCGACAAGAGACGGAACGCAGAAAGCGAGCAGTGATAAGCAAGTATTTGTCTCTGCGCTAGAGGGCATCCGAGACATCGCAACCTTTGATCCGGCCCTGGTTGGCGATACTGCATCCATCAATCCTATTGATATGGTCTTCACTGGTCTGGTGCAACTTGATGATAAACTGAATATAAAAGGGCAACTTGCCCAGTCCTGGAGCCAGGGATCGGATGGGTTCACCTGGACCTTCCATCTCAGGCACAATTTGAAGTTTAGTGACGGCACTGCTCTGACCTCCAGAGATGTCGCCTACAGCCTCGACCGTGCTTTGCAACCGAGCGTCAAGTCTCCAGTTGCTTCGAGCTACCTGTTTATTAAAGACGCTGATAAGCTATCCTCTGGCAAAATTCAGACGATCATCGGTGATAGCATCCAGACTCCCGATGCAAACACTGTGATTATCACTGCCTCTACCAAAGGGGTCTACTTTCTGAGCGCGCTAACCTATCCCACTTCCTTCGTGGTAGAGAAGAGCCTGATTGAGAAGTATAAGGAGAAGTGGACAGAGCATCTCAATGAGGGTGGCGGTGCTGGTCCCTTTGTAGTGCAAAATTATACTCCTGGTAGCCAGATCGTTTTCGTGCCCAATCATAACTACTATGGGCCCCAGCCTCAGTTGCAGAAAGTAATTATGGCCCTCTACACGACAGTCGATACAAGCTATCAGGCATACCAGGCTGGTCAGATCGACACTACTGATATCCCTGCTGCAAACTATGCTGAGGCGAAGACACGTACCAATGAATTTCACCGAGTGCCTTTGTTGGCTCTGCGCTACTACGCGATGAACTACTTAGTCAAGCCGTTCGACAATATCCATATTCGACAGGCGTTTGCGCTGGCGCTCAATAAAGATCTTATCGTGCATGCTGTTCTCAAGGATCTTGATCTAGCTACGAACCACATCGTTCCCGAGGGCATGCCCGGCTATAACGCTAATCTAACAGGTCCTGATGGAACAAAGAAGACCTCTGGCGATGCCACTAGGGCAAGGATGTTGCTGAAGCAGGGAATGCAGGAGGAAGGGTGGACGAGCATTTCGCAAATCCCGCCGATCACACTTACCTACAATACCGGTTCGCAGGCAACCGAGGACGAGGTTGCGACTGTGATGCAGATGTGGCAAACCGTGCTGGGTATCAGCGTCCGATTACATGCTGTTGATCTCAATACGCTGGGCGAGGAGATCACTCAGACGAGAAATAACGCTAATGGCCTCCAACTCTGGCGCTACACCTGGTTCGCCGATTATCCTGATGCTCAGGATTGGCTGACCTTGCAGTTCGACAAAGATTCCAGTCAGAACACGGTAAACTACGGTCAGAATCACAACCGCGATGCCGCACAGCAGTTGCTGAAGCAGGCCGACGTGAACCATGACCAGAATGCTCGCTTGCAGCAATACTATCAAGCAGAGGAGCAGGTGGTGAACGACGTGGCTTGGTTGCCGATGTACCAGTTGGAGTCCGTCTCCCTGCTCAAGCCCTATGTGCAGGGTGTGGTTAGCAACGCCCTGGGATTGACTCCGCCGGATGAATGGAGCCGCATCTACATTAGCAAGCATTAGTTGACCCACTCTCTGATACCCCCTTGTCATTCTCAGCCCGTGACGCTATACTAGGCGCGGAGATTGAATACGAGGAGATCATTATGGGCTATGATCCTAATCCAACTCAGCAAGGGCCATATGGGCAGTCGCAATACGATGTTCCAGATCTTCCTGCTATAGCGCAGCAGCGACAAAAAGCACGGCGTGGGCTGCGGATGGTGCTATCCATTATCGGTGGCATGGTCGTGCTCGGTCTGGCAGCATTTCTCGCTGTCAGCTTGATTTCCAGTCTTACAACTGCTGGCCCGAGAAATGCAGTTGATGGTTTCTATAAGGCAAATGAGCAACAGGACTATGCCAAAGCGTACACTTATCTGGATACAAGTGGCGTCTCTATTCAAGGGCAACAGTATACACAGCCAGTCTTTGTGCAGGCTTCTCAAACTATTGACAGAGTAGTGGGGCCTGTAACGAAGTACAACATCACCAATGCTCAAGTCAATAATGATACAGCAACGGTTACAGTCGACGTGACACGTGGTACAAGCACAATGGCGGAGAATATCAGGCTAAGTAAGATCGGTAACGACTGGAAAATTACAGGCTTAGCAAGTCCGGGAAGTATACACTAAGCATGCATGATTACGACCTTATCGCACCTTTTTATGATAGTGAGCACGGGCAGTTTAGCGAAGACCTGGATATGTACCGCAATTTTGCAGAATTGAGTGGCGACATGGGTGGGGCAATGCTCGAATTGGCATGTGGCAGTGGGCGTGTGCTACTCCCGCTAGCGCGTGAGGGCCACGAACTTACGGGCGTGGACACCTCCGCGCATATGCTGCATCTGGCCCGCCAGCGCTTGCAGGATGCAAGAGTTGCGGCCCGCTGTACATTGGTGCAACAGGACATAACGGCGCTACACCTGGGGCGGACATTCCGCATGGCTTTTATCGCTTTGGGGTCATTTGCACACTTGACAGCGCGCAAGCAGCAGCAACAGGCTCTGGCTGCTATACGTGCACATCTAAGCACCGGCGCAATCTTCATCCTTGATCTGAGCAACGCCGACGCTCGCTATATGGAAAGCATGAGCGGACAGGTATTGCACCAAGGCACATGGAAACGTGATGATGGTACCCTGCTCACTCACTTTGTCAGCCCAGCCTCTTCTCAGGCACAACATTTGCTAGAGCTTACTCACTTCTACGACCAACATCGTCAAGGAGGTGCAGTTCAACGCACCATTGTGACTACGCAATTCTACCTGTTTGAGCGTGCTGAAACAGAACTTTTACTTGAACAGGCTGGCTTCGTCAACAAAGAAGTCTATGGTGACTATGAACTTAGCCCTTATCAACTGGAAAGCCCTAGAATGATATTCATAGCGGAAGCGAAGTAGATGTATGTTAGACGCACCATTACACAAGTGGAATCTCACAGTGCAAGAAGCCATGACGCTGCAACGCGAACTAGCGAGGCAGATTATCCACGAGGATCGCTTGGGCGAAGTAAGGCATGTAGCCGGAGTGGACATGGCCATTAACGAAGGGAACGGCATGGCCCGAGCTGCCGTCGTGCTGCTCACCTACCCAGAGATGCAGATTGTTGAGCGCCACGTCTACGAGGAGCCTATACGCATGCCATACATCGCGGGGCTACTCTCGTTTCGTGAAGCTCCCTGTGTGCTGGGTGCATTTCACAAGCTACGTCGGCAGCCCGACCTGCTCATGGTTGATGGCGCAGGTATTGCACATCCCCGCCGCCTGGGCATCGCCGCCCACCTTGGGCTGTGGCTTGATCTTCCCACTATTGGCTGCGCGAAGTCACTGCTCACCGGAAGATACGATGCAGCCTCGCTGGGCGAAGAGGCAGGCTCATGGGTACCACTACTGGACAAGAAAGAGATCATCGGTGCCGTGGTGCGTACGCGCACACGCGTTAGCCCCATGATTATCTCACAGGGCCATCGCATTAGCCTTGAAACAAGCATTCACTATGTACTCGCTTGTAGCAAGGGCTATCGTCTCCCCGAGCCGACGCGCCAAGCTGATAAGCTCTCTAAGGATAATGCGTGGTGTGAACCATGAGAGGGACAGTAAAGTAGAACGTCGTTCCTTCGTTCACGACAGTTCCAAAGCCAATTGTGCCACCGTGCTGCTCGACAATCAGCTTTGCAATAGTAAGTCCTAGGCCGCAACCCCCCATCCTTGATTGCAGGTCGTTGTTCGACTGGAAGAAGCGCTCAAAAACGTAAGGACGATCTTCTGCTGTAATGCCGCAGCCCGTATCGGACACTGAAATTCTCACAAAGTGCTCATCCTTATAATGAGCACTGAGAGTTACTACACCGCCAGAGGGTGTGAATTTAATAGCGTTTATTACCAGGCTATCTAAGACCTGCTTCATACGTTGAGGATCAACATAAAGCACAGGCAAGGACGAGGGGATATCCTGATGGAGAGTTACCCCTGCTTTGAGCGCTTGTCTTTGCAAATTATTGATAACCTGCGCTGCCAGCGTTTGAAAATGCACCTCCTCTTGTCTGATCTCAAACTCTCCTGCGTCTGCACGTGCCATGAACACAATGTCTTCGACAATCGAGATGAGCTGCTGCACTGCCTCCTGGGCATAGCCAAGATACAAGTACTGCTCCTCGGTTAACTCACCCACTTGTCCATGCATAAGCAGGTCGATAAAGCCTTGCACAGAGTTGAGCGAGGTGCGCAGTTCGTGAGAGACCACCGAAACGAAATTTGCATCAACAGTGTTTTCCACTGCATATATCCTCTATTTTCCAATAAATTTGTACCCCACACCACGTACCGAGATAATATGTTGAGGTTTATCAGCGTCCTCCTCTAGTTTCGAGCGCAGACGACTCACGTACACATCTACAACATTGCTATTATTCTCGTTATCATTCCAGACTTCAGCTAGGAGCTGGCCACGGTCGACAACTTTGCCCGAACCGTTCATCAGAACGCGCAATACCTGCATTTCTGTACGTGTCAGCGAAATCTCTGTCGCACCATCAACGACTACCTTCAAATCTGCCGGGAACAATTCAATGGGTCCCTGGCGGATGCTTTGGCCACTCGTTGCATTATTTTTTCTGATACGCCGTAAGACCGCTTGCACACGAGCAACAAGCTCCTGGTGATGGTAAGGCTTACAGATATAGTCATCAGCCCCGTGATCAAAACCGCGCAACCTTGCCTCGACGGTATCCTGAGCGGTCATGAAGATAATTGGTATTTCATAACCTTCAGTGCGCAACTTGGCAGAGAACTCAAAGCCGCTGATATATGGCATAGTCACATCAAGTAGCAACAGATCAGGTTCTCGCTTCTGGATCATATGCATCGCACCGCGTGGATTGTCAGCAATCTCAACTTCAAATCCCTCCTGGGTGAGGACAAACTGCACGAGCATATTGCCAAACCGATCATCATCAACAATAAGGATGTACATCGTTTTCCCCTGTTCTCCTGATTTCTATCAGTCCTTTTATCGTACAAGCTCAGGTGTTCAACTGTCAAGAGTGTGAGCGCGTCACACGTATTTTTTCCAGATAGACCATCAGAATAGCCACATCCGCGGGCGTGACACCTTCCACACGAGAAGCTTGCCCCACTGTTCTCGGTTGTGTACGCGTCAGCTTCTGACGTGCCTCTGTACGTAAGTGTGCAATGTCATTGTAATTCAGCGACTCAGGAATGCGCATCTCTTCTAGGCGCTGCACACGATGCACCATCTGCTCCTGCTTACGGACATAATTCTCATACTTCACCTGTAATTCAATCTCTTCGGCTATCTCCTCCGCTAGCAGCGGTAACCTGGCTGCTACCTGTTCTTTAGAAGAGAAGCTATTGGCTTCACTGCGCTCAGAGCCATCTGCAGCTAGACATTGTGCTAGTTGCGCGACTTGGTGGTAGCGCACATCTGGTCGGCGTAGCAGTTCCCGTGCCGACATCATCTGTCCTAGGGTAGGAATACCAACCTCCTGCGCATGCATTTGCACTCGGTGCGATGAGGTGAATACAATACTATCAAGCTCCATGAGAGTAGAGCGGATTCTCTCCCTTTTTTGCACCACCTGCATATAACGCTCCTCATCGATCAACCCCAGCTTATATGCGTAATCGCTTAAACGCAGGTCGGCGCTCTCTGGTCTCAACAATAAGCGATATTCGGCTTGTGAGGTATGCAAGCGATATGGCTCACTCATAGGGCGCGTGACAAGATCATCAATAAGCACGCCTATATAGGCTTCGTGACGTGCCAAGACAAAAGGTTCCGCCCCACCTACAAGCAATGCCGCATTGATGCCAGCCATGATGCCTTGTGCCGCCGCCTCTTCATAGCCAGAAGTACCATTGATCTGACCAGCTAGGAAGAGACCCGAGACCGCCTTTGTCTCGAGCGAAGGGAACAACTGCACTGGTGGGACATAATCATACTCGACGGCATAGCCAACGCGCATCATCTCTACATGCTCAAGGGCGGGAATGCTGCGCAACATCGCCAGTTGCACATCCTCCGGCAAACTCGTATTCATACCTTGCATGTACACCTCGCCGCTGCGCCAGCCCTCCGGTTCAAGAAAGATCTGATGTGAACTTTTGTCAGCAAAGCGCACGATCTTATCTTCTATAGACGGGCAGTAACGGGGACCGATGCCCTCAATGATACCCGTGTAAAGCGGAGAGCGATGCAAATTGTCGCGAATAATCTGGTGCGTCCGCTTAGTAGTACGTATGAGGTAGCAGGGCAACTGTGGACGCCAGCCGTGCAAGTCCTCATTGGTTACGGGATAGGTCGGATTGGGACGGCCACCGACAAGCTGCACATCCTCCCGCGCCGACAGATCATGCGAGAAGTAGAGAGGTACGCGACTTCCGGGCTGTGGCTCTGTCTTGCTAAAATCAATGCTGCGTGCATCGAGACGCGGCGGTGTGCCCGTCTTGAAGCGGCGCACCTCTAGCCCCCACGTACGCAGAGAATCGGAGACGCCAAGAGCAGGTCCTTCGCCAGCTCTGCCGCCTGGCTGTGTCTTCTCACCGACGACCAGACGGCCATTGATAAAGGTACCCGTGGTCAAGACAATGGCGCTGGCCTCGTACTGCCACCCACTGTTGGTCACTACAGCGGCGATTACATAACGCCCATCATCACCCTTGTGACTGAGCAAGTGGGTGATAGTAGCTTGCTTGACATGCAGATTTGGCTGGCTTTCTAGCACGAACTTCATAGCGAGTCGGTAGGCTTGCTTATCGCATTGAGCGCGCAGAGCTTGCACTGCAGGCCCCTTACTCGTGTTGAGCAAGCGAATTTGAATGAATGTGCGGTCGGTATTGCGCCCAATTTCACCACCAAGGGCATCAATTTCTTTTATCAAATGCCCCTTAGCTGGCCCACCCATCGACGGATTACACGGCATCAGAGCGATGCTATCCAGATTCATTGTGAGAAGGAGCGTCTTCCTGCCCATGCGTGCGCTAGCCAGCGCAGCCTCACAGCCAGCATGACCTGCGCCGACAATTATCACCTCGTATACTCCCCTTAAGAGCTGCTCTTGTGGAAGATACGTGTTCTCAGCGCTAGTATTTGTTGTCATAGACCATAATCCGTTCTCCTATAGCAAGAAAAAAATTAATGGTATATTCTCGCATAACCTGTATTATGCCGTACTAAGCTCTGGCAGTCAATACATCATGGATATACTAGAACTTTCTGTTTGTCTTAGTACGGCAGTCATAGGGTAAAATGGTCAGTGTGTTGTGAGCTGGAGAGCATCACAACGCACTGACATTTTACCCTATAGTGGGGCAAAGCGTATTGAAACAAGTTTTAAGAAATAAGGAAAAACTGCGGCATACGAAGTGATGAGAGAGAAGCGCGAGGGACTCGAACCCTCACGACCTTGCGGCCAGGAGATTTTAAGTCTCTCTTGAGCTAACCAAACTTCTTTGATCTAAAGTCTCATATCGGTAACATCCCGTCCGGTTCAGGTGAAGTCAATCCCCTGTAGCCCTATCAATCTGTCCGCGCTCACGGGCAATGTAGTCACTCAGGCAGAAGGTGGCCAGACAGAGCGCGCTCATCACGACCGTCGTCAGCAGCAGTAGCATGATAATGGCCGAAGTGGAGGCAATTGGGAAAGCAGCACCGACAGCGTCGCCTAAGAGAGCGCGGCGTACCAATTCGAGCCAATAGACTAGTGGTAGGGCCAGTGTGAGCTTCTCCAACCAAGCGGGAAGGATAGTGATGGGGAAGATGGTGCCCGCAATGAGATACAAGGCCCCAACTGTGGCATCTGGCAGTAGCCAAGCATTGCGTTTGAGCATAAGGGTAAGGCCAGCGAGGGCGATACCTAGCGCGACGCTGATGACGAAGGCGATAACCAGGGCGAATAGGAGCAGAGGATAATGCACCTGGCGTACGTCAATAGGCACGCTCAGCACGCCAATGCCGAAGCCGAGCGTTGTCACGAAGGAGATGCAAGCTGCCAGCATGCGGGGTACGCTGCGCCCAATGAGAAAGATAATGAATGACTGCGGAGCGATGTAGACATATTTTAGCATGGCATATTGTTCGCGGTCGTCGAGCACTGCGCGTGACAGGCCGGCCACGATCTGCTCGACGAAGCTCCAGGCAGCGCTACCAACGATGAGAAAGCCGAAGATGCCGCCGTGTGAACGAAAACCGCTGATGACCCAGTACATGAAGACTAGCACGAGTGCGCTGACCAACGGCTTGACAATGAGCAAGAGCAAGAAGAACCATGGGTTGGTCCAGTTGCCCTGCGCCTGCCACTCCAAGCGTGTTGCCGCCCACAACGTACGCCAGGTGTTGCTCTGCCAAGATAGTGAAGTTGATTGTATCATGGACTCCCTACCTATTGCCATTTCAACGACAGGCGTCCCTCGACCTTGGCGAGTCGTTCTATCACTTTGAAGGACCAAGCCGCTGTTACTAGAAAGAGAATCACCAGTGCTGCCTGTCCCACCATCTCGATGTTTAGCGGTAGGAACGAAGGCCAGCCATGCGGAAAAAGTAGTTGCCGCATTGCGTCTAACCCTAGGGTCAATGGAATGAGCGAGGCGATGCCACCCACTAGGCCACCTAGCGTACGCACGGGAAAGTAGAAGCCGGTGAGCAGCGACACCGGCTCTTGGATCACGTCCAGAAGCATCCATACCTCACGGTTGTAGAGTAAGTAGAGACTTGCCAGCATTGACCCCAGACCGTAGAGCGCGACCAGCGTCAGAAGAAAGACGAGCAACAACAGCGGCAGCGAAACAATCTGATACACAACATGGAAGAGGAGAGAGCCTACAGCGACGATGAGGAACGCACGCACACAGGTGGAGATCATACCACCAAAGGCCATGCCTGCGAGAATCCAGAGCATCGAGGGGGGAGCCATCAAGTAAAGCTCAAGATTGCCCGTAGAGCGCTCCCAGTGCAACTGGCCAGCCATCATCCACAGCACGTTCAGCCAGAAGGCAGTCATCGCACCCCCAAGAATGATGAAGCCGATGTACTGCTGTGGTGCCTTGAGAGCTTGATACACGAGTGCGAAAGCAACGACGCGTAACAGCGGCAAGGCGACATCGTAGAAGAACCACTCAGGATTGCGTAGAGCCATAACGAGGCGTGGGTAGGCACGCCCTATGATGGTGCGTAGGCCGAGCTGAAGATTCTGTCGCCAGGACATTTCCGCACTTTCTGCTATTTCGCTGCTGCTCACAGTTGATCCTCCGGTCGCGTTTCCCCTGCTGCGTCACCGACTAGGCGCACAAATGCCTCTTCAAGCGTCGGCTCAATGCGTTGCACGCTAAGCACACGTCCACCGACCTCGCTTAGCATCGCTATGGTGGGAACAATCTTCTCCTCGCTGCTGAGAGCGAGACTCAGTTCGGTGCGGCCCTGGCGCATCTCGGCTTGAATGTCGACAACGCCATCGCTAGCACGCAAGCGCTCAACAAAGGCGGGTGTCCACTCCGCCAGTTGCAACTGAAAGCGAGCATGCTCCTCGTGTTGATGTTTGAGGTCACTCGTCGTGCCTTGGGCAACAATGTGGCCATGATGGATCACTGCGACGCGGTCACACAATTCATCGGCCTCGAACATGTAGTGTGTCGTGAGGAGTACTGTGCGCCGTGCATCCTGCTGCATCCATGCACGGATATAGTCGCGCACACTGCGAGCCGCTTCGACATCGAGACCAACCGTAGGTTCATCGAGGAACAGAATCTGCGGATTTGAGACCAAAGCACGACATAGGTTCACACGCTGGCGCATGCCCGTGGAGAGCGCAAACACCTTCTGATGGGCCTGCTCCGTCAAGCTAACAGCAGCAAGCAGTTCATCAATACGCCTATGCGCTTCACGGGAGGGAACGCCGTAGAACTGCGCAAACATCCACAACTGCTCGCGTACTGTCAACACGCCATAGCCCGATTGCTCGCCGCCACTCACCATCGCAATACGCCGTCGCACCGCTATGACATGTTTCATCACATCCATGCCATCAATGAACGCCTTACCACTTGTCGGAGCCAAGAGTGTCGTCAAAATTTTGATGAGCGTTGTCTTGCCCGCACCGTTGCGCCCTAATAAACCGAACAGTTCGCTACGCTGAATCGTTAGGTTGACATTATCGAGAGCTGTCAGGGTTTTACCCATCTTACCTGTGCGATACACGCGGCTCAGGTCAACGGTCTGAATAGTTGGTGCAGCGGACAATTGTGACAAAGTTGTCGGCGTCGATTGGTCTACCATGCCGATCAGAACCCGGCTTTTTCTCGACGGTCGAAAAGCCCTGTCGTCACCTGCCTCTTCGGTGGAATATGCAATGGACGCCCCTCAACGGCGAGTACAGCCTCGCGTAGCCCTTCACTAAGCGTCGGATGTGGGTGAATAGTCTCGCTGATCTCATCGACTGTCAATTCGCCACGCATAGCAACAGAGTACTCACTGATGAGATTGGTAGCGTCGGGGCCAATGATGTGCGCGCCGAGAATTTCTCCGTATTTGCCTATAATGACTTTGGTGAAGCCCTCGGTCTCGTCAATAGCAACGGCTTTGCCAATAGCCGACCAAGGGAAGCGGTCGACGCGAGCTTCGGGATAGCGATGTTTGGCCTCGACCTCGCTTACGCCGACGTAGGCGATTTCGGGGAAGGTGTAGATGGGGTTGGGAACAATACTATAGTCCATATGTGTCTCGTGCCCCATAGTATTGTTTGCTGCCACCTCACCCTCGGTAGAAGCGACGTGGGCGAGTCCGGCTCCGTGTACTAGGTCACCAATGGCATAGATACCCCCTAGGTTCGTCTCCATCTTATCATTCACACGCACGCGCCCACGATCATTCTCGAGTCCCTGCTTGATCAGTTGCTCCAGACCGCTTGTGTTAGCTCGGCGGCCCACCGCCATAAGCACATACTCGCCCGTAAAGCTCTGCTGGCCATCGTCGCTGGTGGCGATCACCTTTTTCTGCTCGCCCTCTTCCCCTATCGCCTCGACCTTCGTGCCTGTAATGATCTGTATCCTACGTTTGCTAAGAATACGAACGAGCAAGCGACGTACTTCATCATCGACAGGAGCCAAGATGTTTGGCAGCATCTCAACGATGGTGACCTTCGCACCAAGTGCATTAAACATGCAGGCCAGTTCGACACCGATCACGCCTCCGCCCACACAGATCACGCTCTCAGGTGCCTTGGGCAGGTTCCAGCAGGTATCGCTGTTTAGCACTTTGCGCCCATCAATGCCGGGGCAGGGCAGCATAAGAGGGACGGAACCCGTCGCGAGAATGATATTGTCCGCGCTGAACTTGTCCTGGCTGCCATCAGCTTTGCTGACAGTAACAGAGCGAGAGGCATCGACCACCCCCAAGCCATCGTAGACAGTAATATTGTTGCCCTTCATCAGCGCACCAACACCGCTCGTCATGCGTTTAACGACTTTGTCTTTGAAAGCGACAGCCCTAGTCATATCGAAGGTAGGGGCCTGTGGTAGATGAATACCTAGTTCATCAAGGTTGTGTAAGCGGTGCATCCACTCAGCGATGTGTAACATCGCTTTGGATGGGATGCAGCCGACGTTGAGACAGGTACCGCCAAGATATTGTTTCTCGACAATAGCGGTCCTTGCACCTAGTTGAGCTGCGCGAATAGCGGCAATGTAGCCGCCTGGACCTGCGCCGATTACCGCAACTTGGTAGTGATTATCTGCCATGCATCTCTCCTGCTCTATGCTTGATTCTCTTTTTCAGTATATCACTTTTGCCTCATCACAAAAAATGCTTGCAAAGCTATGCAGTACTGGGAAGTTCTGGGGCAAAGCAATCTGAATGGGTACTTGGAATAGTAGGGAGTAATAGCTTGTTCTGAATATTAGGAGAATGCCGTCGAACTGGCGTACTCTAAGTGAGACAACAAAAACATTGCTGCATCGTACTATTAAGTGAGACGACAAAAAACGCCGCATGTTTTGTGAGGAGAGATCACGTATGTTTTACCGCAATAGACGCAATTGGCGTGGACATAGACGCTTGTGGTGGGGCTGGCCATTCATCTTCTTTTTGTTTTTCTTCCCCCACCACGGGTTCTTTGGATGGCTGTCGACTTTGGCGTTGCTTGTGCTGTTAGGGCTGGTTATTAGCACTTTTGTATTGCCGCTTCTATCCAGTGCAGGCTTTTGGGGCAACGGGTCATCCCGGAACAATCGCTCCTATCAGCAACCATACCAGCCACCCCAGGGGCAGCCATATCAGCAGGGCTACCAGCCACGCCAGCCATCTGCTGAGGCATACCAGGAGGGAGGGCAACAATATCAGTATCCACAGCAATCCCAGTACGATCAGTATGAGCAGCCACACGCACAATATCCACAAGAGATACCGCCGATGGAGCAGTAACAGATAAGAAGCAGCCGGAAGAAAAATAGCTGCTTCTCGGCTGCTAACGTACAAATTGTTTGAGCACTTCATCGACACCGGTGTGCATGCGATTGAGGCGCAAATCTTCGGCCCCAGTCGGGTCGGTCTGCAGTAGCAAAATACCCTGTTGAATGCAGATGTTTAACAGTTCACGTGCAGACTCACGAGTGAGGCGACCACGAAAGCGATTCTTAGGATTGACCGGGTCGCCAATGAAATTAGAGACGCCAATAATGGTGCGCCAAGACCAGTTGCGATCAATATAATCGAGGAACTGGAGGAACTGAGGGTCGAGCACATCCATTGGTGGGAGAGACGAGGGCTGTATGGGATAGGCTTGCATTGCTGGCATAGGGCCTGTGTAGCTCATGGGATTGAACGCGGGCAGTGCCCCTGTATTCCCCGTGCTGGGTGACAATTGCTGCACTGTATTGCCATTGATGGCGGGCAGTGTACCCGTATTCCCCGTGCTGCCTGGAACAAGTGGCACAAACTGATTTGCACTACTGATAAGATCTCGGCTGACGGTTCCCGGAATACCTACTACAATAACAGTTTTGTTCAAGCGTAACTTTAGACGTGCGCTAATGCGTGTGAAATCTTTATCGCCTGTCATCAAAACAAAAGTAGAGATGGTAGGACGATCAAACACCGTTTCAATAATATCCATCAACATATTGAGATCAACCGTGCTCTGTACCACAGTACTCTGTACAATTGTGCTGTTGCCGCCTGTACTAATAGCTGGCAGATGACCGGTAGTACCCGTATGCTGAGTAGAGGGATAGCTCAGAGGACTCGTACTCGGATTCGGAGCAGGTGAGGCATAGGGATAGCTTTGGCGGTAAGAGTCGCGTTGGTAATCAGCTATGCCGTAGGTTTCGTCGGTCGTGACCTCTTCCGACTGAAGAAGCTGCGTATCTAGCTCATTCTGCAAAGGTTGGGATTCATCCGGCTCGACTGTCCATGCATCGCTGTTACCCGCAGGCTGAAGCGCGGGAAGTGAACCAGAATTGCTTGATACAGTAGTGGACCACTGCCGGGAAGTGCTGGCAGGATAAATACCAGAACCCTGCTCTGAAACGTAGCTTGGCGTAGGAAGAGAGCCTGTAGGGGTATTACTAGATGGGTAGTGAATAGTCCCCATACGAATACGGTCGCGCTGTTTGGCTGGGCAGTCAACGCGATCAATCATAGCGGCTGTCAAGCTACCCTTGAACGGCTCAGGCTGACGTGACCAATCGGCATAGGCGCGTGCGACCATAACAGTGCCATAACGACGGGCCACCGCGATAAGCTCCTGTGGGTCAGGTTCCCGTCGCTGAATATTCAGCATACTGTAACGAATATTCTCAAAATCGATGAATAAAGCAATATCTTCAGGCAAATCCTTCTCCTCTCATATCATAAAGGGAGAGACCGCGCAGGCCAAGCAATTAAGTATATGATTGTTCAGGTACTTGGATACAACCTCCAAGGGAAAGCACGGTAGGTAGTGGTAATCGGCTAACTGCTCATTACCTCCGCCGCTCCTACGACAGCATATCCTGTAACTATGAGCATACCATACTTTATGAGCAAAGTCGAGAGGTCTGCGCTTCACGTTCTCCATCCTTGTCGGCGAAAAGAGTAATAAAGAATGGAGAACGACTCCATTTAATAAGTAAGAAGAACCGGAGGTTTCCCCGGTTCTTACTTTCTTTCATACAAACGTTCTATTAAATGTACGTAAGAAATTTAACTGATTTTTCTCTAGTAATGAACAGCACACGCTCGTAGTACACCGGGTCTACAGCCGAGGTGATCGCTGTAGCTAGCGCAACGCTCCAATCAGCGCCTCCTGGCTATGATCAGCGAGGAAGCGTCTCAACACCCCCTCGTCGCTCGGTACATTCTGTTCTTCAGAAGACACGTTCTCTGATTTATGCAACAAATCGTACAGGCTGGCGATATCGTAGCGCAATTGGAGCTGGAACTGGCCTTCGCTATCGTACCCTTCTACGAAGAGGCCATCATCTTCCTCACGGATCGCGATGCTCTTCACCCCGACCTGATCTAGCACCTGACCTACTGCGTGTAAAACACGAGCGTAGCTATAAGTGGCCGACATTGATTCCTCCCTAAATAGTTGGAGCTTGCATATCTTGTTGTTACGAGTAGACTACACTGTCAAACTGCAACACACCGTGATGGAATTGTGTAGTTTGTCAGTCTTCACTGCACTCTGATAATTTTATCATACCATCCCCTAAACGTCAAGGCTGCCAAGTTCTGCCATTGACCCATAGCTTGCCTCCTTAAGGAGGCATTAAGAAGGCATTAAGAAGCCAAGCTATGGGTCAATTCAGTTGCTCAAGGTCTATGCTATGCTATCTGGATATGTTATAATTATAATCATATTCTCATATTTCATGGGGAAGGAATGTATTGTAGTTGATGATTCGCAATCAAGACATAGATGTCCAGATGCAACTTTATCAGGCGCGTCTCCTCTTAGAAGAGGGTAGCAACGAGAAATCTCTCTCACTTCTCGAGACTATTCAGACTGACAACGAGCGTCAGCAAGGTGATGTCGCCTATCTGCTAGGCTGGTGCTATATTCAGCGTAGGCAATGGAAGGAGGCAATACTCTTTCTCTCTCCCTTGCTTGATCACTACCAAAGTGATTTTACACAAGAAGCTACGCGAGATCAAGGACGTCTGGCTTGTTATCTCTTGTACCTTGGCATTGCTGCCATGAATCTTGAGCACTACGAAGATGCTTCTTTGCATTTTCAGCTCTGCCTCAAAGTGTTGCATGATCGGCGCATTCACCTTCCTGCTGTGCGCGTTCAAGCGTGTTACTCTCTAGCGATGACATGTGTCATGCGTGGCCTCTACACTGCTGCTATCCAGCACTACGAGGAAGCGCTGCGGCTCTGTCAGCACTTTAATCGTGATGAAGAGTTAGCACCTATCTACTATGGGCTTTGTGAGACCTATCGTCATCTTGGAGATTACGTCAAGTCGTACCTCGTTGGCCAAGAGGCCCTGCATCTTTATCAAGAAAGAGCAGAGAGAGAGATGGAGGCGGAAACGCACCATTTGCTGGGACGTATTTGCTTCCTGCTCCGCAATTTTCGTCAGGCATCCGATCACTACACGGAATCCCTTTCTCTCTCCACCGTTTGTGACAAGCCGACAATCGCCTTGCTGAATTATGCTGCCCTGGCCGATTTGCGCTTAGCAGAGGGGCGGCTGGATGAAGCCAAACTTTATTGTCAAAGAGCCATAGAAACTATTGAGCGCACAGACCATACGCACATTCGCGGTGCGGTCTACCAGGCAATTGGCAAAGTCACGCAGAACGAGGCGCGACAGGTAATAGGTACACAGAGGCGTGATTTATTAGAAAGAGCTTTTGCATGGTACAAAAAGGCTGAAGTGCAGCTCGCGACAACCCAGGCGTATACTGTCATTGCCGAAGTTTACAGCAATCAGGCTCAGGTTCTAGAAGAACTCGGGCGAGCACAAGATGCTATCGAGCGTTGGCGTCAGGCTTATGGGGTGTTGTCACACGCAAAGGTGTGACAACACACATAACAGGAGCAATATGAATGACACAACTCATGGCCATATCGGCTATGAGTTGTGCTGTTCTGTTTTTCATTCTTTTCATGGTATCCGTAGCTGTGTTATACTAACCTGGTACTCCTCTGCGTATTTCTACTTTTTTGATACAAAGGTTGAAGGCCATGTTACTAGAGGGAATCCAGCTCGGTCGCTACCGACTTCTACGGGTTATTGGTAGTGGTGGTATGGCAGATGTCTATCATGCCGAAGATACGACTATGGCACGCTACGTGGCTATGAAGGTGGTGAGAACAGAGCACATGCCGTTTCAAGATGTCAAGGCGCAAGCAGACGTTGCGCGCCTGTTTCAGCGCGAGATGCTCGCCATTACACGCTTGAATCACAGGCATATTCTACCGCTCTATGACTTTGGAGAGCAACGTGTCAATGACATCACGCTGGACTATATGGTTATGCCTTTTCTAGCCGAAGGTTCTCTCACCGATTGGCTGAAGCGGCAACATGCTGCCTGTCTACTCACTCCGCAAGAGGTGGCGCTGGTAGTGCAGCAAGCGGCTGATGCTCTACAATATGCGCACGAGAATGGACTCATTCATCAGGACGTCAAACCGTCTAATTTTCTGGTACGCAACCGGGCTACGACTCCGCGTGACCTTGACCTACTGCTGGCTGATTTTGGCATCGTACGATTCACCACTGCCACGGCGACTTCCAGCCAGAGCGTGCGTGGCACACCTGCATATATGGCCCCGGAACAGTGGGAAGGTCGGCCAGTGCCTGCCACAGACCAATATGCTCTTGCGATTATGGCTTATCAACTTCTGACAGGGAACACACCCTTTCAAGGGCGACTAGAGCAGGTGATGCATCAGCACCTGATGACCCCACCCAAAGCACCTAGCACAGTTAATGCACGTCTTTCTCCTGCACTTGATGCAGTCATCCTGCGTGCTTTAGAGAAGAAGCCCACAAATCGTTTCCCGACCATCATCGACTTCGCACGAGCTTTTCAGCAGGCGGTACAGTCGAGTAATCTGCTTACTGCAACTCCTAGCACAGTGCCTGTCCCCTTGCCCCCTACACCTGTCATACCACCTGCCACGAACGGGCGCGATATTCGTACATCACTGTCGATTAGCGCCGCGCTAGCAAAGACGGGAGGCAGTCAGCCTCTGACCCTGACCGATGGCAGAGTCGTGAGTGTGCCCATTCCATCTGGCGCACGCAATGGACAGGTTATCTACCTAGCAAATCTGGGAGAGCCATCCTCAACAGGTGGGCAATCAGGTGCTCTTCTCGTCACTCTGACAGTACCGCCATCGCTCGGCGTGAGAGTACTGTCAGTAATCGGCCTGATCCTTCTGCTCATCATTTCCGGCGTTGTTGGGGTAGTCGTGCATCAGAATGATATCAATCAAGCCAACATAGCGACTACGGCAACTGCAGTAGCTTCTGCGGCAACCGCAACAGCCGCCGTGGTCAATGATCCTTATTCGCCTCCTGGCACGCTTGCCCTATACGACCCGCTGGAGGCACCCGGTCACTGGCAAAACAGTTCGGATACTGCGTTCGGTGGGGCATGCCAATTTATGGGTGGAAACTATCACCTGACTCAATCAAAACCCAGCAGCTTCTTTCCCTGTACGAACTCGGACAGAGCTTTCAGTAACTTCGCTTTCGACGTGCAGATGACCATTACTCGAGGAAACTGTGGTGGGTTGGTGTTCCGCTACGACGGTTCGGGTCCAACCGAATATCTCTTTGAGGTATGCCAAGACGGCTCATATAGACTATATCTCTACAAAGGTTCCAAAGCATCAGATGCTGTAACCTTGGCCTACGGCAATAGTCCTGCAATCAAACAGGGCTTGGGTCAGATGAATCTTCTTGCTGTAGTGGCTGATGGTAAGGCCTTGACTTTGTATGCGAATAACCAGAAGATTGATCAGGCTAGTGACGCTACTTACAGCATTGGATATCTCGGTTTTGTTGCCGAGGACAATCAAAACGCAACAGAGGTAGTGTACAGCAAAGCGAGGGTGTGGCAAATTTAGCGACAAGTATAAGCAATGATCTTGCAACATTTAAGGCACGCCGAACACTACTCATCTGATAGTTCCTTCTTACTGCGTCAGGTATTTATCACAGCTTGCCGAGAAGAAGGACTACTAGTGAATACGAGTCGGGAAATACAGTCCACAGCCATTCTCAAAAACGGCTGGAAATGTGGCTGAAAGATCGAGATTGAGGCATCCCTCAATGTCAGACACAATGAGCTTTATCTTCTTCTTTTGTCTCTCGACGAGAATAGATACCAGTTCTGCTAATTCAGTAGTTGTGAGAGTCTCCATGTGTTCCTTTCCGAACTAACCAAACATTGCAGCAGTGTAGTGTCTGTTGGTATACAGATGGCAAGGGGTTACTTCGTAAACGGGCGTAGGTCAAGGATGTGGGCAAATGACATATTGTCTCCATTGTTGGCAACTATACAACAAAAACCGCCTATCTTGATTATTGCACAATTACGTTGTTATACTCTGATTAAGGGTTGCCAGGGTATATACTTGGATTGTGGAAGCACACCGTACAGAAGGGCGAAGCTTGCCCTACCCTGGACAAACAACACAAAAGGAGAACATTTTACATGGCTACTCGCGTAGGCATTAACGGCTTCGGTAGAGTTGGACGCCAGTCCTTCAAAGCACTCATCGAACGCTACCCGCGTGACCTCGAAGTCGTCGCCATTAACGATCTGACCGACACGAAAACCAACGCTCACCTGCTGAGATATGATTCAACCTATGGCCGTTTCCCCGGTGAGATTGATACCACAGCCGATATGCTCATCGTCAATGGACACAGCGTCAAGGTTCTTTCACAGCGCGACCCTGCCCAGATTCCTTGGGGTGATCTGGGTGTAGACATCGTCATTGAGTCCACAGGTCTCTTCACCGATGCCGAGAAGGCAGCAGCACATCTACGTGGCGGTGCGGAGAAGGTGATTATTTCAGCTCCCGCTAAAGGCGAGGACATCACCATTGTGCTTGGCGTCAATGAGGAGAAGTACGATGCCTCCAAGCATCACATTATCTCGAATGCATCCTGTACGACCAACTGCCTTGCCCCCACTGCCAAAGTGCTCAACGACGCCTTTGGCATTGAAAGGGGCTTGATGAACACTATTCACTCCTATACCAATGACCAGCGCATTCTGGATGTAGTACATAAAGATTTACGCCGCGCCCGTAGTGCTGGTACCAATGTGATTCCCACTACCACAGGTGCTGCTCGTGCGCTTGCTCTGGTCATCCCTGAACTCAAAGGGCGCTTCGATGGCATGTCCTTGCGTGTGCCAACGGTCACCGTTTCGATTGTGGATTTTGTGGCAACCCTAAACAAGGAGACGACCGTAGATGCCGTCAATGACGCATTTCGGCAAGCTGCAGCGGGTCCCCTCAAGGCTATCTTAGCCTATAGCGATGAGCCGCTAGTTTCTAGCGACTTCCGGGGCGACTCGCACTCTTCGACCGTGGATGGGCTTTCGACGATGATGACTGGTAGTAATATGGTCAAGATCCTCGCTTGGTACGATAACGAGTGGGCTTACTCCTGCCGTATCGCCGACCTCACGCATTTCATCGCACAAAAAGGCTTCTAAAAGAAGGGAACGTAGGGAGCAGGGGAGGTGCGACTCCCCTGCTCCCTACGTTCCCTTCTTTACATAACTGCTAGCCTATACTAGGTATAAGAAATTATACCTTGTTGTTATACAAAATGTCAGCTACCATACTACTACCTAAACACTCTATAACGGGTGAGATAGGGGGAAAAGTAACAGAGAGTCGCTTCTAATAGATGTATTGCTCCCAGAGTTTTTGCATCGCAGCCTCATCTGCAGCAGTGCGAGTAATTAGAAGAGAGAAAGGACGGTAAGTACTAGTGAAGATAGGGGTGATTTCCGAGACCATCCAGGGCGAGCGACGCGTCGCCTTGGTGCCGAATGTAGCGGCCAAACTCGCCACATCAGGCTTCCAGGTGGTCGTGCAGGCCAATGCTGGCCAGAAGGCAGGCTTCACCAACGACGCCTATCGCCAGGCGGGCATGGCTGTCGAGGCCGACCGGGGAGCCGTGCTGAGTACAGCCGATATGGTGCTCTCTGTCCAGCCGCTGTGCCTTGAGGACGTGGCGCTGCTGCGGGCGGGAGCAACCACCATCAGTTTCCTCCAGCCAGCTACCCAGAGTGCCATCATCGAGGCCCTGGCTGCGCACGATGTTACCGCGTTCTCTCTGGAGCTGCTACCCCGCATCAGCCGTAGCCAGAGCATGGATGCGCTGTCCTCACAGGCATCGCTAGCAGGCTACAAAGCAGTGCTGATGGCTGCGAACCGACTGGGCAAGTTCTTCCCCATGCTGATGACCGCCGCTGGCACTATTCCACCAGCCCGTGTATTGGTGCTGGGAGCCGGAGTGGCTGGTCTGCAGGCCATTGCCACTGCCCGCCGCCTTGGTGCTGTCGTGGAAGCATACGACGTGCGGCCAGCCGTTAAGGAGGAAGTCAAGAGCCTGGGAGCCACGTTCTTGGAGCTTGAACTGGAAGCGCAAGTCGGTCAAGGTGGCTACGCTCGTGAGCAGAGCGAGGAGTTCCTGACCAAGCAGCGCAAACTGCTAGCCGAGCGCGTGGCGGTAGCCGACGTGGTAGTCACAACAGCCGCAATCCCGGGCCGGCGTGCCCCATTGCTGGTCACCGCCCCAATGGTGAAGAGCATGCGTCTAGGCTCGGTCATTGTGGATATGGCTGCCGAGACCGGTGGTAACTGCGAGGTAACCCAGTCTGGCCAAGTGGTGGAGGTCGATGGTACGTGGGTCGACGGCACGACTAACATCCCTAGCACAGTGGCATTCCATGCCAGCCAGCTCTACGCCAGCAACGTCACTAACCTGATCCAGCACTTGGTCAGCGATGGTCAACTGAAATTGAATTTTGAGGACGAGATTACCAAGGGGTGTTGTGTAACGTACAATGGGCAGGTCGTCAACGAGCGAGCTCGCCAAATGATGGGAGCGACTACTTCTTCCCAGGCTGCCTAGTCTGGGGTCCTAAGCAGATGACAACAATGTACTCGTATTGAAAGGCAGGCACACTGATGAACGATCCTCTTATCGCGCTATTTACCTCTTTTGTGCTGGCCATCTTCATTGGCTTCGAGGTGATCTCCAGGGTGCCGACGCTGCTGCACACACCACTGATGTCCGGCTCCAATGCGATCCACGGCATCATCCTGATCGGCGCTTTGTTGATTGCTGCCCACGCGCAAACGCCAGTGGAGGTTGTACTCGGCTTCCTGGCCGTGGTTCTGGCCACTATCAATGTGGTAGGCGGTTTCGTCGTGACTGATCGCATGCTAGATATGTTCAAGGCCCGACAGTCTGGTGGGGAGAGAGGGAAAGAGAAATGATAATTGTAACCTCGTTAGTCTACCTGCTGGCTGCAGTGCTCTTCATCATCGGGCTGAAGTTCCTCAGTTCCCCTCGCGGTGCCCGCCGTGGCAACTGGATAGCAGCCGTAGGCATGGTCTTGGCTGTGGCCTGGACGGTAGTGCTGCTAGGTAGGTCATTCACATCTGTCGGCATTGCCATCTGTATAGTGGGCGTCGTGCTCGGCGCTGTGGTCGGGACGCTGAGTGCCCGTGCTGTCAAGATGACGGCGATGCCGCAGATGATTGCAGCCTTCAATGGAGTAGGTGGTGGTGCCGCCGCGCTAGTGGCGGTGTCAGAGCTGCTGAATCTAATCGGTCAGCAACCCAGTTTCCGCATTGACTTTCCCAGCGCGTTTGCGATTATCATCGGCGGTATCTCGTTCTCTGGTAGCGCAGTTGCGTTCCTGAAGCTGCAGGAGTTGATGACTGGTCGTCCGGTCACCTACCCTGCGCAACAATTGGTGAATGGGCTACTGGGACTGCTCATCTTGGCGCTAGCAATAGTCCTGCTAACGTTGGGCGGATCGGCTCTCGTGATCATAGCCCTACTCGTCCTAGCACTGGTCTTGGGCGTGGCATTCGTACTACCGATTGGCGGGGCCGACATGCCAGTGGTGATTTCGTTGCTCAATGCGTTCACTGGTTTGGCTGTAGCGGCTAGTGGATTCGTGCTCGGCAACTTCGCGCTGATTGTAGCAGGGACGCTAGTTGGTGCCTCGGGCACGCTGCTGACCAAGCTGATGAGCGATGCTATGGGCCGCTCGCTGACCAATATCCTGTTTAGTGCCTTTGGTCAGGCTCAGGTTGGCGCTGGCGCGGGTAGCGGGGGAGAGAACCGCACAGTACGTGCTGGCTCCTCGGATGATCTCGGCACGATGCTGGCCTATTCACGCAGTGTCATTATCGTGCCGGGCTACGGCTTAGCCGTGGCCCAAGGCCAGCACGCCATACGCGAGCTGGCAGATGCGCTTGAGAAGCGAGGGGTGGAGGTGGCATACGCCATCCACCCGGTGGCGGGGCGCATGCCGGGGCACATGAATGTACTGCTAGCCGAGGCTAACGTGCCCTACGAGCAGCTCAAAGAGATGGACGAGATCAACGGTGAGTTCAAGCGGGTGGACGTGGCACTGGTAGTCGGTGCCAATGACGTGGTCAACCCTGCTGCGCGCAGCTCGCCTGGTAGCCCGATCTATGGTATGCCAATCCTCAACGCCGATCAAGCGCGCAACGTAGTCTTCCTCAAACGGTCGATGCGCCCCGGCTTCGCTGGTATCGATAACGACCTGCTCTACGACCCCAAGACGGTCATGCTGTTCGGTGACGCCAAGGAGTCACTGACCAAGCTGGTGGGGGCGATCAAGGCGGCGTGACTTTCCTAACACTTTTACCTATAGGGAGGTCTGCAAATAGACCCCCTATAGGTAAAAAGTCCAGGGAAAGAGTCTATACTTGTTCAGAAATTCCTTTGTCTGCTATACTGAGCTCATGAGAGCAATAGCCACTTCTTGCTATCCCCGTGTATTATTTTCCACCACTGAGCAATATTGGTTAATTCATAACTCCATTTGCATACTTGCAACCATATCTCAACTTC
>JAFAXQ010000201.1 GCA_019240835.1 Ktedonobacteraceae bacterium
CATATTAACCGATTGCCAGCTATGTTGCATGATTTAGCACCTGATTTCATTTTCGTTGCAGGTTTTCCTCAGAAGTTGCCTGCAGCTCTTCTGGATCTGCCCCGGCTGGGATGTGTCAATTTACATCCCTCACTGTTACCTCGTTACCGTGGCCCCGAGCCATTCTTCTGGCAACTCATGAATGGTGAAACACAGTCTGGTCTGACCTTTCATCGTATAGATACCAATTTTGATACTGGGCCGATTCTGGTGCAGCGTGCTATCACAATAGAGGCTGAAGATGATATGAACAGCTTTTTTTCAAAGTTTCTAACATTGTCACTTGACGCTATTCCAGATGTACTACATGCTTTAGTAGCAGGTATCCCCGGTACACCACAACCTATCGAGGGAGCTAGCTATGCACCGTATGTTACAGATGCTGAACGTCAACTGAATTGGATGCGTTCAGCTACCCAACTCCGTAATCAAGTACGTGCCTGGGACTTGATAGGTGCCTTGGCAGAGATTGAGGGCCAACGTTTGTTGCTACGCCGCGCACGAGTGATCAATGCCTTCGCCCCAGCTCTATCAGCTAAACCAGGCTCAATACTTGAGCATTGTGCAGAAGGAATACTGGTACAAGCTGGTCAGGGCACACTGCTGATTGAAGATTATACCCATCGGACTCAATAAAGCGGCGTCATGGTTGTAGGAAACCATTGTGGTATGGTCGCTCCTGGACGATGAGGAAATTAGGCGTAGGGATTTCATTGCTCTATTTCGTTACTAGTCATCACGGAAAGGGACATTCATGGGAGAACGATACGACGCACTACTGCAGCCGTCAGTATATACAGCAGCAGATTTTTACCTATTGCGCGCTCCTGTTTTGCCCGCACATGTTTTCTCTCAGATAGCCTCCACTGGTGCCGTTGCCCGTAGCAATGAAGATATTGAGGGCTTACTGACGGAAGCCCGTCAGCGCTGCTACGACCTGCTGCAATCTCTGGCCTCACAACCCGTGATAGAGCAGGCACTGGCGGCAGCTAGCTTTGCCATTTTTGAAGGGGTAGCACGCATCCGGCGCGGTGAAGATTCGCGCCGGGCTGAACGCACTTACTCACGCCTACTGCGCTATATCGTGCGTATGAGTACCCGCCCCACCCCCTTTGGATTGTTTGCGGGAGTGGCAGTGGGAGCCTTTGCGGACAACACGACGGTCCAGCTAGCAATACCAACTGTCAGGCGTATACGCACGCGACCAGATATGAGTTGGGTGCTTTCCGTTATACAGAAAGTCGAACAGACAGAGGAACTGATTCCTCAGCTTCATATGGTTGTGAACCAGACGGTTTACTTGGCTGGTGGGCGGGCAATGCTGCCCTATGCCGATGTGTACGGGCAGAGAGATAGTCGCTCCATTAACGTACGAGCTACACCAGTCGTGCAGTATGTGCTAGAGCATGCACGCCAAGCCATTCAGTATACTGATCTGCGTACGGAACTGCTAGAAAGATTTCCACAGGCTACCCCTGAGCAAGTAGATGCCCTGTTGCAGCAACTGTGGGAGAATCACTTTCTCACGAGCAATCTGCGCCCTCCTCTGACAAGTGCGCACCCTACGCACTACGTGCTGGAGCAAGTAAGCTGCTTGCCACATGCACAACCCATGAGTACACAACTCAAAGAGGTATTACATAAGGCGGCAGAGATTGACCGTGTGGGCATGGGTGGTCCGGTTGAACTCATTCGTGATTTGACACGACAGCAGGAGCAACTTGTTCCTGAGAGTAAGGACGTGCCTTTCCAAATTGATACCGCATTGCATATGAAGTCATCGTATCTCAATAAAAGTATCGGTGAAGCAGCAGCGCAAGCAGCGGAAACGCTGCTTAGGCTGAGTCGTGTTTCGCAAGGTCTGCCACATTTGCAGGAGTACCGTTCGGAATTTGTGGAACGGTATGGGGCGGATGCTGAAGTCCCGTTACTGGATTTGCTCAGTCCAGAGTCGGGCCTCGATGCTCCACCGACGTACGTGCAGCCTCAGCGTACCTACAGGCTCACTCGTCCTCAGCTACCACCAGATCAGCGTCAGCGTGATACCATGCTGTGTGGATTGCTTGCTCAAACAGTGAATGATCGTTGTCTGGAGGTTGAACTGACCGCATCGTTGCTCCAGCAGCTCGAACAATGGTCTCCGCAGGCGGACAATCCTGCCCCACCCTCCCTCGAAATTTACCTACAAGTGCATGCTACCTCACGAGAGGCTCTTGATAGGGGTGAATGGCGAGTTGTGGTAAGTCCTAACTGTGGATCTCCAGGGGGTGGGCGCACATTCAGTCGCTTCTTTGACATTTTGGAGTCAGAGGGTCTAGAAATGTTGCAGCGCTTTACCAAGCGTGAGGAGTCGCTTTCCCCCGATGTGATCTTTGCCGAGCTGAGTTATCTTCCCACAACGGCCCGCTCTGCCAATGTTGCCGTGCGACCAGCACTGCGAGACTATGAGATTGTCATTAATACTACCCCGTCGGTGTCACCAGAGAAGGTGATTCACCTCAATGACCTAGTTGTCGGAGTACGTAACAATCGATTTTATCTACGTTCACTGCGCTTCGGGAAAGAAGTGGTGGTGTGTCAGAGTCACATGTTAAATCCGATGATAGCTCCAAATATCTGCCGTTTCCTTGTTGAGATCTCTCAAGATAACCGTCCTTGCCTCTCTCCTTTTGACTGGGGCACAGCCAGCGCTTCACCGTTTCTGCCGCGCATTGTCCAGGGACGGGTTGTGCTCTGTCCAGCCCAATGGAACTTGAAGGCATCGACCATTGAGCTGACCGATGTCGGTAGTGAAGATGCTCGCTGGTTCACTGGACTTCAGCAATGGCGTAAGCGATGGCGTGTTCCGCACTATGTGTATATCGTAGAAGCCGACAATCGTCTCCTGCTAGATTTAGAGCATCCACTCATGGCCGCAGAATTGCGTACCGAACTGGCAAAAGTTGGGGACTCGGGCACTGTTAAGGTCCAGGAGGTGCTCCCCGATTTTGACCATCTTTGGTTGCAAGACGGCAACAATGCCCCGTACTTTGCTGAAATCGTGGTGCCACTTATTCGTACCGATGCGCCAAGATCGTCGGCATCCAAGACAATGGCAACAAAACGCTCGTATCCACCTCGCATTATTACAAGAGAAGAGCGGCGGATGCTTCCTGGCGCTACGTGGACCTATCTCAAGCTCTACGCTGCTTTCCAACAACATGATGCATGTATCGCCGGACCATTACGAGAGGTTGTCCACATGCTCCAAGAGCAGGGAATGATTGATCGTTGGTTCTTTATTCGCTATACCGACCCGGAACCACATCTGCGTCTGCGTTTCCATGCGGCCAATGAACAGATAGGGGAGAGGTTGCTTGTAACAGCTCTAGCGTGGGCACGTCAACAAGTAGAAAAGGGTATGCTCGATCGAGTGTGTGTTGACACCTACGACCGTGAGGTTGAGCGATATGGAGGTCCCAGGGCTATTGATGCCCTGGAGCAAGTCTTCGCCGTTGATAGCGCTATCGTCAGCGCTATTATTGCGGCTCAGTATACAGGACGTATCACCCTTGATCCGTTAGCTGTAGCAGTATTCAGTCTGGACCGGTTCTTTGCCGCCTGGGGACTCGATTGTGCTGAACGTTTGTTGCGGCTGGAGAGCCGAACGGAAAAATACCAGGCGAGTAAGGAATTTCGCGAACAGCGTAAACTTCTCTGTGAGCTTCTTTCTCCGTGGGAGGACGTTTATGACCGTGTGGTGACACCTCAGCGAGAGCAGTTGTGCTCCTTCTTCGCTATTCAGGACGAACCGCTACATGCACTTTCTGAACAGATACATCGCCTCTCTATCAGTGAAGAGTTGTGGCTTCCAGAGGAAAACATCCTAGACAGTCTGGCGCATATGCATGTCAACCGTCTACTGGGCATTAATAGGGAGCAGGAAATCAAAGTGTATGCTTTCTGGCGGCATACTCTCGAAAGTGTGCAACGGCGTTCGGCAAGTAAGAGTTCTCTATCTGCATAACACACAAAATGATCTCCACTAATACACTTCATGGAAGAGAAAGGTGAGACGTAGTGTCGCATATTCAACGTTTTCTACGACATGTCCAGTTGGTCACCACCTCCTGGCGGCGGGTTCTGCTTCTCGTTTGGAAAGCGGGTCCGCAGTACGTGGTGCTCTTACTGGCCCTGACTTGTATCACGGGACTGATTCCTTCGCTGCAAATCCAGATCACGAGCCATATTGTGCAGAGTGCAGCCGATGCCATTCGCGGAGGGAGAACTTCCCAGTTCGTCTCTGTGGCTGTCTTCTTTGGTATGGCACAAGGAGGGATCACCATCATTTCATTAGTGTTAAGCAGCATTCAGCAATTCTTGCAAACGCTTTTGCAATTGCGATTAGCAAACCATATTAGTATTCACATCATGGAGAAAGCCGTCGCCCTCGATGTACAACATTTTGAGGATGACGTGCTCTATGATACATTACAGCGTGCCAATCGAGAGAGTATGTATCGTCCTTACCAGATCTTCGCGCAGATGGTGTCACTCTGCTCACAATGTGTCACCTTGATCTCGGTTGTCGCTGTGCTCCTCTCCTGGAGTTGGTGGCTCGGTCTGCTCATTTTGCTAGCACCATTGCCAGCGGTCTATTCACAAGTCTTCTATAGCCAGCGAGGTTACGCTATTGAGCGCAATCGTTCATCAGACCGCCGTCGTCTCATGTATCTTCAATTCCTTGTCACGAATGCACGTGCCGTGAAGGAAATTCGACTATTCCATCTCGGTACTCACTTCCTGGAACGATACCGCACACTCAATAACAGTTTCTACAAGACCGATAGTAATCTACTTAAACAGCAATTGCTGATGTCAACACCTCTCAATATCCTCAGTAGTGTGGTATCAGCAGGAGCGCAGGTATATGCGATTATCACAACTATCGCTTTAGGTCGCATAGGCTTGCTAGCCGGTTACATCCAGGCTATCTGGGTTGTGCAATCTACCATGCAATCACTTCTGGGAGGATTAACTCAACTCTATCAAAACAATCTCTTTATCAGCAGTCTCTTTGAGTTTCTGGATATTCCCCCCTCTCGGATTCGCGGTGGGAAACGTGCCGTTCCTGACCGTTTGCAAAAAGGGATTGAGTTCCGTCATGTAAGTTTTCGTTATCCAGGTACCACTCAGGTGGTGATACGTGATCTCAATCTTTTCTTACAAGCAGGAGAGTGTGTCGCACTCGTCGGTCATAATGGTGCGGGGAAAACTACTCTTGTCAAACTGCTCTCACGTCTTTACGAGCCAACAGAAGGACAAATCCTGATCGACGATGTTCCGATAGAGGAATACGATCTCCTTGATCTACGTAAACGTATCAGTGTCATCTTTCAGGATTTTATCCAGTATGAAATGACAGCCCGCGAGAACATAGGGTTCGGCTATGTAGAGGAACTGGGCAATGATGAGCGTATCCAAGCAGCAGCGGAAAAGAGCGGAGCGGCACCGATCATTCAGAGTCTTCCTCAAGGAAATGAGACCCCACTGGGGCGTATGTTTGAGAAAGGCCATGAACTCTCCATTGGGCAATGGCAAAAGATCGCACTTGCCCGTGCTTTCATGCGTAGGGCTCCCATTGTCGTGTTAGATGAGCCGACATCAGCCATTGATCCCGAAGCGGAGGTCGAACTTTTTAGCCGTTTGCAACAGATTGCCGCTGGCGCTACAACGCTGCTGATTGCCCATCGCTTTTCGACGGTACGCATGGCAGACCGTATCATCGTACTTGATAAAGGTCAGATCATCGAGGATGGTGACCATGAGACGCTTATGCGCTTTGATGGGACGTACGCGCATCTCTTCAATCTTCAAGCTGCTGGCTATGCCCATCGCTGATCCTGAAGGCTAGGTAGACTCAATACTGCTCAATTAGTCCGGAATATTGCACACTCTTCCACAATGCGGTTAAGCAAATCGCCAATGCCTACTCCTCGAAAATCTGACGGCCACCTCTGTTGTATACGAGAGTTATGTACACACCTTCTGTACATTGTTTCCATGCCTGGAAACATAGAAAGTTTTTTTGAAAAAGAAAGGGATATCCAACATGGAACTTGACATTGCGCGTGCCTGGAAAGACGAAGTGTACTATCAGAGCCTGAGCGACGAGCAAAAGGCTCTGGTGCCATCCAATCCCGCCGGTGAAGTGGAGTTGACCGAGGAGGATCTCTTGGGCGTTGTGGGAGGCATGATGAACACATGTGGGTTCAACTGCTTTTGTGTCACCATGATAGTCAACCCAATGTGTCGTTTTCCGCTTTAGTGAGTATGGTGGGCCTTGCGCCCGCCACTGCGGTACACGCACGAATGGCATACACCGAGTAGAGTAGTGGCGACCCTTGCGGTTGCCATGCTGCTTACTGCTCATGGTGCGCGGACATTGTGTGCAGCCTCCTGCTTGGTATGTGTCGGCTGGGGGAGCAGAAGGAGGGATGCCTTCAGCATGTATCCCTCCTTGCTCCTAGGTGGCTTATCCTTTGGATCCCCAGACGCGAAAATCCGCAATGCCGAAGTCGACCTCATCCACAATCTCTCTAACGAGCTTGGTGGCCCTTATGTAGCGGGCATTGACCGAATTTGTTAGATTGAGGACAAAGGTACCTTGAAACTGTACAAGATCATCACTACCTACCCCACCGAGCACGCTGGAATTACTCATGTCTTGGTCATTGGAAGCCCAAATCGCAAAGTTGTATCGGCACCAGGGATGGTCATATTGTCGACGAGTTACTAGTTCTATACTCCAGATCTGACAGGTGCTGCCCAAATCGACCTGCCACCAGCTAATGGGATATACATATCCTGGTTGTACTTGTACTCCAGGTGGAACCACATCGTTACGATACTTGGGCCACCACTCAGTGTCTCGGTTACCATCGTTTCCAAACTCAGGCTTATGATTATTATCCCAGTACGAGGAAGCAGTAGCAGGCTGTTTGAGCGCAAGGTTGGTGAGATTCGCAGGGATCTGTATCATGATTGTGTCCTTTCTGCTAGGAGAAGTAGAAATAACTGGTCACAGGAACGAGAGCGCCAGCCTCGACGGGCGGAGGTACTGAGGGTTATCCTCAAGGGTGACCTGTGGCTTGATGGCAACAGCACGCTGATGCCTCCCCTGTGAGAACGTAACGATCGTCTTTGTGCTTCCATGAAGATTGTAGCAAACAGTATCACTGTATAATAAAACTATTCTTTATGCAAAATGCCAACCTTAAGGAGGCTCATAACAATGGCAGAAGGTCAGGTTGCTGGATTACCTCAAAGCACACTAGCACATCCCACGCAAAGTCTCTGGGAGGAGGCTGGACAAAACTACACCATGTCATGTACCATTCTCTCTGGGCTGTGGCTTGACGAAGTGGCCGCTTTGCTGGCAGCAGAGTATATTTAAGGAGGAGACAAATGCGCAGTCGTGTATGGTGGAAACAACTCCACTGGCCTGAATATGGAGCAGAACTCGCAGGAACGGCATTTCTCCTCTTTGCAGGACTAAGTGCGGTTGTCTTCGATTTTGGCACCGGTTCACCACTGGCTGCTATTCTATCCGATAAGAGTGCGCGTCTACTCATCACCGGACTCTTGTTTGCAGGAAGCGGATCACTTGTTGCTCTATCGCCACTTGGCAAACTTAGTGGGGCACATATCAACCCTGCTGTCTCGTTGGCATTCTGGGCACAGGGCAAGATGCACCGTGTTGACTTGGCAGGCTACGTAGTGAGTCAGTTTCTTGGTGCGGTCCTCGGTACGTTGCTGCTGGTCCTTGTCTGGGAAGGACGTGCTGTCAGCGTAGGTGATGGAAGAACAGTACCAGGGGCAGGCTATCCCCTCTGGATGATCTTTCTGATAGAGCTGGGCTTGACCTCTCTACTTGTACCATCCATTTTCCTTTTTGTGAGTAGCCATCGTCTCATGCGTTGGACACCGTTCATGGTGTGGATTCTCGTAGCGGTAATGGTGTGGCTTGAAGCACCCATTTCTGGTACTAGTTTGAATCCAGCACGAAGCTTTGGACCTGCCCTGGTCTCCTGGTTCTGGCAAGACCAGTGGCTCTACTGGGTTGCCCCTCCCCTTGGTGCTTTACTAGCTGTAGCAATCTTTCGCCTGCTTACTGTTGGTAAGTGCGATGTGCTCACGGGTAAACTGTTCCACGTCCCGCACTATCGTAGTATCTTCAAGCATGTCAATGCAGCATCCATGCCCGCTAACGGGAAACTCAGAAGGGCACCATCATTGCAACCTCCAACATGAATAGGCCGTAGATGGTATAGTGATTGTGTATCACCAGAACCGGAAGGATCACGTTTCATGATGTCTCACATGGACCCAGGCAGCACTCAGCGCGACGAAGGGCGTTCTGCTTATGGACGCTACGAAGAGAACCGAGGCTATAACCAGCAAGGCGGAACGTACGATGATGAGCATATCGACATGCTCGTGCAACGTCTCTCGCAGCGTATGGGGCAGAGTCAGAAGATCTATCCAACAACTAATAAAGCAGCCTCGGCGGGTCAACGTATGGCACTTGCTATCGTCTCCGTCATGGCCCTTATTCCGCTGACCGCAATTATCGTGGGTGCAGCAACAACCCAGGCGGTTCCTTGGGGTGTCACGCTGTTCGCACTAGGTGCAGCGTATCTCGCCGTCTTCCTCATCAACGCCGTGTTCAACACACTCAGCCCTAAGTGATAGGAGATAGAACCACGTGAGCATGAATATTCTGCGTACCAAATCCGTTGAACAGTCCATTAGGGATACTGAAGAGCCGGAGCACCAGCTCAAGAAGGCACTCGGCCCCGTCGATTTGATCGTCTTTGGTATCGGCGTCATCGTCGGTACGGGTATATTTGTGCTCACTGGCGTAGCGGCGGCAACGCGTGCTGGTCCAGCTATTACACTCTCCTTCGTCGTGGCGGGCATTGCCTGTGGCCTAGCTGCGCTGTGCTACGCCGAGTTTGCCAGTTCGGTGCCAGTGGCAGGAAGCGCGTATACCTTTGCGTATGCCTCTTTGGGTGAGTTCATTGCGTGGATCATCGGCTGGGACCTCATTCTAGAGTTCTCTGTCGGTGCCTCTGCCGTCTCGGTGGGCTGGTCTAAATACTTCACTACTATTCTCAAAGTGATCGGCATCGGGTTACCAGATACGATTACGGGAGTGCAGAAGGGTTTCCTGGGCCTGACTATTAATGTGCCAGCGGCATTGATAGCGTTACTATTAACTGTTATCATAACGATTGGTATCAAAGAGAGTTCCCGTGTTAATCTGGTTGTGACCACTATCAAAATATCAGTAGTGCTCTTCTTCATCATTCTTGGCATATTTTTCATTAAGACTTCCAACTGGGTGCCGTTTATTCCCCCAGCGGCTGCACAGCCAGCAAGCGGAGGCGGTAGTGGCATCCTGGGCACGCCATTGCTGCAATTGCTGATTGGGGGTAAAGAGCAGGCTTTTGGCTTCCAGGGTATCATCACAGGAGCCGCGTATGTCTTTTTCGCGTACATCGGCTTTGATATCGTCGCCACCGCTGCCGAGGAAACGCGTCGGCCTCAGCGCGATATGCCCATCGGTATTCTCGGTTCGCTGTTGATATGCACCATACTCTATATTGCCGTCTCGCTGGTCTTAACGGGCATTGTGTCCTATAAGCAATTAAATACCGCTGCGCCGATGGCAACCGCCTTTGCTGCGATAGGGCAAGGGTGGGCAGCAGTGCTCGTCTCGATAGGCGCTCTGTGCGGCTTGACTGCTGTTATTCTGATACTGCTGTTGGGTCAAAGCCGCGTCTTTTTTGCCATGAGCCGTGATCATCTCTTACCGCGTTGGTTCTCTAAGGTACATCCACGCTTCAGCACACCGTACAGAATCAGCATCATCCTTGGCATTATCATTGCTTTGGTGGCGGCCTTCACTCCTATCGACGCACTCGCTGAGCTAACGAATATCGGTACGTTGCTCGCCTTCGTGCTGGTCTCTATCGGAGTGCTTATTCTCAGACGCACCAATCCCAACATGAGGCGTGCTTTCCGTACGCCGTTCGTACCCATTGTGCCCATTCTCGCTGCTCTCATCTGCCTGTACATGATGGTGAGCCTACCACTCGTCACCTGGATACGATTCGTCATCTGGCTTGTCGTAGGTGTCGTGTTGTACTTCAGCTATGGCATGCATCATAGCCGTCTTTGGCGCGATGAGAAGCAGGCAATTGCGCAAAGCGAGCGCGATTTAGCATCATAGCTTCGGCCACTATGCCTGTGAGAACAAATCCTCTGCTGTCTTCTGAGGCACGATCACTTTGAGTATACCTGGTACGACGGTGAAGGTTGTGGGTGGAAAGCCGCGTTTGGCAGTGTAACCCGCAGGTTCACCGTCGAGTTGGATGGCAATAGGCTTGTTTGTATGCAGTCGCACCATATTACATTTTTCATAGCGTACCCATTGATGACGCTCTGGCTTACGTAGTAAGAAGTCGAGGGAGACAGCGATGCGTCCAAACGCGTTTTGTGTACGTACAACACAGATATCGAGTAGTCCATCGTCGCATTTTGCTCGCCAGGTAAATTTTACTGCCCCGCCGTACAGTTGGGTGTTACCAATAATAATTTCTACAGCTCGTGTACGTATGGTGCGCTTGCCCACACGCACAATCACTTGAAAGCTAGGATAGCCCAGGCCCAGCCAAGTGCCGACGAGCAGGTAGCTGAGTACCCCAAAGCGCTTGAGGGGCTTGTGCTCGATAGCACGTGTAACCTCGGCGTCGACGCCTACGCCTGCCATCAGCAGAAAATAGCGGTCATTGAGACGCCCTAGGTCGATGCGCCGTGTCCGACCCCGAAGTAGCACCTCGCGTGCTCCCACGTTGTCCAATGGAATCCCTGTCTCACGCGCCCAACCGTTGATCGTGCCACTGGGGAGTACTCCCAGCGCCGTCTCAGTACCGGCGAGTTCCTGAATTATCTCATTGATCGTACCGTCGCCTCCCACCGCGATGACGGCTTCGACGTTGCGTTCTACTGCCTCACGTGTGAGGCGAGGTGCGTCACCTGCCTGCTCTGTCAATTTCAGTTCAACCTGCCAGTTGTGGTCACGTAAGTAGGAGAGAGTCTCTTCTATTTGGTGCCGCTGTTGGATATAACTGCCGGCCATGGGGTTGGCAATGATAATAGCAGTGGTAGGCGGTGTGGTGCTCATAGTCTTTCCTGCTGTCGGTGCATAGGTGCCCGCGAGGGCAAAATCTTTATGTAGAGATATTCTACACTCATAGTACGCACCAATGCCTTGTAGAGTTTTAGGGCAAACATATTCGCTGTTTGCCCTAAGTGGTTAACGCAAAACTGCCCCAAATTCGTCATGGAGTACACAGATGATGCGCTCTTGAATGACGTTCACCTCTGCGTCTGTAAGTGTACGCTCCTGTGATTGATATACCAGCGAGTAGGTCAGGTTTTTCTTGCCTGCTGGAATGGGATCGCCTGTGTAGACATCAAAGGGCGCTACCGAGCGTAGCAGGTCTCCCCCATTGCGTACAATTGCATCGTGTATGTCCTGTGCTGCTATGTTCTGGTCTACGACCAAGGCGAGGTCGCGTGTGAGTTCCTGGTGGCGTGAGATGAGGCTGTAGGTCAGTCGTTGCGGCTCTGCGGCCCAGAGCATCTCCAGATCCAATTCGCATAGGTAAGCGCGGTGTGGCAGGTCGTAGCGCTGCTGCACCAGCGGATGCACTTCGCCTAGCACTCCGACAGGACTGAATATCTCTTCACTGGTGTTTGAACAATGAGCCAGTTCAAGCAGGGCGCAACGCCCTGGATGGAAGGTGGGATGCTGCGTCGCAGTGAAGCGGTAGCGGGTGATATGCAGACCAGCCAGAAGTGTCTCAACGATACCTTTGAGGTCGTAGAAGTCAGCGGGACGTGCTAGTTCGGCGACCCACGAGACATCTGCCGGACCACACAAAGCAATGCACACGCTGCGCCGCTCATCGGGCTGCCCATGTACCTCGTCTGCTGACAGGTAGCGCCGTCCAATTTCAAAGAAGCGCAGGCCAGCTCTGTTATGCTTGCTATTCTCCTGCATTGTCTCCATGAGTCCGCTCATCAGCGTGAGCCGCATGGCTTCCAGGTCGTTGCTAAGTGGGTTCGCTATCACCACAGCAGGGATGCTACGCGCATCGAATGGCGCAACGGCAGTAGATGTAGTTGCTACAACGGCAGGTGCGTGCTTTGCTGCTGTACCGTTGATCGTGCTACTGGTAGCAAGCAGCAGAAAACTGGCGGAACTGCTGTCAGCTTGGGCAAGCAGTTTGATCATGCGAGGTCGACTGGTCATCGTATAAGTGATGATTTCGTTCAGTCCGGCTCCGACGAGTAACTCACGTACTTCCTGCTCTCGTGCGAACCACGATGTGCTCTGCGGTTCTGGTAGCGGCCCGACGGGAATAGTGCTAGGCAGCTTATCATAGCCAATGATGCGTAGGACTTCTTCTACTAAGTCGGCGCTCTCTTCGATGTCGCCACGATACGTTGGTATCGTGACCAGCATCTTATCGCCATCCTCTTCAGGGGTGACCTCGAAGTTGAGTGCTCGTAGTGCAGCAACCGTTTCTTGCTGCGTGACCTTCATACCCGTAAGCCACTCGACATCTCGTGCTGAGAAGGCAATGGTACGAGGTTGTACGGGATGCGCATAACAATCGACGATCCCAGGATGTACCGTTGCACCCGCCAGTTCGGCCATCAACTGCGCAGCTCGGCTGGCTGCGATGGGTGGCAGTGCGGGATCCAGTCCCTTCTCGAAGCGGCTGGAGGCATCTGTACGTAGTCCCAAGGCAACTGAGGTGCGGCGTACATTGCTCGCGTTGAAGTTCGCTGCCTCCAGCAGCACGGTCGTGGTCTTGTCATTGATCTCGCTGATCGCTCCACCCATCACGCCTGCTATTCCCGTCGGCCCTTGTGGGTCGGTGATGAGCAACATCTCGCTCGTCAGCTTGCGTTGCACGTTATCAAGTGTGGTCATGACCTCGCCTGGGTGTGCGCGGCGCACAATAATGTGATGCTGGCGTACCAAGTCGTAGTCAAAGCCGTGCAGGGGTTGCCCGAACTCAAGCATGACGTAGTTGGTGATGTCCACGCTATTACTGATCGGGCGCAGACCTGCCAGTAACAGGCGTTGCACCATCCAGTTTGGCGACGGGGCTATCTGAACGCCGCTCATCACACGAGCCGTGTAGCGTGGACAGAGGTGAGTATCCTCGACGGTGACCTGTACCATCTCTGCCGTTGGGGTTCCCTGTTCTTGCACGAGCGGCTGCGGAATACGCAGTTGCTGGCCCGTCAGTGCCGCTACCTCGCGTGCAATACCAATCACCGACGACAGGTCACCGCGATGAGCCTTGATAGAGAATTCGAGCACAACGTCTGCTCCCAGCACGTCTACCAATCTCTGCCCCACTTTGGTCTGTGCATCGAGAATGTAGATACCCGCATGGTCACTCCCTATGCCCAGCTCATAGGGTGAGCAGAGCATGCCCTGCGAGACATAGCCCATCTTCTTCGTCTCGCCGATGGTCATACCGCCTACATGTGCGCCCGGCAGCGCTAGCGGCACCTTATCGCCTAGCTTAATATTCGGTGCTCCGCAGATTACGCCAAGTTCAGTACTGCCCGTAGTCACTCGCGTATAGTTCAGGTGATTCGAGTCTGCAACTTGCTCCAGGTGGATGATCTGTGCAGTGACAACTTTGTCGCCCCACTCCTTGCCAATATACTCAATAGTCTCGACCTCTAGACCAGCCATCGTCAATGTATGCGCCAGTTCTTCGGGCGACATAGTGATATCAACATAATCTTTTAACCAACTTAGTGGCACTCTCATATAACAATGCTCCTTAGGCGTGATAAAGCATGGGCATGATAAAGCATGGGCATGATAAATCAGGCCCCTACTAGAACTGGCGCAAGAAACGCAAATCATTTGCTGTGAACAGACGTATCTCATTAATGTCGTATTTCACCAAGGCAATGCGCTCCACACCCATACCAAAGGCGAAGCCGCGGTATTTGGCTGGGTCGTAGCCCACCTGGCGTAGCACTCGTGGATCGACCATGCCTGAACCAAGAAGTTCTACCCAGCCTGTGAACTTGCAGACACGACAGCCCTTGCTATTACAGAATGGGCAATCGATATCGACTTCGGCGCTTGGCTCTGTGAAGGGGAAGTAGCTGCCCCGGAAGCGTACACGCCGCCCTGGGCCGAACATCTGCCGGGCAAAGCGCTCTAAACATCCCTTAAGGTCGGCCATAGTACAATACTCATCAATGAGCAGCCCCTCTATCTGATGGAACATTGCTTCATGCGTGGCGTCTATCGCCTCGTTACGGTACACCTTGCCAGGCGCTACTACGCGTACGGGAGGACGCATCTGTTCCATAACGCGGATTTGTACGGGCGATGTCTGGGTGCGTAGTAGGATTTCGCCTGGTGATACCCAGAGCGTGTCTTGCATATCGCGAGCCGGATGATCCACAGGGATATTGAGGGCTTGGAAGTTGTAGTAATCGGTCTCTACTTCCGGCCCCTGTACAACCTGGAAGCCCATATTCACGAAGATGTCAGTTACTTCTTTTATTACCTGCGATAGCGGATGCATGCGCCCAGCGGGTAATGTACGTCCTGGCAGCGTCACGTCGATGCGCTCCCGCTCCATAGCCTGCAGCAGTTCGCGTTGCTGCATAGCGCCGCGTTTTGCTGTCAGGCGTTGCTCCAGCTCGGTCTTGACCGCGTTGATCTTCTGTCCGACGACGGGGCGTTCGTCTTTCGACAGTTTCGGCATTACAGACGAGATGTTTTTCAGTTCGCCACGATTGCGCCCCAAGTAGTGGGTATCCCACGCCTCTAATGCTGCCGATGTAGTGATGGTTTCTAGCTCACTACTAGCACGTGTAAGCAACTCATCGAGTTGCCCTAGCAAATCTTCAAGTTGTCCTATCATGACAGGCACCTCTATAGTTAAGAATAAAAAAACCGACAAGTCATTCGTCAACAGGGACGAAGTTGTCGGTAATCTTCGTGGTACCACCCTTATTGAATTCGATGCGCATGGGTACGATACATCGGCCTCTAGCGCATATGGGCACGATAAATCCGGCCCCTACGGAATTCCTCTCGGCTTGTCTTAATAACGGGGACGACCGGGTCTGTCTACTTCTAAGATATGCTTTCAACAGCCAACTCTGGGGTGAACTTCGGCGTACGGTTGCGCAAAAGGGCTTGCAGTCGATGACCCTTTCTCTCTGGGCGTTCTCTTTACGCTTACTCTCCCCATCTTTGCTTTTTCTATACTATTGTACTGGGGAAAGTATACCAGAGTCATGGAGGAAAGTCTAGTGATAATGCCAAAACGCCAAAAACGTTTCATACCCTTGACATGATGGTTTTACCTATCACATACTGTTAAAGGTGTCCTTTGTTCTTGAAAATGTAAGGCGAACGGTGCTCCATCGTTCACCTTTCAGGTTTCTGCACTTTACGGAAGTGGGTTAATCTCACCCCAAGGGATATATGAATGAATATTGATAGCGCCGTCCAATACTATGAATCTTATGCAAAGCAAGTCGTTTTGCCCCGCCTGCGCTCCAGTCTAAGGATCGTGCATATTGCCCCGCCGTGGATCGAAGTTCCACCCATAAAGTATGGGGGTACCGAGATAGTGGTGGAACGGGTTGCTATCGGCCAGCAGGAGTTAGGGCTGAACGTCGCAGTGCTGTGTCGGCCCGGATCGACGGTGTCAGGCGCAATTCAGCTTGCTCCCCAGGAACAAGAATGGAGACAGCATCTCGCTCAATTGAGGCACGACGAGATTGAGATGTTTTATGCGTCAGAGTGTGTTAAGTGGATGAAAGCAGAGCTTGATGCTGGCCAGGCCATCGACATTATCCACACTCATGTGCGCGGTGCCGCCTTGTTGTATATCTGTCGTGAGTTTGCTGAGGCGAAGGGGATACCTGTGGTGCATACTGTCCACCTCCCAGTCATCGGAGACCAATGGAAGGCTGAGCGGGAGCGGTATTGCGAGGTGCCGTACGCGTATCTCGTCGGCATCAGTCAGTACCACGGTCAGGAGCTGATGGATCAGATTGGCTCACTAGGTTGTGCTGGTATCGTCTACAATCCCCTCCCTGGCGACGTGCTTTCGGCTCCGAGTGGCAGCAAAGCGGCATACGCCGTATATGCGGCACGAATCGCTCCCGATAAGCGGCAGGACCTTGCAGCACAGGTGGCGCTGAGGGCTAGGGTTCCCCTCATCCTCATCGGTAAGGTGGCCGAGGATCGGGCGTTCTATGAGCAGCAGGTTCTGCCGCTCGTCGACGGCCACCATATAGCGTACATCGGAGAGGTAGGCAGCGAGATCCGAGACGAATATCTCGCCCACGCCAGTTTCGCCTTGGCCCCAATACAATGGAACGAGCCGAATGGCATTGGACACACGCTGGCAGCATCACTCGGGACTCCAGTCGTCTACTTCGACCGGGGAGCACTGGCAGAAACGCTATGGGACGGAGTCGCCGGTATTTCCGTCCCACCCGACGACCTTGATGCAATGGTTGAGGCAATACCTCGTGCCCGTACCCTCAATTCGGATCGCTGCTCGCTCGTCACCCTTGCTCGCTTCAACTACCGTCGTGCGGTAGCAGGGTACATGGAGTTGTACGCTGACCTTCTCCAGGGTGTACATCGCTATGGTATGCTATATCCCAATATCTCTGAGCTCGACATCGTGCAGCCGATCTTCGAGATGACTGGGGCGACGTCGCTCAATCTTACTGAGACGACCATGTCTGCGACACCTGACAGTCAGGGGGATAATGGTCTTCTGCTTGAGGGAGCATAACCTGTCGTTGGGAAAAAGTCACCCTGTAGCGAGAAAGATGATCGCTCCTCTTGCAAGCCCCGACCAACGGAGGGCTAGGTTCCTTCGCCTCATTCACACTGTTCGCAATACTCTTTGTTCTGTTCGCGAAAGTGTGGACTTCTTTTTTTTGTGGGTGTGTTTTCCTCAACACGCTGAACATTCTGACCTCATTCGTTCCCCCAAGTTATGGAGACGCACTTGGGGATGAGTTACGAAATGCCCTCAGTACCCGTTAATAATGAGAAAAAGGAAGATTATATATGCATGATATCCAGGAACAAGAGGACGTTCCATGTCCTGGAACTGTTGCTGTTGTTCATTTCTTTTCTGAACGAACGGATGGCGTTTCGCTACAGATGCACGAGAATGACCGTGTGCTTTCCCAGCTAGGTTGGAACGTTATTGAGTGTAGCGCGGATGCTAAGGGGGAAAACAGCTTTGTCCTGCCGGAACTTGATTACTCGACCCCACAGGTACAAATCTTCAAGAGAAGCAAAACAAGTGAGCTTCAAAACGAAACAGCCCTGGAAAACGCCTTCGAAAATCAGGTGCAGATAATAAAGAACAAGGTGAGAGAGTTGATTCGTCAATATCGTCCACAGGTGATCCATATCCGCAATATCTTATCACTACCTATCCATCCAGCGGCTACGGTCGCTATGGCAGAATGTATAGCCGAACATCCTGCTATCGGTTTCCTTGCTCAGCACCATGATTTTAGCTTTGAGGACGACCTTCTGCCAGGAGACAGAAAGAAAGCTTATGAAATTCCTTTCCCCAGTATACAAAAGCGTGTTGAGGAAGCACTCCTGTATTCTGCGCCCCAGGTTCACCATGCCGTGATTAACTCTCTAATGCAACAACGGCTTTTGGAGGAGTATGGCATCCGTGCTGCTGTGATTCCCGACTCGTTTGATTTTGAGACTCGGCCTACGGAAATAGCAAATCTGAGAGAAAAACTTGGCATTCGTGCAAACGATTTCGTGATTGGCACGATGGCAAGAATTATTCCTCGCAAAGCTATCGAAGTGGCAGCACAGTTTGTCGCAGTCTTGCAAAAGCGCAAAGAAGAGTTCCTGGGAGAAGGGCGGGGGGTGTATAGGAGAACCATCACGCAAGACAGCCGATTTCTTCTCCTTCTTCCTCAATCAGCAGGACTGGACGAGCCAGAGAATCGCATCTATTTCATAAAACTGCAGAGATATGCAGAGAGCTTGGGAGTGGAGCTATGCTATGCTGGTGATAAGATCATAGCGGACAGCGCCTATAGAGGTGGGTCTGCTCACATTCCTTTCTACAGCCTATATCCTGCAGTCGATCTGTTCATGTTTCCGAGTTACCAGGAGGGGTTTGGCAATCAATTCCTAGAAGCTGTAGCTTTAGGCCGAGGAGTGGTGATTTGTCATGCCTATCCAGTGATGGAAGCTGACATTCTGCCTCGTATTTCCCCTGAAGGAGTCATTTTGTTGGGAAGGAATCGAGACTATGCCCTTGATGAAACTAGACTCATCCATGTGCGAGAGGATATTTTACAAGCAGCCGTTGAGAGGGAGATCTATTTCCTCTTGCATCCAGATGAAGAACAACAAGCAGCGGCTAGGACGTATCGGAGATTGAAGGAAGCTTTCGATGCCAAGGTAGTTGGCAACCAATTGGCAGCCTTACTTTATAACAGTGTCCCATGCCACAGTCTGTCCTTGCACTCCTAGAAAGACCTATTCCCCCAAACTGATCATGCACATCCTGGGTTCGCCCAATGATCGTTACATAAGCGCCTAGCTGCTGCTCTACTTCTGGTAGCCTGTGTTTCAGTAATTGCAGGGGCAAGGTGTCAAGCAAAAAGTCGTTTCTGCCTCCATATCTCATTCTGCTTGACGGCGAAAGGGACTTCTCGGTACTGCCGTTAATCTATGTCGGCTTGTCCGTTGAAATTACAAAAGGGGGATAGAAAGAATTTATGGGTAATAATTGGATTCAGCTACCGTCAGATCAAAATCCAGAGAATAATGGCCATCCTCCTGCGAGAAACCTCTCCCAATATGGTCAATGGCAGTTGTCGGGGCGATATCCTCCTCCCTCTACAAGCTCTTTGCAAAACAACGGCTTTTACCAGCAAGCGCCACAGCAAATTTCTCCATGCTTTACCGAACCGTTACAAGATGGCTATCCCTACCGACAGGCACCCTCTCCTCCGTTTTCTCCGCATACGCAGCTTCCCTTTCGCAATGGGCCAGGACAGCAGGATCAAGAAATGCGCGCAAATCCGGTGCGGTCTACCCAGGATTTATCAAACAAGGCGCTTGTGAGATATGGCAGGCAAAACGGGTCAGTACTCTACCGTCATCCCTCTGGTGCGCTTGTACCCTTAATAGAGGCAAAGCGCTGGAAGCGTTCACGCACTCTACGTCTCACTATGCAGAGACGCCACCGACGTGACCGCCATCCCAAAGCTGCACGCGTTGGTAAAGATGTGCTCATGGGTCTCATATTGTTCGTCGCTATCATTGTCTCTTCAGGAAGTGCCTACGCGTATAGCTACTATCAAAGCCAGTTCCCACGTCTGCAAGGGCTTGCTAACCAGCAAATCCCGCAGACAACACATATTTATGATCGCAATGGTACATTGCTCTACGACTCATACGATCAAGGGCCTGGTGGCGGTCGGCGCACTCCTATTACCTATGATGACGTTCCACAAGTCATGAAAGATGCCATGATTGCAGCAGAGGATCACACCTTCTGGACCAATGCTGGTATTGATCTGCAGGGTGTGCTGCGTGCGGCTACAAATTATGCCCAAACCGACAGCGTACAGGGCGGCGGCAGTACTATTACGCAGCAGTTAATTAAAAACCTCACTGGTGATAATGCGGTTACGCTTGGTCGCAAGCTGCCCGAAGCAACGCTAGCCGTTGGATTAACAAGTCAGTACCCTAAGTCGAAAATTCTGGAGATGTATTTCAATGTGGCCCCTTTCGGCGCTCAAGACCTTGGAGTCGAGTCTGCCGTTGAGGAGTATTTCAAGCTTGAGCGCACATGCGATGCTAGTTTTCATTGTAGCTCTGGTATCAGGAGACTCGACTACGGCGGCCCACAGGATGAGCATGATCCAATTCTGGCGTTGGCACGAGCTTCGTTACTAGCAGGTATGCCCCAAAATCCTGTCAACTACGACCCAACGTTTAAAGAGAATCTGCCCCGTGCTCTGAGCAGGCAGGACTATGTACTGCATCAGATGTTCGGGCTAGGTATGGAGATGAGCCACGCAGTACCGATCACACCACAGATCATCCAAAAGGTTGAGACCTTAACTGCAAAGATGACCTTTACTTACTATATCCATGCTAAGCGTGCCCCTCATTTCGTGGAATGGGTAATTAAGCAGTTAACCGATCAGTTGGGTGTACATACTTTTGTGACCGGAGGCTTCAATATCCGTACTACGGTTGATGCGAACCTGGAAGATTATGTTGAGCGAGCTGTCAGGCGTCATCTCACAGAACCGGAATATCAACCCTTCCTGGGTGACTATGGGCCTCTCAATACGGTGCATAATGTGAATGACTCTGCTGTGGTGGTTATGAATGCGAAAACGGGCGAGATTCTGGCGATGGATGGTAGCACCGATTTTGCATCTACCGATCCACAGGTAAACGGACAGTTCAATGCAGCAATCTCTCCGCGCCAGCCCGGCTCGGCCTTTAAACCCATCGTGTACGCATCAGCCTTTGAGATGGGTTGGTACCCAGGTATTGTATTGCCCGATGTGAAAACGTACTTTCCCAATGGCGGTGGCCCAGATGCTCAAAAAAATTATTCTCCGACTGACTACGGTGGAGGATATAGTGGTGGAGCTACGACCATTCGCAGTGCTACTGCCAATTCGCGCAACATCCCTGCTATCAAGGCGTTGATGTTTGCTGGTATTAACAATGTTGCTGATATGGCACGCCGTATGGGTATTACTGCTATAGACCAAGAAGTGTATGACTATAACAAGAGATATGGTGCTCATGATACAGTTGCCCAGCGCTTTGGCCCCTCCCTGGCCTTGGGAACTGTAGATATTCCTCTGCTGCAGATGGTGGGTGCCTATCAGGTTTTCGCCGACCAGGGACAACGCATTCTGCCGCAAGGAGTGCTGGATATCTGGGACAGCTTTGGTCGTCATCTCTATCATTATGATGCTGCGCATCCACGCGCTATACAGGTAATCACTCCACAAATCGCTTATATGATGACCTCGGTACTTGCTGATGAGCCAGCCCGCGCTCTTGAATTTGGCAGCGATCATGTTCTTTCTTTTAGCGACTGGGATCCTACTTATCAGGTGCATCAGGTTGCTGCCAAGACTGGCACAACCGACGGCTTTAAGGATAACTGGGCTATTGGCTATACCCCAGATGTTGTGGTTGGGGTATGGTCGGGTAATGCTGATAATTCAGATATGATACATACCATTGGTCTTACCGGTGCGGCACCTATCTGGCATAGCGTGATTGAACGAGCGAGCGGTAGGTGTAATTACGATCAGATGATGAGTGATGGTCCCGATGGTATCCCCTGTGGCAACTTTGACCTCCATTTCACACAAACAAGGTTTGTTCAGCCCGATGGACTGCTACAGCAGGCTGTCTCATCCGCTGATGGCCTGCAAGGAAGTGGTAGCCTCGACTGGATGCTCGATGGGGAGCAACCTTTGCAAGCAGGCATCAACGACGGCATAGAACGCGGTGGCAAGAGCAAAAGTAAGTAGACAAAACTCTGTGTCTACTTATTTTTGCTCTTGACAATCTCCCCTTATGAGTGCTATTCTGTATTTGCAGTCTCTAGTTGAGAGTGCTAACACTAGCAGTGGTACGGCAAGGACAGTTCGCAGAGATGAAGCCATTAAGCCCGCGTAAACAGCAAATACTGCGTGCGCTTGTTGAAGAATATATACGTATTGCTACTCCTGTGTCGTCCGAAGCATTGGTACGTAAGTATGGGCTGAACTTCAGCTCTGCCACCGTTCGTCACGAATTGGCAGGATTGGAAGAGGCTCATCTTATTTATCAGCCACATACCTCTGCTGGTCGTATTCCTACAGATTTGGGTTATCGTTACTTTGTAGAACACCTAATGCAGGAGTCAGCACTTTCGTTAGAGGAGCAGCGGTTAATCCGTCACCAGTTCTACCAAGTGCAGGACCAACTCGATCAATGGGTACGTCTTACTGCCTCTGTCATGGCCCGCCTGCTACATAGTGCCGCCGTGATGACGCCGCCGCGTGCCTCCGAAGGACGACTTAAGCATTTTGAGTTGCTCTCGGTGACTGATTTCTCTGTTTATATGGTCCTGGTGCTAATGGATGGTTCGGTGAAACAGCAAAGGCTGCTGTTGGAAACACCGCTTCAGCAAGAAGAGTTAAGCCGCCTCGCTGCTCAACTCAACCAACTCTTTGAAAACAAGAATGATAGAGAGATACGAGAACTGCTCAGCGTCAGCGAATTTGGCTCCGTAGAGCGACTGATCGCTGGCACTATTGCGCAAATGCTGGAGCAGCATGGTGATCCCATCGGTGACACCTTTTATCGTGAAGGCGTTGTCAACATCCTGGAGCAGCCCGAGTACAGCCGTATGGGACCTGAAGATGAGCGTAATGAGCGTGTACGCAAAGTGATAGAGGGGTTAGAGCAAAATCGCTTTTTACCTGTGCTAGCGTCGCAGTTTCGCTCGTCTGATGGAGTGCAAGTCATCATTGGTGGCGAAAACCAATGGGACGGTATGAAAGATGTCAGTATGGTTGTAGCACGTTATGGTCAGGAAGGCAAAGTGGGCGGTCTACTTGCTGTGATTGGTCCCACGCGCATGCAATATAGTCGGGCTATAGCAGTGGTACGCTACATGACCCAGGTCATGAATGAACTGCTAGCCGAACTTTACGGATACGAATAACTACTACATGGTTTTTTAAATACGTAGATATTATTAGGAGGCAACTGTGCCAAAGGTTATTGGAATTGACCTAGGAACCACCAACTCTTGCGTTGCAGTGATGGAAGGTGGAGAGCCTGTCGTTATCCCTAATGCGGAGGGTGCTCGTACGACCCCTTCTATCGTCGCCATAAATAAGAGCGGTGAGCGTCTCGTTGGTGAGGTTGCCAAGCGTCAAGCCATCACCAATCCTGAGAACACCATCTATTCCATCAAGCGCTTCATGGGTCGCAAATATGCTGATCCCGAGGTGGACCGCGACAGGCGCTTGGTGCCCTACAAGGTTGTGCGCGCCAACAATGGCGACGCCTGGGTGGAAGCGCAAGGCAAGACCTATAGTCCGCCAGAGATTTCTGCTATGATTCTGCAGAAGCTCAAAGCTGATTCCGAGGCATACCTTGGTGAGCGCGTCACGCAGGCTGTGATTACTGTGCCAGCCTACTTCAACGATGCTCAGCGTCAGGCGACAAAGGATGCTGGTAAGATTGCGGGCTTGGAAGTGCTGCGCATCATCAACGAACCGACCGCTGCTTCGCTCGCGTATGGACTTGATAAGAAAAAAGATGAGCGCATTGGCGTCTATGATCTTGGTGGAGGTACGTTTGATATCTCTATCCTGGAACTCGGTGATGGTGTCTTCGAGGTAAAGAGCACCAACGGTGACACGCACCTGGGTGGTGACGACTTTGATCAGCGTATCATCAACTGGCTTGCCGATGAGTTCCGCAAGGAGCAAGGTATCGACCTGCGCCAAGATCGCATGGCCCTTCAGCGCTTGAAGGAGGCCGCAGAGAAGGCGAAAAAAGAACTGTCTAGCTCTATGCAGACCGAGGTGAATCTGCCCTTCATCACTGCTGATGCCAGCGGTCCTAAGCACTTGACCACGACGCTCAGTCGCTCAAAGCTCGAGCAATTGGTCGAGGATCTGGTCGAGAAGTCACGAGGCCCGGTTATGAAAGCGCTGTCGGATGCAGGGGTTCGTCCGGGCGATATCAACGAAGTGGTGTTAGTCGGTGGCCAGACGCGTATGCCTGCTGTGCAAACGTTAGTGCGCCGCATCTTCGACCGTGAGCCAAACCGTGGCGTGAACCCTGACGAAGTGGTTGCCATTGGTGCCGCTATCCAGGCCGGTGTGCTGACCGGTGATGTCAAAGACGTACTCTTGCTCGATGTCACTCCGCTGTCATTGGGCATTGAGACGCTTGGGGGTGTCTCCACCCGTTTGATTGAGCGCAACACAACTATCCCGACGCAGAAGAGCCAAGTATTCTCGACAGCCAGTGACAATCAACCTAGCGTCGAGATCAACGTTCTGCAAGGCGAGCGCGAGTTTGCCAAGGACAACCGCTCACTCGGTAGCTTCATCCTGGATGGCATTCCACCCGCCCCACGCGGTGTGCCACAGATCGAGGTCACCTTTGACATTGACGCCAATGGTATTGTCAATGTCTCGGCTCGCGATAGGGGTACCGGGCGCGAACAGAAGATCACCATTGTTGCATCCAGTGGTCTCTCTAAAGATCAGATTGAGCGCATGGTGCGCGATGCTGAGGCCCATGCCTCGGATGATAAGCGCCGCAAGGAAGAGGTTGAAGAACGTAACCTCGCTGATAGTGCCGCCTATCGTGCCGATAAAAGTATCGTTGACTTGGGTGACAAGTTGACCTCCGAGCAGAAGAGCGAGCTTGAGTCTAAGGTTGCTGATGTCCGCTCTGCTCTCGCCACGGACAATGTAGCCCGCATCAAGAGTGCACGTGAGACGCTAGAGCAGGCTTTCTACAAGATCAGTGAGTCGATCTATCGCCAGAGTGGTGCTAGTGGTACACCCGGTGCTGACTCCGCCGATGGCCAGTCGTCAGACACGGGTACACGTCACGACGACACCGTTGAAGGCGAATACAAAGAGATGTAGATGATATCGTGCCCTGTTTCTGAGAACGAAGGACTGATCGATGGCCACAAGTAAAAGAGATTACTACGACGTGCTGGCATTATCGCGTAGCGCAACCGACGAAGAGATCAAGAAATCATTCCGTCGTCTCGCTAAGCAGTATCACCCGGATACAAATAAAGAGCAGGGAGCGGAAGCTCGCTTTGTTGAGATCAATGAAGCTTACGAGGTGCTCAGTGATCCGCAGAAGCGTGCTGCCTATGATCGCTATGGTCATGCTGGACTCGGCAACGGCACAGGCATGGGGTTTGACGACATGGGTGGATTCAGTAGCATCAATGATCTCTTTGAGACCTTTTTTGCTACTGCGGGCACACAGCGCCGCGCTGGAACCCAGCGCGGTGCAGACCTGCGTTATGATCTCACCATCACATTCGAAGAAGCCGTTTTTGGTTGCCAGAAAGAGATTGAGCTTCCACGCTGGGAGGGCTGTGCCTCTTGTCACGGTAGTGGAGCACAACCCGGCACCTCAACTGCACGCTGCTCCGCCTGTCAGGGGACGGGTGAAATTCGCCGTGTGCAACAGTCCATCTTCGGCCAATTTGTGAATGTAGCCATGTGTGAGCGTTGTCGAGGTGAGGGACGTGTTATTACTACTCCCTGTGAGAAATGTCGCGGCCAGGGGCGTGTGCGTAACATTCGCAAAGTGATGGTCAATATCCCCGCTGGCGTTGACGATGGTATCAATGTCCGCGTCACAGGTGAAGGCGAGGTAAGTACACGTGGTGGTACGCCAGGCAACCTCTATGTCATTCTCTCTGTGAAGCCGCATCCCTTCTTCAAACGACAGGGCAACGATATCATCTATGAGTTGCCTATCAGCTTTACGCAGGCTGCGCTTGGCGACGAGGTTGAGGTGCAAACGGTGGATGGGAAGACGACGCTGCTCAAGATTCCTGCTGGTACACAGAGCAATCGCTCCTTCCGTCTCAAGGGTCTGGGCGTGCCTGTTGTCCATAGTAGCGCTCGTGGCGACCAGCATGTTATTGTCAAAGTAGTGACACCGACGAACTTGACACATGAGCAGAGGCATCTGCTTGAAGAGTTTGCCCGCATTGAAAAGGAACAGAGTGAGCAGAACGACAAGAATATTCTGCGCAATTTCTTTGAAAAAACAAAAGATATATTCTAACTGAGAGGTTTTGTAGTTGGACGATCTGGCTCAACTACAAAACCTCTTGTTGAAAGATTCACTGGCTCATCGCCGAATCTAGCTGCTACTGCAAGGTGGTCGCTGGCATCTGCACCTGCAAGTCCTTCGCCCTCTGTCACTACATAGCATGTCTCTAGCCGTCCTGCCATCTCAGGGCTGGCGAAGATGAAGTCAATGCGACCAGCCGGTGCTGAAGCTGGGCAGGTAAATCCCCACGTGTGTGGATGCACGCGCCGATAACAATCCGCGTAGCAAGCCTTTTGTAGCAGCGCTATACAGCTTCGCGGCGCGTAGAGTGCTGCTGCTCTATCAAACGCGGTGCTGAGCAGTATATTACGCGGAATAAGGCGGAGTAGAGGATTGAGAAAGCGCAGCGACTGCGGCACTACGGAGTTGAGATGGGGATATCCGTCGCCGAGCGGTTGCCGCTTCGTTGCATGATCCAAACTGGCGATATAGCGCAGCAGATTGCAGGCTTTAAACGTGTCTCCAGGAGCAAGTGCGTTGAAGTCACCCAACAAAACATGTGGCATTGCTGCCTCGCGCTGCGGTCCCATGATACGCACTATCTCACCTATCTCGCGTTTCCTAATAGCATTGCCTGCCCACCCCTGACTGAAGGCCGCTGAGAGGTGCGTCGTAAATACAATGAAGCGTTTCCCGTTCGTCTCCTCTAGGCAGACCTCTAGTAGTGGTCTGGTCAAAATACCTGGTCGTGGATGTATTTTTGTATATACTATCGGTAAGCGCGTGAGCAGCGCTGGCTGGTAGTCTCGTAGGTGCAACACTTCCTTGTCCAGCACAAGCTGCATACCTAGCACCGCTGCTAATTCCTCAACCGCTAGTGGTTTCCACAGCTTACGGGGATTGACTGCCTCAACTACACCTACGACATCCGGCTGCGTGGAACGAATGATGCGTGCAAGCTGCTCAACACGTCGTCCATTCGGCTGGCCCGAACTGTAGCCTCCGGCCAGAATATTATATGTAACGATATTTGTCATGGATTCTTACTGGCTGTGGGAAGGGAGGCAAGGTACTCCAGCAGCAGTCGATGAATGAAGATGAACCCGCCACCAACTTTATGCAACAACAGGCGTTCAGTTGCACTGTTCAAGAAGACAGTAGCCTTGCGGGGAAATGCTCTCGTTTGCCAGAGTAAGAAGCGTAGTACTCCATGCCGCCAACAAGCTAACCCTCCATTGAGCAATCCTGCCAGCAGTCCACCTCCCAGTCCTATGACGAGCGCACGACCCAGCATATGATCTAGGCCAGCAGGCCCCAATCTGTTCAGTATGCCAGCCAGTGCATAGGTTTGGGTATCTTCAAGCAAACTCATAATGAAGCCAATTGTGCTGCTGATCAGGGCAACGAACAAGGCGTTACGCACCGATTGGCGTATCCCTTGGTTGGGTACGACACGATGATAATCTTCCAAGTTCTCATTCTTGATGGCTTGGAAGAGCGCAACCAGCAACCAGTAACTCAGACCAAGGCCTAGCCCGACAGACACTCCAAGACGAAGCGTAGAAAAGTTGCCGGAGAGGAGTACGTCACTGATGCCTGTACCTAGCCCGCTGAGTACTCCAATCATCAGTGCTTGTTGTAAGTGCTTGCTGTTGGTAAGACTGGCTCTAAAACGACGCCACGACCAAGTGATGATCTCTGCTGGAGTAATGGTGTTGCCTTGCGCACGCAAAATGATGGTTACGACGATACTTACTACACTCAAACACATCATATTGTACCATGTAACCATCAAGTTATACGCTATGCTCTGCGATAGATCCCAAGGGAGAGCTATACTTACCCCAAGCATGCATCCAATCAGCAGGCTCTTTCCAATGGAGCCTCTGTTGAACAAATTATGCCAGAAGCCAAGTTTAGACGTGGTAGAAGTCCTGGTTGGTCGATGCCATAGGCGTCCTGCACTCAAGAGCAACAGAAGTAGGAGGCTGGCCACTGCAAGGCTGCCACCCGACCAGAGTCCATCGTGCAGCCAATTCTCGGGGCCATATGCTGGTCCTACTCTCAGTCCATAGCTCAGTCCGAGTAGCAGGGCAAGAGTCGAGGTGCCACTGAAACGCAGCCAGAAGTGAGGGCCTGCTCGTTCTCTATGGAGAAGACCTTGACGGGCACTATTCCAAGGGATCAGCAAACCCGCGATCACTGCGCCAAACACGGCAAACAGAATGAAGTCCACAATATCGTTGTAAGAGAGCAAAAAGGCATTCACGAGAAGACTGACTAGCACGCCGATCAGAATGGCAGGAAGTGCAACGGCGAATCGCTTATAGATGTGTTGCTCGCGCTCGGTTTCCAGTACAGTTGGTTGCATGTGTTCAAGATAAAAGATTGTCTGGTCCTGCCTACGCATCTGCCTAGCTAGCCACGTCAGCCACCCCTGCATTTGTTTGAGAGTAGACTGCTGCGCGTAGCCGCGCCGTTCTAGCATGCGTTGCACATAAGTGGCAAACACTTGCTGCTGCCTTGCCTGCACAGAGTCACCCACCAGCAAGTGGTCAAAAGGCTGCCCTTGGGAAGCCAATACCAGCACGTTGAGCCATAACGGGGTCGTTACCAGTTCGCGCAGCCCTGTATCAGCGCGCAAGGCAGCAAGCACGCTGGCAAACTGTTCCCCTCCATATGTCAGGTACGTCTCAATCTGTTCTATGCTCAAGGGTTGCACGACGACTGCACGACGCAACAACAAGCGTGTGCTCTGTGCAAGATACTCGGTCTGACGACAGCAGACCACCAGAGACAGCAAGCCATGCTGCTGGCGATAGGCGTTGATGGTCTCAATACAGGCACTGTGAGCTGATGCTGTCACTTCATCCAAGCCATCCAGCAGGGGTAAGATCTGCTCGTTCTGCACCCAGGACTGTGCTAGCTTGCGGGGAACCTGGTACTTGCTGTAAAGTTCCTCCACCAGCCAATCATTCAGTGAGCGCTGTTTCTGTCCCCAGGAGGATAGGTTGAACACTACCGGGATAGGATACATCTCATCCTCGTTTGCTCGCTGCAGCAGGGTGCGAGCCAGTTCCAGCAGCAACGTTGTCTTCCCCGAGCCAGGCTCCCCAAGAATGAGCAGTTCGCCATCGACAGCATCGTAGATTTGGCTGATGCTCGTGCCTGGGGGCAAGGGTGCAGCGGCTTGCTCCGGTTGGTGCAGGACCAGATGCCAGGGATTGGCCACTGCATCACGTCGCTCGTGCAAGCCCAAGGCCAGCAGAGACGCTCCATGCAGGGACTGCTCCAATACCCCGCTAATCCAGAAGTCGCGCACTTTTCTGAGCATGCGCCGACGATTCTGTTGAGTCATAGCAGAAAGTCTTGGCTGTGCTCGCTCCTGCTCTGTGTTGACTAAAGAAGAAGGAGTTAACTCGACTGCTGGCGCAGGTAGGTCCGCAAGCGATGGAGGCACCAGTGTGGCCGAGGAGTTCAAGGAAACGAGAGCCTGCCCGTTCATAGCATCTTGCGTGCTGTTGTGCAGCACAAGGGGCGGCTGCTCAGCAGGAGCCTGCAGCGATTCTAGAGGCAGAGATTGCTCGTTCTCCTGCTTTGTGGGAGAGGGGACCAACCCTAGTGCCTGAGCGTCAAGGTCAAAGATAAGACATAAAGCCCTACAGTAACGCGGACTAGGGAAGGAAATGCCTTGCTCCCAGCGGCGTACTGTACGAGGATCAGGCTCTCCAGGAGTAAACTCTGGTAGATTACTAATGCGTGTTGCCACGTCCTCTATAGTCCAGAACCGTCTCTCCCGCTCCTGTCTTAACCGTTGATTGGGATTCTTAATTTTCCCTGGCACGTGTACCCTCTTCTATGTTCTCTCTCCTCTTCCATTCAGCCATGACGCATTTCTCTTTTTCCTGCTAATGCTACTTATAGACTATTCTATCACACCTGTGTTCTAGATAGCCTGTATGGTGTCTTCTTTTTGCCCTCTGATTGTCCCCTCTTTGTCCTTACGTTACTTCTCTACTTAGAGTACAGTAGTGTTAGACAAGACAAGGGCTATGCCTTTGTTGTAAGAGAAGCATTTGTGTGTATCGTCGTTGCAGTGAGCACGAGGAGCATATATGATTGTAATGGAGATGAGCAGCGCAGAACTAGCGGACGCTTGTGCGCATGAGATGGATAACTATCGCCTGGGTATTGCACAAAATGATCAATATTGGCTGGAACTGTTCCGCCGCGCTGTTGTCGAGCGTGACTCTAATGCCTGGCAGGTGGTACAAGAACTTCTTCAACCTATTGCCATGCGCTGGATGCTTCGCCATCACAAACGCAGCGTGGCATGTACGCTGGAAAGCGAAGAGAACTATGTTGCTATGGCCTTCGCCCGCTTTTGGCAAGCCGCCGTCCACAATCGGCAACTCCAATTCAGCAGCTTTGGCGCTGCATTACGATACCTGTATAGTAGCCTAAATGGGGCCATTCTCGATACCTTGCGCACCTACGCCCATCCCCAAGAGATGGCTCTGCCTGAGCAGGGCATTGTCGGGGAGCCGGTAGCAGCAGAAGAGGAGAACTATACGGAAATGCTCGCAGCCATCCTCAAGCTGCTACCCGATGCAAGGGAAAAACGCCTCGCGTACCTGCTCTTTCACTGTGGCCTCAAGCCACGCGAGATTGTCCTACACTGCCCGCAGGAGTTTGACAGTGTCAAAGACATCTATCGCCTGCGACGCAACATCATCGAGCGCTTGCAGCGTCACAGCGATCTCATTCGCTGGCAATTGGCTTATGAATATGTCTAGGACAGAGCAAAAGAGCAAAAAAGCTTCTTGGCACAGCCGAAGAGCTTTTTTGCTCTCTTGAAACGCTACTGCCAGGTCACACGCTCCAGCAGGTACATCGTCAGTTCGGCGATGGGCAGGCGTATCTGCGCCATCGAGTCGCGTTCGCGCACCGTCACAGTCTGATCCTCAAGTGTCTGGAAGTCGACGGTGACACAATACGGCGTGCCGATCTCGTCCTGACGGCGATAGCGACGACCGATGGCCGCAACATCATCATACTGTGAGACCATCAGGCGCTGCAGCTTCTTGTGGATGTCCCTGGCTGTGGTGACCAGTTCCTCCTTGTTCTTTTGCAGCGGCAGCACTGCCACTTTGACCGGAGCCAGCATGGGGTGCAGGTGTAGCACTGTGCGCGGCTCCTTGCCTGCCGGGTCTGGCTCCTCCTCGTAGGCGTCGAGCAGCAGGTAGAGGAAGGTACGGTCCACACCGCCGGAAGTCTCGACGATCCAGGGAATGTAGCGCTCCTTGGTGATAGGGTCGGTGTAGCTCAGATCCTGGCCGCTGTACTGGCTGTGGCGCGAGAGATCCCAGTCCTGTCGCCAATGAACACCTTCCCACTCCTGCCAACCGAGTACCGTCTGGTATTCTACGTCGAAAGCCTGCTTGGCATAATGTGCCAGTTCGTCACTGGCGTGTGCCCGCAAACGGATGCGGTCCTTGTGATTGATGAGGTTTGTGTACCACTCGAAGCGAAACTGCTTCCAATAGTCGAACCAGCGCTGCATCTCGCTTGGATGCACGAAGAATTGCAGATCCCATTGCTCGAACTCGCGTTGGCGGAACAGGAAGTTGCCCGGCGTCACCTCGTTACGGTAGGCTTTCCCGATTTGACAGATGCCGAACGGAATTTGCATACGCGAGGACTTGAGCACGTTATCGTAGTCCAGGTAGATGTTCTGACACGCTTCGCCCCGCAGGTAGGTTTTCATACGCTCGCCCTCAACCACGCCCAGGTAGGTCTCCATCAGCAGGTTGAAGGTGCGCGGCTCCGTCAGTTCACCGCCGCAGACGGGGCACTGTCTGTTCTCCCAATTTTCAGGTGGCAGGTGGTCAATGCGGAAACGACGCTTGCATTTTTTGCAGTCCACAAGTCGATCAACGAAATTCTCAACGTGTCCGCTGGCTTCCCACACACGTGGATGGGTAATAGTCGCACCCTCGATACCGACGACGTTATCATGGGTCTGCACCATCGACCACCACCAGTAGCGGCGGATATTGTTACGCAATTCTACGCCGAGCGGTCCGAAGTCGTAAATGCCAGCTACACCGCCGTAGATCTCGGAGTTGGGGTAGACGAAGCCGCGCCGCTTGCACAGCGACACAATCTTCTCGATAGGAACCAACGGCGTGTCTTGGACGGTAGGTTTATCTTCAGTTTGCGTCATAAGTGGCCTTCCTTATCCATAAAAAGCCCCCAGGCATCAATATGCCCAGGGACGAATACACACCTGCGTGCTTCTGGGGCAGCTACGACTTACGGTATGATGCGCGGTTCCACCCTGCTTCTTCACTCGATAACGTGAAGCCACTCGTTCTCAGCCAACTCCGAAGCGCCCTTCACCTGGTTCAGACTACCGACCTCACACTGCACGTCAGCTCGCTGCTGTCCCCCGACAGGTTACTCTTCTTCATCAACATTGGAATAGGTATTATTTTGTATGGGCTAAGTATAGCGGAAATAGGGACAAGATGCAAGTGGTTTGCAACTGCTTTTCCTCTATCTTCGGCGTGCTAGCTTCTGCTAAACAGTGGATGTTGTTGGCAGATTGGTTTTCTATACTCATTATGTTGGGACGTTTGTGCTATAGTGAGCAAGCTTGGCAATTCGTCAACAATATCAGGGGTACGATAAGTAGGGCAATTTGTGTATTATACAAGAATGCGCATAATTATTATGTAAGGTATATATCTTTTGTTTTACAGAGTATTAATAAATCATTAATATGCCCTTTATATTGTACAGCTATTATTGTGAGTGGGAGAAAAAGGACAGATACTCCTTCACGTTGATAGATAACTTTCTTCGTGAGCAAGCTTGTCATCATGTTGCTAGTACTTATAGGATGTCCATCCCGTTCCCATGCCCGTCACGTGTCGTGTGATACGTTTCAGATTGCTCATCGCCCAACCTGAGTTACAAGTGAATAGAGAGGATATCCTCTCTCTGCTCTCAACAAGTCAAGGAGGATTTTATTTATGGCAAACCTTCTCTCATTCTGCGCCCTCTGGCGTCTCAGACTCGGTCTATCCAGTGTCTTGCTCGTCCTAGTAAGTGCAGTCGCTAGTGGTTTCCTAGCTGTACCAGCAGCACTTGCCAACAATGGCGTGCCAACTCCCGCTCACATCGTAGTCGTTATGGAGGAAAATCACTCCTATAATGAGATCATTGGGTCATCAAGTGCCCCCTACATCAATTCCCTGGCGAACTCTGGAGCATTGTTTACCAGTTCTTTCGCTATCACACACCCAAGTGAGCCAAACTATCTGGCAATCTTCTCTGGCTCGACGCAAGGCATCACGGATGATTCGTGCCCGCATACCTTCTCAGGGCCAGACTTAGGTGGAGAACTGATTGCGGCTGGTAAGACCTTCGGCGGCTACTCGGAAAGTATGCCCAGTGTTGGTTTTACTGGATGCCTCTATCCCAAAGGGAATAAGGCACTCTATTACCGTAAGCATAATCCCTGGGTAAACTTCACAGATGTCCCATCCAGTGATAACCTGCCCTTTTCCAGCTTCCCCACCAATTATAGTTCGTTGCCAACCATCTCCTTTGTGGTGCCTAACATCAATAATGATATGCACAATGGCACCATCCAACAAGGCGATAGCTGGCTCCAGTCGAACATCGATCCTTATGTTCAGTGGGCAAAGACCAACAATAGTCTGCTGATTGTGACATGGGACGAGGATGACGGTACGCAGAATAACCAGATCCCTACCATTTTTGTCGGTCCTATGGTCAAGGTCGGTCATTATAGCGAAACCATTAATCACTATAATATCTTGCGTACGCTAGAGGATGCGTATGGGCTACCCTACGCTCACAATAGTGCTACGGCTACTCCGATCACCGACTGCTGGGTCTAAGCCATCGTTGCAACCTCTTGTTCGTTCAGCCCGGGCAGGCGCAATCGATCCCTCTGTGGTCAAGTTGCAGAGAAGCATGAAACAAGTTCATGGTGCCGATGCTTGTAGGAAGCCTGCTCGTAAGCTAGAGATAATGACTGTAGGGGCACATGTGGGATGTTGTAGACAGCCCCACATGTGCCCTTACAAAAATAAACAACCACAGGTGGCAAGGAAACCTGCACAGTTGCTTTTCCTCTTAATCTTACGCTTAGGACGGCGATAAGTTGTAGGGCTTAATAAAGATTAGTAGGTCAGAAAACTCAACTGGCTGCAGCTTCTCATATTCCTTCTGTGGTATCTTCACATAGCGCCATTGTGTGCCTGTTAGTCTCATAGCATTCTCGCACCATATGTTAGCTGCTCGATCTTTGAAGGCGACCTCAAGCGACTCCTGGCCTTTTGTTTCCACCAGCCACATCTCGCCGAGTTCTGTCCTGACGACAAAATCTGGATAGTAATAGCGCAAATTGGCATTGTTGTCGGTGTATTCAATCGAAAAACCGAACTGCTGGGGCAACTTGGAGAAGGCGTACACGTCCTTTGCACTTTCGAGGAACTTAGCAAATTCGTACTCAAATTCGTTGTCACAGGGCACTAAATTTAGGACGCACTTGCGGGCTTCGAGTACCGAGCGTGAAAATGCAAATGGTTCTAGCAAAGATAGTAGGCGCTGCTCACCCTCAATGCTTGGCTCTACTTGCTCAATAATCTTCTCTTTCAGCGCTGCGGCAAACACATTGAGCACCACGTAACCAGAGACACGGTGATTCATGGCCTGCACGATGGCTGGACTGTCCATATTGACTGTTTCACCAAAAGCGCGATTCTGGAAGAAGTCCCACACTTTCGGTGCGAGTGCGCTGAACTGACCCGGCAGTTTCAAGTTGCTGGCAATCAATTTGGCGTAGTAGCTGACGATCTCATCAGGCCGCTGCACATCCTTGATGGCATACTCTCGTTCAAACAATTTCTCCATAGTCAGAATATCGAAGGCTTGATACTGAAATTTCCTGCTATCTGCGCTGGTTGGCTTACGAGGCAGGGGGTCTGGGCTGAAGGTAAAGCTTAGCACATCCAGGGCTTCTATCTCTTCGGCCAGTGTCTTTTTGCGTATCAGTACTGGCGATAGCCTGGGCAAAGAAAGGTCGTAATCGGCCTTTTCAGGTAATTGGGGTGCAATAGCAATAATCTTGAGTTTATCTTTGCCAACCTCAAAAGTATCGAGCTTGATATCCTCCAGTTTCTCTAGATCATCAACGAAGGAGATGAAAGCCTTGTTGCCGATAATGTCCACGCGTTCGGCATAATTCTGTCCGCGAAACATCAGGCGCAAGCCGCGCCCGATGGCCTGTTCCGGCAGAATGTTAGCGGCAGATGTGTACGGGCGCAAGCCCACTACAACTGTCACGTTTTGCACATCCCAGCCTTCGCGTAGCATCAGCACGCTGACAATGGCCCTGGTTGGACAATCAGGACTATCCACTTCGCGAGCTAGCTTACGAGCCGCGTCCAAGTCTTTCTTGGTGATTTCTCCTGTTTTGTCTGTATGAATTACCAGCACCCTTTTTTCGCCGCCGAATTCGCTTGGGTACTTGCGGCGCAGCCAGTCTCCTACGTCTTCTGCCTCTTCGGTTGTATTCATCATAATGAACAATAAGGGCATTTTATCCAGCCTCTGTAGTTGCTCTTTGTATTCCCGCCAGCGTTCCACTCCTGCTGTGAGGTATCCCTGGTAGCGCTCACTGGCGACGTTGCTCTTGGCTTCCTCCAGTTCAGCGATGCCCTTGACTGGCCTTTTGACGATGTTATCGACGATAGCTTGTCTGATCTGGTAGTCTGAGATGATCCAGGGGAATAACGCGCCCTTGTTGAAACGGGGTGTTGCCGAAAAGTCCAGTTGGGCGGCTAAAGGTAAACTTGTGTGCAGGTTGCGGATCACTTTATTCCATTCGTTCTCTTCGTCGTGGGTATGGTGCGCCTCGTCATTGAGCACTAATAAGCGACCTGTACGCTTTGTCAGCATCTCGGTGAAACTGGTGAGGTCGCTACTCACATCGTCTTTTGGCTTCGGGCCAAGCACTTCGGTCATAATTTCAGGCTCGTCATTGCCGTTTTGCTTGCGCTCGGTCCTATCGTACAATTGCTGAATATTAGTGAGAAAGAGCATGCCCTCTGCCGAAGCGCGTTCAGCGTCTCCGCGCATGACACAATCAAACTCCCACGAGATTTGTAATTCGCGAGGGATAAGCGGGTCTAGATTGAAGATACGGCCACCTTCAAAATCGCTCTTCAAGCGCTCAAGCACAATCACATTGGGAGCAATAATCAAGAACGTTTTGGCATAGTCTGCTTCATGCTCACGCACAGCATTGAAGAATTGCCAGACAATAGCCAGTGCCATGACTTTGGTTTTGCCGCTACCAGTCGCCATTTTGGTGCAATAGCGAGCAAACTCATCATAGCTTGGCAGGCGCAGCTCATTGTGTGAGGAAACGTACTGCTCCAGCAGGTCCTTGCGCGTACGTGCCTGTGCAACCTCGTACACATATATCAGAGTCTCTATGGCCTCGCGCTGGGCATCGTGGTACTTGAAAAGCTGTCCATTGCGTAACTTGTGATCGGCAAGAAACCAGTAATTGAGCAGCGTGCGCGTCGTGCTGGTAGCTCCCCGATAACCGCTGGCTCTCCACTCCGTTACCAGTTTGCGCAACATTGGAACACAGGGAGCCGTCCTGAGAAAAGAGGAAAGATCAAACAGGCTGGATTGTTCTTTTATCTTTTTCGTTTTAGCGCCACGAGCCATCGCTGTTACCCCCCGAAAGTTGTATTATTTCACATCCACCGTCACGGCCTTTGTAGTGTCGTTGCCTAGGATATCGATGACCTTGATGACGATGGTGTAGTTTCCTGGTTGCTCGTAGGTGTGAAAGGCTTTCAGCAGTATTTTCGGTTCCTTTTTTGTGCGATAGGTTTGCCACTGGTTGTGGAAGGTATCCTCGCGGTAATCCCAGTCAACGGCCCAATAATCGATCCACTGGCTCCAATGCTTGATGGCGTTTTTTATATCTTCGGGAACGTCGTCAGGTGGGACAAAAAAGTTACATAGCTCAACCTCAACTGACTTTTTGACCTGCTTCACCTCGACTGAGAGCGCGGCCAGCTCGTAGAAACTGATGTCTCCCTGCTCGACAGCTTTCTTTTCGAGCACCTCACGCGGTATCTTCTTGAATGTCAGCTTGATATTCGCGTCAGCCGCCATCTGTTTAGCAGTCTCATTCAGGTCAAACGCAAAATCCCAGCCCAGGATATCAATACCGTTGCTATGCTCTCCGGCATCTTTGCCCCTGACACGCCAGAACTCATTGACGATAGCTCGCACCTCGCCCAGCGCAATCGGCGCATCCACCGAACCAACATGCACCAACCGTCCTCCCTTGACGCCATGTATCCAACTATAGCCATCAATGGGGGTCGCGTGATAGAGTTGCAGAATGAAATTGCGGTAATGCAACTGCAGATTAGCTCTCTGTGTTGGCTCATAGAACTCAGCAGCCTGCCATGCCTGCCGCTCGTATTTGCCCAGGTTTTGCACAACAAACGGCTTTACATTGTCGATAGAGAGCAGCCGCTTGCGGGTGGTATGTATAGCAAAGCGCCCTAAATCACAGGTAATCCACCGCCGCTCAAGCTTTTCGGCGACGGCTGCGGTTGTGCCACTGCCGCAGAAGCAGTCGAGGACGAGATCACCTTTGTTGGAGGAGGCTGTGATGATACGTTCTAAGAGAGTCTCGGGTTTTTGCGTTGCGTATTCAACTCGTTCCAAAGCTTGAGAATTAATTACAGGTATATTCCAAACATCATCAAGTGGAGTTCCTGATGATTTTTCATCTGTCATCTGCGTAACCTGTCTAACCCCGTTAATAAATTCAACTTTGCTTTTTTGACCCCTCCATCTTCTATTTGTACCTTGCGTAAGCTCTTGGAGCAAAACATTGAATATTCTGCTATCTAATGATTTTCCATATACAAGAATTACATCATGCATTTTTTGAAAGTTCTTGCTAGGTGCTGGCCACCTTTTGTAGTGCCAAATTATCTCATTTACAAAATAGTCCATCTTAAATACTTCATCTAGCACAGTTTTTGCATAATGTCCTATATGCCAATCTAGGTGAACATATAAAGTACCATTATCTGCCAATAGCTCACGTAGCAATATCATAGTCTCATGAAACCACTGTAGATAGCTATCTAACTCATGGCCTCTTCCCCAGATATCACGATAGGCTTTTTGTTCAATAATATTTGGCTCTTTAGTGAAGTTGTAATCGCTCTCAGGAATAGTTGTAGTAAAAGAGAAATCCGCACCAGTGTCGAAGGGTGGATCAATATAAATAAGATTCACTTTGCCAGCAAACTCTGGTAACAAGCTGGGAAGCACATACTTTTTGTCGCCCCAGATCAGGCGGTTGCGCCATTCCGTCTCGCGCCCAGCAAAGAGCATATCGAGCGTTAATTGACGTTCTTGGGCCGTCTCGTTCACAGTTTCTACTGTCTGGAAGGGGAGAGCGATACGGACAGGCCCAACCTTCTTGCCATCTTTGTACTTACCATCCCATACTAGCTCGGTCAAAACGTCAGTCTCTCCTTCTTGCAGAGTGTAGTTAAGATAATACACCGTTTGTGTCACAAATACAAAGCTCTTCAATATTAGAGCTTGTCTAGGGTGTCGCAAAGCGATGCCGTATGCGCAAATTGCACCATGCAGGTGGGTCACAGGCTAATTGAGGGAAGTGTGGTTGAAAAATGCACATGCATCGAAATTTGATTGAGGCTTCATGCGGCTAGGATAGTGGCCTTGATGATGTCGCGCTGCACTGCCACATTGCCAGCCACAAGGTAGCTCCCATGAGGATCGTTGCCAAAGGATGGTACCACCAAATCCTTGTCGACCTGGAAACCTGGGCGCAGCCCGGCACCGATTGGATCGCCTAGAGCATGAACGTTTACCCAAATGCCAGTATTGGCTGGCTTGCGTCCCGAGCGATCATCGAGCAAGAGATGCACCATCCAAAGGGGACTGCCGAGTGTGAACAGGTTTGTCAGTTTGAAGGTAGGAAGCTCTGCCTCCAAGTCAATCAGGCTCTCGTAGGCAACTACCGTGCCCCAGCTATGCGCAATGATAGAGGTATCATCCCCGCTACTAGCTAAAGAGCGTAGTTTCTCCTTCATTTTCTCCTTGACCGCATTGCGTATACGTCTACTCACCAGGTACTCCGTGAATTCACCAATGTAGGCATCCGGGTTCAACACCCAATCAGGCAGAAAAGCTCGCTCCACCGAGCTAACACCTTTCAGGCTTGACCACTCTAATAATAGGGAGCTACCAGGTAGTTGTGCTGTTGCACGAGCCAGCATCGGTGTTGCTAGCACTTTGCGTAGCTCGTCAGCAGCTAACTGTTCCTGGGGGGTGAGTGGTATGGTGTTCTCGCCCTTGAACACAGTAGACCAGAGCACTTCAAGATAGTCACTATCAGGAAAGTTCAAGTAGGTGTTGAATGCTGTCTGCCACGCAATCGAGTAGCCAGCTTTGTAAGGGCTAATACCATGTACCCATAGCACTCGGTAGTCAAGATTGTTCATACATATCTTCCTTCATTAGTTAATTCCTGATGTCGCATTTGCTCTACTACAATAAACGTAGGTAGAGCAAAGTTTTCTCTCCGGGCTTTCGTATATCGCACTGCTGATACTACACAGAGTTAGCTTGCTGTTACACAACCATTAGAATAGAGTAGACAATACAGCAATGAATGCAGGAAGGACATCTTATGGCAAACATGAAACTCAGTCGGCGTGAATTACTGGTGAGTGCGGCTGGTGCCACGCTTGCTAGTTGCGAACAAACTGTAGTGCCGCAACGCACAGGGCCGTTTACGTTGGGACGAACAGGCACGATTTATATTGATGGGACTGTACCACTTGCATTGGGCAGGGCTATCGTCCAGCGCATGAATGGTGTGGCTGGCATACCGGATGTCACTAGCGTGCCTTCACTCAAGTCCTCCCCCGACCTCATCCTCACTTTTGGCAAGCTACCCCCCGGCTACACCGACACCTCTATTGGCACCAGCCCTGTCACCGCTATTACACATCTGCGCGTGCCCATTGACAGCATCACTACTGCTCAGGCACGGGCACTGCTGAATGGAACGATCACGGATTGGAGCACACTCGGCGGCCCATACAGCTTGCCGGTTCATCTCTTTGCTCTCCAAGGGTTGGCCCTGCCACCTAGCGTACTGCTCGCCAACAACGTGCATAGCGTGCAGACCGCCGATGCATTACTGAGTGCAGTGCGCTCCCAGGCCGGCAGTATAGCGCTTGTTCCCGTGGAACTGGCTGATTGGAGCGTGCGCAACCTTGGCATTGACGGTGTCTATCCCGCACAGGGACGGGGCGATGCGAGGCAAGCTTCCTTTGCCTCGCTGGCCTTGCGCATCGGTGCGGCGAACAAGCTGGTGGAACGCGGACTGAACATACACTCTCTG